>CAZPSQ010000010.1:0-51512 GCA_964588755.1 uncultured Prosthecobacter sp. | reverse complement strand
CCAAGGAAAAGTTCGAGGAGCTGCAGCACTTCGACCGCGAGGCCTGGCGCCAGGAGATCCTCTCCCACGAAGAACTCTTCATCGATCTCAAGAGCCACCTGCCCAAGGAGCTGATCTACGAGCGCGAGCTGCTGATCTGCCGCATGTGATCAACTGGTTGAACAAATGACCGGCCAAAGGCGTTTGGGATGATCATCCATGATCACCCGACGCCTTTCGTTCATCCTCCTGCTGGCTGTTTCCTCCCTCCGGGCGGAGACGGCAAGCCGCATCTCTTCCACCCTGCAGCCCTTTGTGGATGACAAGGTGCTGGCGGGCGCCGTCACCATGGTGGTGGACAAGGACAAAGTGCTGGATGCCTGTGCCGTGGGCTACGCGGATGTGGCGGCAAAGAAGCCGATGCCCCAGAACGCCATGTTCTGGATCGCCTCCATGAGCAAGCCGATCACCGCCACTGCTTTCATGATGCTGGTGGACGAGGGCAAGGTCAGCCTCGAAGATCCTGTGGAGAAATACCTGCCGGAGTTCAAAGGCCAGATGGTCGTGGCCGAAAAAGATGGCGGGCATGTGCTCCTCAAAAAGCCCAGGCACCCCATCACCGTGCGCAATGTCCTCAGCCACACCAGCGGCCTGCCCTTCAAGTCCCCCGTGGAGAATCCCACGCTCGACATGCTGCCGCTGCGCACCGCTGTTTACAGCTACGCCGCCCTGCCGCTCGACTTCGAGCCCGACACCAAATACCAATACTCCAACGCGGGCATCAATACCGCCGCGCGCATCATCGAGGTCATCACCGGCATGAGCTACGAGGACTTCATGCAGCAGCGCCTCTTTGACCCGCTGGGCATGAAGGACACCACCTTCTGGCCCAGCGAGGCGCAGGAAAAGCGCATTGCCCTCTCCTACAAGCCCAGCAAGGACAAGACGGACATCGAGGCCGTGCCGGTGGGCCAGCTCCACTATCCGCTTCATGAGCGCATTCGCCAGCCCATGCCCGCCGGTGGCCTCTACAGCACTGCCGCTGACGTCGCCACCTTCTGCCAGATGCTTCTCAACGGCGGCCAGCTTCACGGCAGACGCTACATCTCAGAGGCCGCGCTCAAGCAGCTCCAGACCAGGCAGACCGCCGAAGGCCTCAATGCCTACAGCCTCGGCTACTCCCTCAACGGCACCACCTTCGGCCACGGCGGCGCGCACGCCACCAACATGACCATCGACTACGGCAAAGGCATCGCCATGATCTTCATGGTCCAGCACACCGGCGGCTGGCGGAAGGACGAGGGAAAAAACATCGGCGCCAGCTTCCTCAAGGCCGCCACCGCCCGCTTCGGCCAGTAGCCATCCCCGCCACAGCACAGAATGGAGCCACGCTCCCGCAAGCTCCGCGCCCCAGCCGCGTTTTGAAAGACTTCCCACCCATGAAACTGGCTCTCCTCCCACTCCTCATTGCCACCTCCCTGCATGCCCAGGTGCCCGCCGCAGACAAACCGGTGCCGCCAGCCCAGTTTCCGCCAACCCTGGCCAACGTGCCCTATGGCAAGCATGAGCGCCAGGTGCTCGACTTTTACAAGGCGGACTCCGCCAAGCCCACGCCGCTGCTGTTCTTCATCCATGGCGGCGGCTGGGTGGCTGGCGACAAAGGGCCGGTCAATGACCGCGACACCTTCCTCAAGGCAGGCATCTCCATCGTCTCCATCAACTACCGCTACTCCTGGCAGGCCCAGCTCGACGGCGTGGTGCCGCCGGTGAAGGCCCCGCTGGAGGACGCCGCGCGCGCCCTCCAGTTTGTGCGCAGCAAGGCTGCCGAGTGGAACATCGACAAGACACGCATCGGCGCCAGCGGCGGCTCCGCAGGCGCGTGCAGCAGCCTCTACCTCGCCTTCCACGACGACATGGCCGATCCCAAGAGCAAGGACCCCATCGCCCGCGAGTCCACGCGCCTCATGACCGCGGCCGTCAGCGGCGCACAGACCTCCCTGGACCCCAGGCAGCTCATCGAATGGACGCCGAACAGCCGCTACGGCGGCCACGCCTTCGGCTTCATGGACCCGAACGACCGCAAGACCCGCGACACCCGCTTTGCCGAGTTCCTGGAAAAGCGCGAATCCGTGCTGAAGTGGATCAAGATGTACTCCCCCTACGAACACGTCAGCAAGGACGACCCGCCCGTGTACCTTTTCTACACCTCGGTGCCGGGCATTGGCCAGCCCCAGAAAGACCCCACCCACACCTCCAACTACGGTGTGAAGCTCCAGGAGCACTGCCAGGCCATCGGCACCCAGTGCGAGCTCGTCTATCCCGGCGCGCCAAACGTGAAGCACAAAAACATCACCGAGTATTTGGTGGAGACACTGCGGAAGTGACGAACGACAGCATCTCCAAGGAGCTGCCACACACTTCATTTGCGGCTTGCTGGCCTGGGGCGGGCTATGATACTTTTTGCATCATGAACATGGTCCTTAACACGGATGTCCTCAGCATGGCGGAGTTCGCCTTGGACACCCGTGAGCACTCAGCACGCTTGAAGCAGAGCGGTCGTCCGACTGTGTTGACACAGGATGGCGAGCCGGCGGCAGTGCTTGTGCCGGTGGACGCCTATGAAAAGATGGCCTGGGAAGCTCATGAACATCAAATGGACCAGCGGCTGCAGGCAGCAGTTGAGGCGTATGCGCAAGGAGAACGCGGCACGCCCGCACGGGAGTTTTTTGACAGCCTCCACCGTGATGACGAAATGACGTCGCATCGCGCATGAGCTATTCTCTGACCCTCGCGGCTGAAGCCAAACAAAGCATCCAGCAGCAATGACGATGGTATCGCACGGAACTGGAGGATGGTGACGCGCTGGCAAAGCGGTGGACATGGGAACTGGATCTGGCCCTCGAAAAACTTCTTTCACACCCTGAACGCCACAGTCTGGCTGCTGCAAACGGCAGATGGCATCCTGATGTGGTGCTCCGTCGAATGCTGTTCCGCCCATGGAGTTCAGATGTGGGATGGCGGGTCTTGTTTACGATCGATGAAGTGGAGAAAGTGGTAACGGTCCTGCAAATTCGGCATGAGCACCGGCCGCCCCTCAAAGAGAGCGCGGAATGATGTTCTGAAGCAATCTGTGAGATGACCGGAAGAGCCGACGTTTGATCGGTCCAACATGAAATTCACCCTGCCCCTCCTCCTGCTCACCGGCGTCGCCTTCGCCGCTGAGACTCCTGCCAAAAAAGCGGAGCCCGCAAAGAAGGCCGAGCCCGCCAAAAAAGCCGCCAAGGTCTATCCCAAGAACCCCACGCCCACGCAGGCGGACTTCCGCTACGGCCCGCATGAGCGGAACGTGCTCGACTTCTGGCAGGCAAAGTCAGACAAGCCCACCCCGGTGCTCTTCTACATCCATGGTGGCGGCTGGCAGGGCGGCGACAAAAAAAGCCTCGCCGTGGAGCCCTACCTCGCCAAGGGCATCTCCGTCGTCTCCATCAACTACCGCTACGTCTCCCAGTCCCAGGACGTGGAGCCGCCGGTGAAGGGACCCCTCTCCGACGCGGCGCTGGCGCTGCAGACCGTGCGCAGCAAGGCCGGGGAGTGGAACCTGGACAAGGAGCGCATCGGCGCCAGTGGCGGCTCCGCCGGCGCATGCAGCAGCCTCTGGCTGGCCTTCCACCCGGACATGGCCGACCCGAAGAGCGACAACCCCATCGCCCGCGAGTCCACCCGCCTCTGGTGCGCCGCAGTCTCCGGCGCACAGACCACGCTGGACCCGCAGCAAATGCGCGAATGGACGCCCAACAGCAGATACGGCGCCCACGCATTCCTCAAAAACGGCACCTACAAGACCTTCGACGACTTCATCGCCGCGCGCGAAAAGATCCTGCCCTGGATCGCGGAGTATTCCCCCTACGCGCTCGTCTCCTCCGATGATCCCCCCATCTATCTCACCTTCCGCGCCCCTCCCGCCCTGGGCAAGGAGGAGAAGGACCCCACCCACACCGCCAACTTCGGCGTGAAGCTGCAGGAGCACTGCAAGGCCAACGGCGTGCCATGCGAGCTGGAGTATCCCGGCGCTCCGGATGTGACGCACAAGTTCACCATCGACTTCCTGGTGGCGAAGCTCAAAGAAACCCGCTGAGCCTCCATGCCGTCGTGACCGAAAGGCAGGAACCGCCTGGTTCCTGCCTTTTTTATTGTCCTGACCTCACTGAGGCCACAGGCTCCGCCTTCAACGCCGCATGCCCTGGCATGGGGAACTCAGCGCTCACGCTCTTTCACCTGACGGTCCAGCCATTTCGCCACGTCGTTCACCACCTCCTCACGCTGCACATCATGCAGCAGCAGGTGGTAGGAGCGCGTGTACCACAGCAGCTTTTTGTCCCGGCTGCGCACCGCGGCAAACAGGCCCTGGATCTGGTCCGCCGACGACAGCACATCCTTTGGCGAGGCCACAAACAGCACCGGCATGCGCAGCCGCTGGGCCGCCCCCTTGCTGTTGTCGATCATCCCGCCCACCGTGGTCAGCAGGCGCAGGGAAAACTGGCTGATGTGGTGCGGCGTCACCGCCATCTGGCCACCATGGGTTGACTGTGATGTCACCTGGATCTTTGACTCGTCCACGCCTGCAAGCTCACCCAGGGAGTAGCGCGTTTTGGGCGCGACTTTGGCTGCCGTCTCCAGCAGCAGGCGCTGGAAGGTGCTCACCGTCACACGAAGGCCCGCCGCAGGCGTGGCCAGGATGATGCCGTCCGGATCATACCAGTCCCAGATCTGGTCTGCGGCCGTGTGCAGCGCAATCAGGCTTCCCAGGCTCTCCCCGTACCAGAAGACCGGCAGCCGCGGGTGCCTGCGCTTCACCAGGGAGTGGAAGGTCGCCAGATCACGCTTCCAGGCCTTTGCCGCAGACACGTCGCCACGTTCCTCCACCACAGGGTCATGCCCCTGGCCGCGCAGGTCATAGGCATACACCACGTAGCCGCGCGGCGGCAGCGTCTCCCCCAGATACCAGAAGTCCGACTTCGCCCCGCTCAGGCCATGCACGGTGATGACGACGCCGCGCTCCTGCACACCGGCCGGGACCGGCCACACCTTGCTGGGCATCGTCTTGCCATCTCCCGCCACCCATTCATCCGGGCGCAGCTTGGGCCGCACGCTCTTTCCCCCCGTCACCGAGCACGCGCACAATGACATGGCGAGCAGCAGCAGCAGCAACAACGCGCCCTGCGGCAGGGAATGCTGCGTGGCCGCCCTCCTCATGAGCATAGGATGGACAGGGACGCCTCTATGAACGCCACCTGCGCGCTCACCCGCGTGTCCAGATCAAACTCCGAGGGGGACTCAAACGTGAGGGTCAGCGGGCAGTTGCGCAGGTGCAGTTCCACCGCCTCCGGCATGCCGGGGAGGTGGGTGGGCAGCTCACGGCGGCGCAGCACACCACGCTCCGCAGGCTGGCCGTCGATGTCGGCACGCGGATCAGGGGGCAGGATGCTGGCGCACCGGCTCAGGATCTCATGCCCCACGGTTTCCTCCGAAGGATTCAGCTCATAGAGATACAAGCCCTGCCCGTCGTAGTCCTCATGCAGGCACAGGCCAAACTTCATCGCTCGGCCGGTGATCCAGCGCTGCCACGCGCCGCAGACAAGGTCATCCGCCACGTGAAAATAACGGTTCAGGTCAATGCCGCGATGGTCCACCCGCGTGTTCAGCATCAACCCCACTGGATTGATGCAGGGGGCGATCAGGAAGGAGCCGTCACGAATCGCCTGCACATGCGTTTCCGCCCATGCCAGCAGCCCCCACGCCGCGCCCGCCTCATCGCCATGCACTCCCGCTGAAAGATACACAGCCTCCCGCCCCTGCTGGGCCGCGGCTGACTCGATGACAATCACGGGCAGGTCATCCGCCATGCACAGCGTGCGCAGCACGCAGCCTGCCTGCCCTGCCAGCACACTCCAGCGTTGGATCAGATACTGCGCATCATGCGCACGATGGTGGGGTAGCAGCTTCACGCGCGGGAAAATGGCCGGGCTTGTCCCATCGTCACGGTTTCTTTTTCCCCTGTCCCTTCTTCTTTTCCGGCGGCGGCCCCTGGGTGCTTCCCTCGTTCTTGGCCACGTCCTCCGGCTCGGGGATGCGCCCCTGGTCGTTGCTCTGCTCGATCCATGTTGCCAGCACGCCGCTCAGCCGATCCAGCGCGGCACGGTGCTCCGGCCGGTTGGACCTGGCCAGATTGCGAATCTCATACGGGTCCTCCTGCAAATCGTAGAGCTCCTCCTCCGGCATCGCCGGCGCGGCCAGCACTGCCTGCTCCGGCGTCAGCTTGTCCTGCGCCGCCAGTTCCTTGATGAGGTTCCACACCGGATACTGCGCCTCCTTGTAACGGTTGTGTTGCAGGAAGGGCCGGTCCGGCGTGAAGTTCCGGATGTAGCGATACCGCGCGTCCCGCACCGTGCGGAAGCGGAACACCGTCATGTCGCAGCGGTCGCGCGCGCCAAAGACGTGCTCGCGCGCCGGCTCTGCATTCGGCCCCAGGAAGACCTGTCCCTGCATCCCCTCCGGCTTTTGGATGCCCGCAAAGGCCAGCGAGGTCGCCGTCAGGTCGATGCTCATCAGCAGCCGGTCGCTCACCTTCCCGGCCTCAAACCCTGCCGGAACCGCCAGGGCGGACGGCCAGCTCATGATGAACGGCACATTCAGCCCCTCCTCATAGCAGAACTGCTTGCCCCGCACATGGGCCTGCCCGTTGTCCCCAAAGAAGCAGATGATGGTGTTCTCCAGCAGCCCGTCCCGCTTTAGCAGCTCCATGATCCGGCCGATCTTGCGGTCCAGCTCCGTGGCCGCGTCCAGATACTGCGCCCAGTCCTTCCGCGTCACCTCATGGTCCGGGTAGTACGGCGGCACCTCCACCTTCGCCGGGTCCGCATGCGGCGGGCCGTGGAAGGCGCGGTGCGTCTCCTGGAAGTTCACCTGCGCGTAGAACGGCTGGTGCGCCTTCAGGTCATCCCACTGCTGCGAGTCAAACGGCTGCTTGGGCGCTGAAAAATTCCAGTCCGTCTTTCCCGATCCCTTGAAACCCGCCTCGGCAGGCAGCTCCTTCACATTCGCGGTGAAGTATCCCGCCTCCTTCATCCGCTCGCTGATCAGCCTCACCCCTTCCGGCAGGGTGTAGCCGTCATCCCGGTGGGACCGGTGGTTGTGCGCTCCGATCGTCGTCTGGTACATTCCCGTGTTAAACGCCGACCGGCTGGCCGAGCACACCGGCGCGGTGGTGTAAAAGCGGGTGAACCGCATGCCCTTCGCCGCCAGCCCGTCCAGCACCGGCGTGCTGACCTCCTGGGTCCCATAGCACCCCAGATGCGGCCCAAAGTCCTCGGCGATCAGCCACAGGACATTCGGTCGTCTGTTTTCCTGGGCCTTCAACGGCCCGACAGCGGCAAGGCAGAGAAGCAAAAAAGCACGGATCATGATGGGCCAAGGATGCGCGAGACGTGTGCGGGCTGGCAAGAGCGGATTTGTGGCGGTTCTGGGAACTTTCCACCGTCGCTGCGTTCGCCACGCCAGAACGAGGGAGGGCTGGCAAAAAACGCCCTGGCTCAGAACGGCACAAACACCGCGCGCCCCCGATACGCTCCATTCTCAAACGCCCAGGCCACGCAGTAGCCTCCCGCGCCATCTCCGTTCGTCATGACCACCACCGCCTTCCTGGCGGGATCACCAGGCGTCAGCAGCACCAGCGACTCCATGAAGGGCTCGTAGAGATGCTGCAGCGCCTCCTTCGGCAGCGGCACCTCCTTGCCACCGAGTTTCACCGTCATCTCAAGGCTGTGCGCAGGCAGGTCCCCATCGCGCCCCCAGACCTCTCCGCCATCCACCAGCACCAGGCCGTCCGCGTCCTTGGTGATGACGTGCGCCTTCGCGTCAAAGGGCTGCGACTTCACCTGAATCTCCGCCCCTGCCTGCTTCAGTGTGGCGGACTTGTCGTTCCCCCCCACCTCCGTGGGGCCAGACTGCTTCCAGGACTTCAGGGACTTCAGGCGGCTGGCATGGATGTAATGCTCGTCCTCGGAGCCATCGTCCACGCGTGCCCAGCCATCCTTGGCGTCTTCCGGCAGCACAGAAACCACACTGCCGGATGGCACCTGCGCCACCACCTTGGCCTTCGTGGAGGGACCCGCTCGCACATTGGTCTGGCCGTCCGGGTCCTCAACAACCCGCAGAACGGCAAGGATCTCCTCCTGCAAAAATGCCTCCGCATTGTCGGCCGCGCCTGCCGCTGTCGCGAGTGGAACCGTCAGCCATAGGGCTAGAAGTGTGGTCTTCATGCCCGTTCCATTCGCATCTGCCGTGGGCTTGGCCGGATCGAAGTGCCGGGAAGCCTGTGATCGAATGCTCCGCCACCCCCCCGTGAACAGCACGTTCCTGAAGCCGATGGCCCATGTTAAGATAACACGGTCTATCGTCAGCCCGGCGTCTGAACTGCCCCCCGCCCGACGTTCAGGCCTTTACCCATGAAGACCTGCCCCGCCCTGCTGTTTTGTCTTTGTCTCGCCACCTCCGCGCCCGCCGAACAGTGGCCCCTGGAAAAACCCGCTGACACCGCCCTCACCATCCACGGCAGCTCACGCAGCGTCCCCGGCGCCGTGGGCCAGAGCCTGCTGCTGGATGGCAGCTCCAACATCGGCCTCAAAGGCAGTGCGGCGCTCAATGGCGGCGACGCTTTCACCTTCTCGATCTGGTTCAATCCCCACGTGCTCGAAAACGGCCAGCAGCTCATTGCGGGGAAGAACCGCTACTCCCTCAAGGAGCGCCAGTGGAGCCTCATGCTGGAGGACGACGGCACCCTCTGCGCCTACGCCTGGCAGGGCGGCTGGACGACCATCCGCAGCAAAAAGATCCTCAAGGCCGGCCACTGGCATCTCGCCGCCCTGACCATCACCAAGGACAAGGCCATGCTGCATCTCAACGGGCAGCTCATCGGCGAGGCCGCCCTTAAAAAGCCCCTGGCACCCACCGCCGCCCCCATCACCCTCGGCGGCTTGCGCGAGGACGGAAAACTCCGCCAACCCTTCCACGGAGCCTTGGACGAGGCGCGCTTCGAACCTCACGTCACGCCAATAGCCTACCAGCCCGTCAGCGCCACTCATGAGGTGCCCCAGCCCGTGAAGGCAGACTTCCCGCTGTGGGATGAAACGCAGACACTCCCCGCCGCCGCCGGCCTCCCTGCGCTCCAAGGCGTCGAATTCCACGTCATCAAAAAGCATGAGCCAGAGGTGGACCAGTACCCATGGCTCCATGGTCTGAGCCTGGCCTGGCACAAGGGCAGGCTGTATGCCTCCTTTGGCCACAACAAGGGCAGCGAAAACACCGCCAGCGAGGAAGCCCGCGGCCGGGTGAGCGAGGACGGCGGCAAGACCTGGGGTGATGTCTTCACCATCGACACCGGCACCGAGTCCGACGACCTCGCCGTGAGCCATGGCGTCTTCCTTTCTCACGCAGGCCGCCTCTGGGCCTTCCACGGAGCTTTCCATGGCAAGATGGGCAACATCCACACCCGCGCCTATGTGCTGGACGAGGCCACCAACCGCTGGGAGCCGAAAGGCCTCACCGCCTCCAACGGCTTCTGGGCGCTGAACCAGCCGGTGAAGATGAGCGATGGAAACTGGATCATGCCAGGCATCTGCGCCGGAGCTTATTCCAACCACACCACCAACCCCGCCGCCGTCGTCATCAGCCATGGCGATGATTTCACGAAGTGGGACCTCGTCACCCTCCCAGCTCCCCAAGGCCTCAAGGTCTGGGGCGAGTCGGGCATCATCGCGGACGGCTCCACCATCCTCAACATCGCCCGCTACGGCGCCAAGCCCCTGGCCCTCGTCTCCAAAAGCACCGACCACGGCCGCACCTGGACCACGATGGCGGAGAGCAACCTGCCCATGACCACCTCCAAGCCAGCCTCCGGCATGCTCAGCACCGGTCAGCGCTATCTCGTTTGCACGAATGCGGCGGACAACGGCGGCCGTCGGTCCCCGCTCACCATCGCCGTGAGCAAACCGGGAGAGCCGACATTCAGCAAGGTCTATGTCATCCGCCCTGCACTCTTCCCCAATGGCCCTGGCGAGTCCCTGGAGAAGCTCAGTCTTTCCTACCCATGCGCCCTGGAGCATGAGGGCAAGCTCTACGTTGCCTACTCCAACAACGGTGGCCGGGGTGGCAACCACAACAGCGCGGAGATGGCGGTCATTCCGCTGGACAAGCTGAAGGTGGAATAGAAAAGCCCAAACGGCAAAGCTCAGATTCAAATCCACGATCATGTTTTTCCTGCCACCGAACTCAAGATAGACAGGTTCTCCAAAAGATGGTCATGGATGATCCGGTGAGCGCAGCGGCCCCGGTGGCAAGGCGGAAGCGCAGCCTGCTATTGGAACATAACAGGCAAGCGACCCACGCAGCCAATGGCTCCGCTCCGCCGCCGGGAATGTGACAAGCTTTTTGAGAACCTGTCTAGGTCATACAGCTGGCAACGACGCATCGCCGTTTCGGCAGACAGTGTCTGCCGGATCCGCTTTTCCCGGCTCCTCTCCGAGCATCTGAAACGGACGTCGAATTCGGCGGCAGTGTCGCCGAATTTTTACCCGATTCATATGTGCCCCTGCCCGCCACCCCCTTACACATCGTCATGGGCACTGACGAATGTTAACATATCACCTCAAACCTGCTCACTAACGCTGAATGGTCAATCCAAGGCGCGTTTGTGCTTCCTCACAGCCATGATGAAACCGATTCTCCTCCTTCTCGCCCTGACCATGCCGTGGGCGGCTGCCCAGCCTGCCGTGGACTCGCCCGCCTCAATGGAGCGCCAGTGGCAGGGCATCCCCGGCCTGGAACGAACCGCGAAAGGCCGCGTCTTCGCCTCCTGGTTCTCCGGCGGCTCCAAAGAACCCGCCATCGAAAACGAGGTTTACCTTTCCCATAGCGACGACGGCGGGAAGACCTTCACGCCACCATCCGTCATGGCCCTGCCCAAGGACGGCACGCGCTGCTTCGACCCCACCCTGTGGATCGACCCCAAAGGCCGCCTCTGGTACATCTTCAACCGCGGCGGCAAGGACACCGCCGTTCACGATGTCCACGCCCGCCTCTGCGAGAACCCCGACGCCAAGACTCCCATCTTCGGCCCGGAGTTCCGCGTGGGCTATGACGCCCCTTACGCCTTCCGCATGAACAAGCCCACCGTCCTTTCCACCGGCGAGTGGATCATGCCGGTGACACATGCGGCCGAACCCATCAAAGAGTGGTTCGCCGGGCCGAAGCAGCTCCAAGGCGTTGGCATCTCCACCGACGAGGGCAAAACCTGGCAGCTCCACGGCTCCCTCCTCGCACCCGAGTGGGCGCTGGAATGCATGATCACCGAGCTGCGCGACGGCCGCCTCTGGCTCCTCACCCGCACCGGCAGCGGCTTCCTCTGGGAATGCCATTCCTCCGACAAAGGCAGGACCTGGACCGAGATCAAAGCCAGCACGATTCCCAATCCCGGCTCCCGCTTCTTCATCCGCCGCCTCGCCTCCGGCAATCTCCTCCTGGTGAACCACCACGGCTTCAAAGGCCGCTCCCGCAGCCACCTCACCGCGCAGCTCTCCACCGACGACGGCGCCACCTGGAACAACGGCCTGCTGCTGGATGAGCGCAACGGCATCTCCTATCCCGACGGCGTGCAGGACAGGGACGGCCTCCTCTGGATCACCTACGACCACGACCGCCAGGGTGCCGGCGACATCTTGCTGGCCAAGTTCAAGGAGGAGGACGTGGCCGCTGGTCGCGACGTCTCCGGCTCCGTCACCCTGCGCCAAATCATTAACAAACTCGACAAGCCTTCCCTCCTCCCCGCCGGATGGGATCCCGCCCTGGCAGGCGATGTTGTCATGCGGCGCCTCATCAACACCTCCGCGCCACAGGTGAAAGGCGCGCATGACGCGGAGTTCGTCTGCGTGGGTGACAAGGCCTATGTCGTCACCGAGGCGAACGACCAGCGGGCGGGCGAGAGCGCGGGCTGGCCGTTCATCTACGCCACGATGTCGATTGTGAATCTCAAGACACTGAAGCTGGAGAAGGTGATCGACTTCGCGAAAGGCGAGCAGGCATTTGCCAACGAAACGCTGCCCGTGGGCGCGTGCTTTGTGCCGCGCATCCTGCAAAAGGATGCCAGCACACTGCGCTGCTACTTCACCAGCGAGGACCCCGGCAAGCGGCAGTCGCAGATGTGGTATCGCGACTTTGACCTGAAGTCCGGGGAGTTCGCCGCAACGATCCACAAGGCAAAGCTGAAGACGGCGGCAGGCACGTTTGACTTCCAGCCGCAGTATTTCCATGCGGACGCTGCGGCCCAGGGCTTCAAGAAGAAGGCGGACGACTCCTCCTTCTTCATCTTCGACTCGTTCAAAAAGTTCGACGGCAAGCTGCATGTGGCGCTCAACAACTTCGGTGGGAAGCAGAACGCGCTCGCGCTGGTGCATGATGACCTTGTGACGTTTGAGGTGCTCGGCCACTTCAATGAGCCGCAGAGCCAGCAGCTCAGCGAGTCTGCCGTGAACCGCCTGCCCGACGGCACCTGGATGGCCATCTGCCGCAACGACAAGGGCAACTACCACTTCAGCACCAGCAAGGATGGCCGGAGCTGGAGTACGGGCAGGGAGATGCCCTTCGTGCCCAACGGCCTGAACTCCAAGCCCACCTTCGACCAGTTCGGCGGCGTCTATTACCTCGGCTGGCAGGAGGCCACACAGATCCAGGGGGCAAGCCGCAGCGTCTTCAATGTGGACATCTCCCGCGACGGCCGCACCTGGGAACGCAAATACCGCTTCGAGACACCGAAGTCCTTCCAATACCCGACCTTCCATGAGCATGAGGGCACGATCTGGCTCTGCGTGACCCAGGGCGGCAAGGACGCCAGCCGCAAGGAGCGCATCATGTTTGGCAGGCTGGAAAGCACCGGCAAGTTCGAGCCGCAGACAGGGCAGAAGCGCATCGACTGGCCGCCTCCACCGCCGCCAGAACCGGCCAGAATGAAGGTGGGTGTGAAGCTCTTCACCGACCGTGGCTATGTGATCGATGAAATGCCCGATTCGGTTCGCGGCCTTCCCTTCCACCGCACAAGCATCGAGAAAACCGACATCACCGTCACCAAGGCCGGCACCTTGCTGGCACTGACGCCCACAGTGCGCCCCACGGCGGCCAGCCAGGAGGAGGCCCTGCTCAAGGCTGGCTTCACGAAGGTCGATGTTCCGGAGACGCAGCTCTTCCCCGGCGAGATCAACCGCGTCAGCCTCTACCGCAAAGCCGTGAAAACCGGCGACCGCCTGAAGTTCCGGAAGATGGTGCTGCTCATCCTTCAAGATGGCGCGGCCGTGCATGAGCAGAACCCCAACGCCCCCGTGGTCCTCACGAATCCGGGCGCGGCGTTTCAGGATGATGCCCGTGGCGGCGCCATGATCATCGGCATGGACCGCACCCCCAAAGGCCGCATCTGGGGCTGCTGGACCGGCACCGGGGACAAGAGGGACGGCTACTTCCTCCTGGCCACCAGCGATGACGATGGCGTCAAATGGTCAAAGCCGCGCCTCGCCGTCGGCGCACGCACCGACCACACGCAGACTCTGAGCGGCGCCCTTGTGGGCAATCTCTGGACGGACCCAAAAGGCCGCCTGTGGCTCTTTTTTGACCAGCAGCTCGGCGATCCACAAAAACGCATCACCAACTGGATGATGCGCTGCGATGATCCCGATGCAGCCGAGCCTTCCTGGTCGGAACCGGTGCAGTTCGCCGAAGGCTGCACGCTGAACAAGCCCACCGTGCTCATGGACGGCACCTGGCTGCTGCCCGTGTCCGACTGGCAGAAGAAGACAGCACGCGTTTTTGCCTCCGCTGATGAAGGCTCCACCTGGAAGGAGCGCGGCAGCCTGCAGTTCCCCGGCTGGCAGTTTGACGAGCACATGACCGTCGAGCTCAAGGACGGCCGCCTCTGGATGCTGGCCCGCACCAGCGGCCAGCCCCACGAAAGCTTCTCCACCGACGGCGGCGCCACCTGGAGCACACCCACACAGGCCGCCACGGTGCAAAACGTCAGCTCCCGTTTCTTCCTCCGCCGCCTGAAGTCCGGCCGCATCCTGCTCGTCAAGAATGGCACGCCAGCCGAGCGCCTGCCAAAGCGCACGCACATGAGCGCGTGGCTCTCCGAGGACGAAGGCCGGACCTGGAAAGGCGGCCTCATGCTCGATGAGCGAAACGCCGTCTCCTATCCCGATGGCTTCGAGTCGCCCGACGGCCTCATCCACATCCTCTATGACTGGAACCGCCACACCGACGCGGAGATTCTCATGGCAAAGTTCCGCGAAGAGGACGTGCTCGCCGGAAAGCCCGTGTCGAAGGATGCAAAGCTCCTCATGCTGGCGAACAAGGCCACCGGGCCCAAACCTGAAAAGCTCCACAACGGCATCGAGCTGCCGGATGAATGGCCTCCACGCTTCCGCGAACCAGGCACCGCCGAGGTCATGGATGTGCCCTATTTGAAGCGTCCGCCCAAGACCATCCCCATCGACCTCGGCCGCCAGCTTTTTGTCGATGATTTCCTCATCGAAAAAACCACGCTCCAACGCACCTTCCACCAGGCCAAAAAGTTCGAGGGCAACCCCGTCTTCAAACCCGAGACGGCGCGCGAGCTCGGCGGCTCCACCGAAGGCGAGCGCGGCGAGCAGGCCACCATGTTCACCGGCCAGGGCGGCCTGTTCTACGATCCAGAGGAAAAGCTCTTCAAGCTCTTCCACGTCGCCGGATGGCGCGGCCCCCTCTCACTCGCCACCAGCACGGACATGAAGACCTGGACGCGCCGTGGCCAGCTCCTTCCCGAAGGCCTGCGCTGGATGGGGCCAAAGCTCGTCAACGGCGGCTCCGACAACTGCGTGTGGCTGGACCTCAATGCGAAGAACCCCGCCGAACGCATCAAATACCTCACCTGCTGGCTGCACGTGCCAAAGGAGCACCGCCCCCAGGGCTTCATGCACTCCCTGCATCTCTCAGACGGCAAGACCTTCTCGGACGCCGTGACCACCACCATCGCCGCAGATGACTACTGCTCCTTCTTTTACAATCCCTTCCGCGAGAAGTGGGTCTTCAGCATCAAGAAAGGGACCTCTCGCGGACGCAGCCGCTACTACTTCGAGAGCGATGACTTCCTCAAAGGCGCGGACTGGGAGAAGTCCGTCTTCTGGACCTGCGCGGACAAGCTCGACCAGCCCGAGCCTGAGGGCCGCTACCCCGGCGCGGGCGAGGCGCCGCAGCTCTACAGCCTGAACGCCGTGGCCTATGAAAGCCTCATGGTCGGCATGCACTACATCCATCGCGGGCCAAAGAACGAGATCTGCGACAAGGGCAAGTTCCCCAAGCTCCTCGACCTCGAGCTGGGCTTCAGCCGTGACGGCTTCCACTGGGACCGCCCGGACCGCAGCGGTTTCATCGTCGGCTCCCGCACGGAAGGCTCCTGGGACCGCGCCTATCTGCATGGCGCGGCGGGCGTCTTTGCTGTGCTGGATGACCAGCTTGTCTTCCCCTACATGGGCACCAGCGGCATCGCCCCCGGCGGTCATCGTGGAATGTACACTGGCGGCAGCATCGGCCTCGCCACGCTGCGCCGCGATGGCTTTGCCTCCATGGATGCAGGGGCTACCGGCGGCATGCTCACCACCCGCCCCGTCAAGTTCAAGGGCGCTCATCTCTTCGTGAATGCCAACACTTCCAAAGGAGAGCTGCGCGCCGAGGTGATCGATGACAAAGGCGCGGTGCTAGCCGCCTCCCGGCCCTTCATCGGCGATCACACCAGGCAAAAACTCGAATGGGATGCCGCCGCCGACCTCTCCGCCTTCGCAGGCAAGCCCGTCCGCATCCGCTTCCACCTCACCGGCGGCCAGCTCTATTCCTTCTGGGTGACTGCGGATGCCAAGGGTGCCAGCAACGGCTATCTGGGGGCTGGCGGCCCGGGCTACCCCGGCGTGCGGGACGTCCCTGCCTCCACCCCCGCCCACCCATGATGTCCTGCGGCGGCCCAGCGTTCTCTTGCGTCCCGCCCCGGTCATGCCACCCATCCGGCCATGTCGTTCCAGCACACACTTCTTCTCGCCCTCGCCATCGGCGTTGCTGCCAGCGCCCACGCCCAGCAGCCCGCCGCGCGTGGGCTGCCAGCCTCCCTCACCGCCCATCAGAAAGACCTCGTCGCTTTCTGGGACTTTCAGGAGGAGGCCGGGCAGCCCCGCGTCGCCCGTGGTCCCACGCCCTACGCGCTGCAGGAGATGAAAGGCCCCATCGTACGCAGCGGTGAGCCTGGCGTCTTTGGCCCCCACTGCGCCCGTATCAAACCCGGCCAGTGGTTCATGCTCGACCGCGCCCAGCTCGGCGCGCTCGACATCCACGGTAAGGATGCTCAGGTCACCGTCGTCGCCTGGGTGCGTCGGGTGGAAAAATCCTCCTGGCAGGCCATCGCCGGCGTCTGGGATGAGACACGTGGCAAGCGCCAGTACTGCCTCTTTCTCAACGCGCCGCGCGGCACCCGTGCGGATGAGATGAAGCGCTACCCGCTGCAAAACCGCATCCACGGCCACGTCTCCGGCGTCGGCGGCCCCACACCGGGGGAGCAGTTCTGCATCACGTACTCCAGCAGCGCCACCGAGATCCCGCTGAAGGAGTGGCACTGCCTCGCCATGACCTACGACGGCCGCGAGTCCCGCGTGTATCTCGATGGCAGGCTCGACTCGCTCGAGCACTACAACCCCTTCCCCTATCCTGCCGGCCTCTTCGACGGAGGCAGCGCTGGCTCGCCTTTCACGGTGGGCGCAGTCCATCGCGGCGGGACCTGGGGAAACTTTTTCGGCGGCCAGATCGGCGGCCTCGCCATCTACAGCCGCGCCTTGAATGAGGAGCAAATGCTCGCCCTCGCGCAGGCCGTGCCGCTGCCCGCACCCAAACCCGCTGCAAAACCATGAGATCACACCTCCCTCTTCTCCTGCTGCTCGCTTGTGGCGGCCTCGCCCGCGGCGAGGAACAGCCTCTCTTAAAAATTTGCGACTTCGAGACTGGCGGCCTCTCACAGCTCGGTCTGCAAAAGGCGCAGGACGACTCCCTTGCCCTCGTCACCTCCCCCGTGCGCGCAGGAAAATTCGCCGCCAGGACCCTGCTGCGCACCACCGATCCCGAGGTCAATGGCGGCCAGCGCGCCGAGTTCTCCGACGGCAAAAGGATCACCAAGATCGAGATGGAGAAAGACTACTGGTACGGCCTCAGCATCTTCGTGCCGGAGGATTTCAAGGCTCCCACGAAGTCCAACGCCGTCCTCTTCCAGTGGCACACCCAGCAGGGCGGCCCCAGCCCGGTGCTCTCCATCCGCGTGAATGGCGAGGGCTGGCTCATCAACGGCAACGCCACCGAAAAGCGCCGCGCCCTCGCCCGCCTGCCGCTGGAGAAAGGCAAGTGGACGGACTGGGTCGTGCACGTGCGCTGGTCCGCCAAGGAAGACGGCTTCTGGACCATCTGGAAGGACGGCAAAGAAGTGGTGAACGAGAAGGACATCATCACGCAATACCCCGAAGCCCTCGGCCCCTATGCCAAGTTCGGCCAGTACCACAGCGTGGATGCCGAGACCCCGCAGAACACCGTCTATTTCGATGAGTACCGCGTCGCCGGCCCCGGCGGCAGTTACGAGCTTGTCGCGCCCGCGGGCGGCAAGCCATCCCAGCGCCCCTGATCCCGCCACCCAGCCATGCAACGCTTCTTCAACTGGTTCAACAACCTCTATCCGGTGTGGCTTGTCAGCCTCGCCATCATCGCCTTCTTCAAACCGGAGACCATGCTGTGGTTCGACAAGCCATGGATCTTCTGGTCCCTGGCCGCCTCCATGCTGGGCATGGGGCTCACGCTCACCTTGGAGGACTTCAAGGCCATCGGCCGCATGCCCGGCTGCGTGGTGCTCGGCTTTGGCGCGCAATACACCATCATGCCCATCACCGGCTGGCTGGTGGCCAGGATGCTGAACCTCGACCCCGGGCTCGCTGTCGGCATCATTCTTGTTGCCAGTTGTCCCGGCGGCATGGCCTCCAACATGATCAGCTACCTCGCCAAGGCGAATGTCGCCCTCTCCGTGGTGCTGACCATGTGCTCCACTTTTATCGCCTTTCTTTTCACCCCCATGTGGACGAGCCTGCTGGCCGGCAAATATGTCCCAGTGGATGCCTGGGGCCTCTGCCTGTCCGCCTTGCAGCTCACCGTGGCGCCCGTCGTGCTCGGCGTGCTCATTCGTTGGAAGCTCCCGCGCACGGCCAGCAAGATCGGCGCCTGCGGCCCCACGGTGGCGGTGCTGGCCTTTGTGCTCGTCAGCGGTGGCATCGTGGCCGCCAGTGCCACGGAGATCGCCGCCAACTTCGGCGTCCTGGCCCTTGCCGCCTTCCTGCTGCATGTCATTGGCTTCGTCGTCGGTTATGTGATTCCGAAAATGCTGCGTTACCCCGAGTCCATCGCGCGCACCGTCAGCATCGAGGTAGGCATGCAGAACGGCGGCATGGCTGCGGCACTGGCGCGCGAGCACTTTCCACTCATGCCCCTGGCCTCAGCCGCGGCGGTGTTCAGCGGCGTCATGCAGAACATCATCGGTGGTTTTGCCGCCGCTTGGTGGAAACGCCGCTCATGCCGTGAGGAGGCGCAACCGTGTGCCGGCACCCAGACACTCAGTGAAACCGCCCCGGATTGATGAGCCGCCGCGACATCTACTACTGGAAGTGCGACCGCCCCGCGGCTTTCCATGGCACACAAACACGCGGCGATGCCGGCGCGTCCGTGGAGCAGCCGTTGCGCGAGGCCTTGTGCTCCCACTTCCACACGCAGGCCGTCGATCTCAGCGCAGGCGCGGGCCAGGGCAATCACCTGACCTGGAATGCCAGGGTGGATGGCATCCCCATGTTTGTGCGGGTGGAAAATGGACCAGAAAAAGACGGACAGCTCGCCATCGAGTCCTCAGTCATCAATCAAGTGCGCGGCACAGGAGTCATCACCCCCAGGGTGCATGGCTTCGACGCCACCCGCACACGCGTTCCCTTCGCCTGGCAGGCATTGGAAAAAATCACCTCCCCCGATCTCAATCACTGGTTCAAGCAGGGCACCCTCGACATTCCCCGCATCGCCTTCGACATCGGTGCCGCCGTCGCCACCTGGCAGACTCTCAGCTTTCCAGGCTTTGGCCCGTTGGATGGTGGTCTGCGCGGCTATCACAGCACCTATGCGGGCTACTTTCATCTCCGCCTTGATGAACACCTCTCCTTCCTCGTAAACCGTGGTTTCCTCACCGCCTCGCAGCGGCAGGACATCGCCACCGAAGTCGAAAACCACCGCTCCCTTCTTGATCTCGACACCGGCTGCTTCGTCCACAAGGACCTCGCCCTCTGGAACATCCTCGGTGGCGAAAACCACATCGCCGCCTTCATCGACTTCGACGACTCCATCTGTGGCGATCCCTTGGACGACCTCTCCCTGCTCGCCTGCTTTCACGACACCGCCTTCCTCACCCGCGCCTTCGAAGGCTACGCCAGCGCCCGCCCCCTGCCGTCCAATCACCTCCGCCGCTTCTGGCTCCACTTGTTGCGCAACATGATCGTGAAGTCCGTCATCCGCGTCGGTGCCGGCTACTTCGACCGCGACGACGGCTTCTTCCTCATCACCAGCGGCTCCTCCGGCTCCAGCCTGCGCGAGATGACGCTCTCCCGCCTCGCCCTCGCCTTGAACGGCTTGCGCAACGAATCCACCATCGACATTCTTTGATCCCATATGACCACTCGCATCGGCACCTTTCTCTCCATCGGCTCCCCCGCCATGTCTGAACTCGCCGCAGAGTGCGGCTTCGACTGGGTGCTCATCGACCTCGAGCACGGCTGCGAGTCCGAGGCCGCTCTGCCAGACCAGCTCCGCGCCCTGCGCGGCAGCAAGACCCTCGGCATCGTCCGCGTCAGCGCCCCGCACGCCGACCTCATCGCCCGCGTGCTCGACTGGGGTGCCGACGGCATCATGGTCCCCCATGTCAACACCGTGGCCGAGGCGGAGCACTGCGTCCGCTCCGCCACCTATCCGCCAGACGGCCACCGCGGCGTCTCCCGCACCGTCCGCGCCTACGGCTACGGCATGCGCCTCCCCGGCGACAATCCGCCCAAGCCCATCATCCTTGCCCAGATTGAAACCGCCGAAGGAGTGGGCAATGCTGCCGCCATCGCCGCCGTGGAGGGCATCACCGCCCTCTTCATCGGCCCCGCCGACCTCTCTTTCGACCTCAAAGCCCGCAAATCCCCCATCCCCTACGACGACTGCGTCCACACCGTCGCCAAGGCTGCCAGGGATCACGACAAAGGCTGCGGCATCCTCGTCCGCCACGCCGACGACAAGGAAAAGCTCAAAGCCATGGGCTTCACCTGGCTCGCCATGGACTCCGACCTCTCCCTCGTCCGCGAAGGTTTCCGCCGGAATCTGGAACTGGCTCGCATGATGAGCCGCTAAAGCTTTCGATAATCGTCTTTAGTTTTTCAAAGCTGGGCCGGATTTTGCTTTGGGAGAGGCACCCAAAAAAAAATCCGTGCCTCTTTTTTCACGACACAGACCTCGTTGTCTGACTGTCCTGGTGCTCTTTGCCGCCCATGCCTTGCAGGGTGCCAATCTCACCTGGGATGGCGACACCACCACCTCCGGCCTGCAGGATGGAACCGGCGGCTGGAACACCAGCAGCAGCCTCCGGTGGTACAACACCACGACCTCGGACTATCAGGCCTGGAGCAGCAGCAATCCTGACCTTGCCATCTTTGGCGCGGGCAGCGGATCTGCGGGCACGGTGACTCTGGAGACCTCCATCACGGCCGTCGGCCTGCGTTTTGACATCGCTGGATACACCGTCACCGGCAATACACTCACCTTGGCAGGAGCCTCCACCATCACGGCCAATGCGGATGCCATTGTCAGCTCCATCCTGGCCGGGGCGGACGGCCTTACGAAAGAGGGCGCTGGCGCGCTGAGGCTTGGCGGCAGCACATCCAGCACCTTCTCTGGCACCACCATCATCAACGCAGGAATCCTGTATCTCAGCAAGACGGGCACCAGCACCATCGCCATTCCCGGCAACATCCAGGTCAACGCGGGCGGCACTCTTCAGTGGGAGACGGCAGGCGCGCAGATTGCCACCGCCACGGCCATCACCGTCTCAGGTGGTGCCATCCACTTTGGCAACCGCAGCCCCACTTTTGCCAGCTACACACAGACCTCGGGCGGACAGGTGCCCACCAGCGCCAATGGTGGCACCGTCACCATTTCCGGCACGCTGGCCATGTCCGGCGGGACGACTCTCACCCTGAATAGCGGCGGGCAGTGGTCCGCGCAGACCATCGACCTTACCGGCTTTTCCAGCACCGGGAATGCATTCTTCCTGGCCAGTGACAGCATGTCAGTTCTCACCCGCGTCACCGTCGGCTCCGGCGGCCTGATCATGAGCGGCCAGAACTTCACCCTCAACCGCGCCACGGGCGCGGGCCGCCTCGGGAATGAGCTCGTCCTTGGCGGTGATGTCACCGCCAGCGGGACCAACTCCATCAGCTACTCCACCCCAGCCGTGCGGGCCGACACCGCCGTCAACCAAGTGAACATGGGCGCCAGCACCCGCACCTGGAACATCACCTCTGGCACCACGACGGTGAACCTTTCCATCATTGGCTCCGGCGGCCTCACCAAGACAGGGGCGGGCATCCTGGTGCTCGGTGGGCTGGATGCCAACACCTACGCGGGGACCACCTTGCTGGGCGAGGGCACGCTCGCGCTTGGCAAGACAGCGGGCGTCAATGCGGTGCCGGGAAACATCACCGTCTCCAATGGCACACTCCGTTGGGATCAGAGCAACCAGATTCCCGATGATGCCACCCTCACGGTGAACGGTGGGCAGTTTCTCAGCCTTGGTGGCAGGAGCGAGGTCTTTGCCAGCTACACTCAGACAGCGGGCCAGGGCTTCTCCGGCAGCTCCGGCAATTCGGGCATTGTCACGATAACCGGTCTCACCCGGGTTTCCGGCGGTGGCGCTATCAATGTCAACAGCGGCGGCCAGATGACGCTCCATGAGGCGGACTTCACCGGCAGCGGCACGGGCGCAATTGTGGTGGGCGGCAATTCCACCGCACGCATCACCAGCATGACCATCGGCGCCGGAGGCATCACCATCAGCGGTCAAACCATCACCTTGGCCCAGGGCAGCCTCACAGGCACCCCGAACAATGCGCAGGGCAGCGAGTTGATCCTGCAAGGCACCTTCAACGCCTCCGGCACCAGCTCCATCGTCCCCAGCCTCTCGACCTATGGCGTCACCCAGGTCAATCTCGGTGACTCCGTCCGCACCTTCAACATCACCTCCGGCACCACCACTGTCAGCGTGGCCATGGTGGGCGCTGATGGCGGGGTCTTGAAAACCGGATCCGGCACGCTGGCCATCAACGCCGCCACCTCTTACACCGGCAAGACGACCGTGAGCCAGGGCGGCCTCACGCTCGGCGCCTCCGGCAGCATCGCCACCTCATCTTGGATCCAAGTTGACGCGGACGCCACGCTCACCACAACGGCCATCTCCGGTGGGTTTGCCGCCTCTGGCAGCACGGTCTTCAGCGGCAGTGGCAACATCACCGGCAGCCTCCAAATCGGCGGCACATCTCAAATTCGACCCGGGACGACCTCGAACGCGGCGAACATTGCCACCGCAGGGGATGGCGTGGGCACCCTTGCCGTCTCAGGTGCCCTTGTGTTCACCCCAGCCGCACCTGCCACCGTGGCCCGCTTCCAGATCTTCGGCGGCGGCTCCGCCGATAAGATCACCGTCGGAACGAATTTAGTGCTCAATGCCAGCAGCAGCATGGCCGTCGAGTTCAGTGGCACTTACACCCCGGTCTGGGGAGACTCCTGGGAGCTCATCGACTGGGCCGGCACCCTCACCACCGACGGCTTTTCCACCGGCTCAAACCTCCGCACCGGCCTGGACTCCGCGCTCAACGAGGGAAACCTGGACCTCCCCGACCTCACACTCCACGGGCATCTGTGGCAGATCAGCAACTTTTCCGGCAGCGGCTCTCTGATCATCACCATTGTGCCCGAGCCGTCCCGCCTCCTGATGATTGCCTGCGCAGCGGCAGCGTGCGTGTGGCGAAGACGCCGACGCTAGGCAGAGCGGGGCGGAAAAAGTCCCACTTTTTGCTGTGCGGGGGGATTTCTGGTCTAACCTCCCACCCCCCTTCCTATGACCGCATCCCCCCTCATCCAGTCCAAGATCATCGAACTTTGCGAAGCCCTTGTGGCCGACGGTGCCGTGAAGGACGCCCGCCAGCAGGCCGAGGCCTTCCTCGCCGATGAAAACGCTGTTTCCCTCTACCGGGAAATGGCCAATCTGGGCCGCTCCCTTCATCAGAAGCAGCACCGTGATGAGGAGCCTACCGACGACGAGCTCACCCGCTTCAATGCCCTGCAGGACAAGTGCGAGTCCAGCCCCGTCATCACCGGCTTCCTCGGCGCGCAGGAAACCCTCAGCGGCGTGGCGGAGGCCGTGAACGCCTTCGTCGGCAAAAGCCTCGAAAGCGGCCGCGTTCCATCCCCCGAGGAGATGACGAAAAAAGGAAGCTGTGGCTCCGGCTGCGGCTGCCACTAATCCGCATCTCATGTGCCCATGAAGTCGCTCGTCCTGCTGCTCTCCCTTTTCGTCTGCGTCTCGTCCGTCTTGGGCGAGGCCAGGACGGTCCGCATCCTCACCATCGGCAACAGCTTCTCCCGCAACGCCACGAATCATCTCGATGATCTGGTGCGCGCGGGCGGCCACACGCTGATCCACACACCGCTGGTCATCGGCGGCGCGTCCTTCCAGGTGCATGCGGACAAGGCGCGGAAGCATGAGGCAAATCCACAGGACAAGGCCGGCCTCTACGGCAGCGGCCTCGGTCTCAAGGAAAGCCTCGCCGCTGACAAGTGGGACTACGTCACCATCCAGCAGGCCAGCATCAAGAGCCACGACTTCGCCACCTACCAGCCCAATGCGGGCTGGCTGCGCGACTACATCACCCGGCACGCCCCGCAGGCAAAGCTCCTCGTCCACCAGACCTGGGCCTACCGCAAAGACGACCCACGCTTCACCAAGCCCAGCAACAAACCCGGTGAGCCGAAGACGCAGGAGGAAATGTACCGCGGCCTCACCGCCGCCTACAACAAGATCGCCGCCGAGCTGAACGGCAAGGTCATCCCCGTCGGCGATGCCTTCTTCACCGCCGACACCGACCCGAAGTGGGCCTACCAGACCGACACCACCTTCGATCCCAAGGCCGCCAAACAGCCCGCCCTTCCCAACCAGGCCCACTCTCTCCATGTCGGCTGGCGCTGGGCCAAATCCAAGGACGGCAAAAAGACAACCCTCGGCATGGACGGCCACCACGCCAACCTCGCCGGTGAGTACCTCGGTGCCTGCGTCTGGTATGAGACACTCTTTGACGAAAGCCCCGTCGGCAACACCTACATCCCCAAGGGTCTCGACGCCGAATACGCCCGCTTCCTCCAGGAGACAGCCCACAAGGCCGTGCAGGCGCGCGCGAAATAATGTCCAAAACGGCGATGTTATGATCTGATGCAGATCATGACTCGAATTGCCGCCCTGTTTTTAGCCCTCAGTCTTTCCGCGCACGCCGCCACGGAGGCGGACATCATCGTTTACGGTGCCACCCCCGGCGGATTCTGCGCCGCCATCGCCGCCGCGCGCGAGGGTGCCTCCGTCATCCTCCTTGAACCCACCGACCACGTGGGCGGCGTCAACACCGGCGGCCTCAGCTTCAGCGATTCCAACCAGACCGTGCGCAGCACCGTCATGGGCCTCTTTGATGAATGGCACACCCGGGTGGAAAAGCACTACATCGACAATAACGTCGTCCTGCCCTACAAGGTCAGCGAGAAAAACGCCGACAAGTGGACCTACGAGCCGCACGTGGCGATGAAGGTAACGCAGGAGATGCTCGCCGAGGCAGGCGTGAAAGTGCTGCCCAAGCACCTGCTCAAATCCGTCTCCAAAGACGGCGCGCGCATCGCCCGGCTCACCACCACAGGCGGTGACTTCACCGCCAAATCCTTCATCGACGCCACCTATGAGGGCGACCTCATGGCCGCCGCAGGCGTCAGCTGGACCATCGGCCGCGAGGGCAAAAAGGAGTTCGGCGAATCCTACGCCGGCAAGCAGTACCCCAAAGGCAGGATGCCCATCTCCGGCCTCGACGCCGCAGGCAAGCCCCTCCCCCTCATCACCACCACCGACGCAGGCCCCGAGGACGACGGCGACAAAAACGTCATGGTTTACAGCTTCCGCCTCTGCCTCACCAAAGAGCCTGACAACCGCGTCCCCTTCCCAGCGCCCGCCAGCTACGACCCCACCCGCTTCGAGGTCGTCCGCCGCTACTTCGCCGCCGAGAAACGCCCCATCCTCCTCTGGGACCTCTACCCGCTCCCCGGCAACAAGTTCGACGCCAACAACGGCATCGGCAAACAGTTCTCCATGGGTCTCGTCGGCGCCTGCAACGGCTGGAGCGAGGCCGATGAGGCCGGCCGCGCCAAGATTTGGGAAGCTCACAAGCAATACACCCTCGAGTTCTACCACTTCCTCACCACCGACCCCGCCGTCCCGGAGCACCTCCGCCAGGAGCTTGCCGCGCTCGGCCTCTGCAAGGATGAGTTCGCCTCCTACGGCCACTGGTCCCCTCAGCTTTACGTCCGCGAAGGCCGCCGCATGCAGGGCGAATACGTCGTGTCCCAAAAGGACATCATGGACGAGCCGCAAAAAGACGACCCCATCGTCGTCTCCTCCTTCCCCATCGACTCCCATGACTGCCAGCGCGTGGGCACCGGAGATCAGGTGGTCAACGAGGGCACCATCATGCCCGTGCGCATGCCCGGCCGCCGCAACGGCTACCCCTACCACATCCCCTACCGCGCCATTTTGCCAAAGGCCGCCGAGTGCGAAAACCTCCTCGTCCCCGTCGCCCTTTCCTGCACCCACGTCGCCATCTCCTCCATCCGCGTCGAGCCCACCTGGATGATCCTCGGCCAGAGCGCCGGCATCGCCGCGGCCATGAGCGCGAAACAGAATCTCTCCGTCCAGAAGCTCCCCTACCCCGCCCTGCGAGAGCGCCTGTTGGCGCAGAAACAAGTCCTCGACCTCCCCGTCCTGCCGCCCCTCCCTCCCGAGCCAGTCATCCCCGTCAGCATCGATCCCAAGACCCTCCCCGGCACCGTCCTCGACGACGCCCAGGCAGAGCTTCAAGGCGCCTGGAGCCGCACCGCCAATTTCAAGCCCCACATCGGCGCCGGCTATCTCCATGACAACCAGCGCGCCGATGGCAGGTCCACCGCCATCTTCCGTTTCAAGGCCCCCGCGACCGGTCGCTACGACCTCAAAATGGCCTACTCCGCGCATGAGACCCGCGCCAAAAAAGTCCCCGTCACCATCCAGAGCGGCACGCAGAAAACCCAGCTCACCGCAGACCAGACCCTGCCCCTTCCCAAAGGCGAGGCCTTCCGCTCCATCGGCGCCGTCAATCTCACCGGCGACGCCGAGACCACCATCACCATCAGCAACACCGGCACGGAAGGCTTTGTGATCCTCGACGCCCTGCAGCTTGTGAAGGTGGCCGACTGAGCCTGCCGCCATCGCACCCTGGTCTTTTTGCGCACCACCCGGCAGGGGCATCCGTATGCCCTCAGATCTCAGCTCACACCACTGGTTCGGAAAAAACTGAGCCAAAAGCACGCCGGAATGTCCAATAGCCTGCTGACTCCACGTCACAGCGCGTCCGATGCCGTCCATTTGGGACGGACAAATTCCATGACACTCTGAGAAGTGGCATTAAACTAGCCCCCGTTCCCTCCCACGTGCCGCCATGGAATCTCCCCCATTATCAGGCCAGAACACCGCCGCTCCCACGGTTCCCAGCGGCATGCTGCCCGCCGGGGTGCCCCTGGGGCTGCGGCCTGCCACGACGCCGACAGGCATGCCGCCGGGGACGGTCATCTTTTCAGACAGCGGAGAAGTCTCCTTTGATCACACCATCCGGGTGAAAACCCCCGTCAGCGGAACAATGTTCTTCAACCGCTACCGCCTGGACCGGGTGCTCGGACGCGGGGGCATGGGCGTGGTGTGGCTGGCGGATGACCTGAAACTGGAGCGGCCAGTCGCGCTGAAGTTCCTGCCCAGCCTCCTGGGCCTGGACGCCGCCGCCGTGAAGGAGCTCAAGACCGAGACACGCCGAGGCCTGGAGCTTTCCCACCCAAACATCGTGCGCATCTACGACTTTGTGGATGACGAGGAGCTGGCCGCCATCTCCATGGAGTTTGTGGACGGCAAGACGCTTTCCGAGCTGCGCCTGACCACGGAGCACGGCGTGTTCTCCGTGCCGCAGGTGATGCAGTGGCTGCCAGGCGTGGTGGCTGCGCTGGATTACGCGCATTTCCACCGCAAGCTGGTGCACCGCGACCTGAAGCCCGCGAACATCATGGCCACCACAAAGGACAACGTGGCCAAGATCGCCGACTTCGGCATCGCCCGCAGCCTGTCGGACACCATGAGCCGCCTGTCCGCCTCACAGGCCGGGGCCAGCGGCACGCTGCCCTACATGAGCCCGCAGCAGGCCATGGGCGAGCGCCCCATGCCCACCGACGACGTTTACTCCCTCGGTGCCACCATCTACGAGCTGCTTTCCGGCAAGCCCCCCTTCTACCGTGGCGACATCTCCACGCAGATCACCTCCAAGGTTCCCTCCAGCATGATCGAGCGCAGGGAGGAGCTGGAAATCCGCGCCAATGACTCCATCCCCAAGGAGTGGGAAACAGCCATCGCCATGTGCCTGCGCAAGGACGCCAGCCAGCGCCCGCAGAGCGCCGGTGCCCTGGCGGAAATGCTGGGCCTGCCCCATGGCGGCGCCACCAAGACCTTCGTGCCCAAGACCGCGCCGATGGTGGCCGTGCCATCACCGAGGAGCAGCAGGATGCCGCTGTATGCGGCCGCCGTCGTCCTGCTCGGCGGAGGCGCTGCGGCCTATCATTTCCTCCAGCCTCACACGCCCGCCGTCGCCCACGCTGACGGCAGGGACACAGCGCCAAAGACCGCGGCTGCCCCCACCCCGCCAGACACGGCTCCGCCCGCGCTTGCGGCGGCAGCCCAGTCCGCCAGCCCGGCCGGAAAGCCTCCCCCGCCCAAAGTGGTCGCCGAGCCCCCCCCTGTCACAGCCACCGTGGCTGATGCCCCACCATCACCAATGGCGGTTCCCGCACCTCCACCAGCCGGGCCAGGACCGGAGAACACACCTGCGCCCATTGTGACAGCGGCCCCGCCAGCGCCCGCCTCTGCCTCCGCACCAGAAACAGCACCTGCCATCGCTGCGGTTCCGCCTGCAGTTGCGGCACCCCTCCCCGTCACTTCCGCGCCGCCCATGTCCACAGCGGTGCCAGATGGCACAGCCGCAGCCCCCGGGAGTGTCCCCGCCTCCGCCCAGCCACCATTGGCCGCCACGCCCCCCTCTCCAGGCATGGTGCAGCCCATGGTTGGCGACCCACCAAACGGCCACTGGCCGCTGGCCATGCTTTTCCCCACGCCGCCACAGGCCGCTTATTCAGAAAGCGGCCGCCGCCACCTTTTGTACGAGGTTCAGAAGCTGCTGCGGGAGAAGGATCTCTACAGCTCCACCCAGGACGGAAAGGAAGGCAAGGGCACTCACAATGCCATCTTGATCTTCCAGGCGAAAAACGGCCTTGTTCCCAACGGCCTGCTGGACGGCCCCACGCTCCTGGCCATGGACCTGTCCAGCCTGCCGGACAACACCGACTGGAAGGCGCCCGCCGTGGCCAGCCCTTCCAGCACCCCCAGCGCCCCCACCTACCGGCGCCGCAGCACTGTCCCCGTCAAGGAGGAGCCGGGCTTCCTGGAACGCGCGGGCAAATCCGTGCACAAGTTCTTCCGTGGCGACTGAGGCCGCGCTGCCCCCTCCTGGCGGAATCTCTGTTTGATCTGCGCGCCTTCCCAGCGAAGAAACGCGCACCATGAAGCGCCTTCTCCTCTCCGCCCTGCTCGCGGCCACCGCCCTCCGCGCGGCGGCTCCCGCCTCCCCGGACATCATCGTTTACAGCGGCGTCCCCTGCGGCATCGCCGCCGCCATCACCGCCGCGCGTGAGGGGGCCAGCGTGGTCCTCATTGAACCCACCCGGCATGTCGGCGGCCTCAGCACCAGCGGCATCAACACCGCCGAGAGCGAGCACATGCTGAAGTGGACCATCGGCGGCTTTGCGGATGAGTTCTACCGCCGCCTGGGCGCCCATTACGGCAAGGACGAACCGGAATATTATTTCGAGTCAGGCGTCGCGGAAAAGATCTACCTCGACATGCTGCGCGAGGCTGGCGTGGACGTCCGCTTTGGCCTCGCCGTGGACAGCGTGGTCAAAGACGGCACGCGCATCACCGCGATCAAGCTCACAGATGGCTCCATGCTGAAGGCAAAGGTCTTCATCGACGCCGGTTACGAGGGCGATCTCATGGCCAGGGCGGGAGTGAAATACACCGTGGGCCGCGAGTCCCGGGAGGAGTTTGGCGAGGAGGCCGCCGGCATCCGTTTTGACAAGACCGTGCGCAAGGCCCGCACCGTGGATGAAAACGGAAAACTCCTGCCAGGCATCAGCGCCTGGGCAAAGGATCTGAAGGAAGGCGCCGCGCATCCCGCGCCCATGAACTACAATTTCCGCCTCACCGTCGCCAAGGAGCCCGCCCTGCAGGTGCCCATCCCCGCGCCAAAGCACTACGATGCCGGGCGCTATGCCCTGCTGGCTGAATGGTTCCGCGCACGTGCCGCCGACGGCACCAAGGTCAGGCTGGAGGACATCATCGACCCCTACAAACGCCGGAACGGAAAGTTCGAGCTCAACAACAAGCAGGCCAGCATCATCTCTCTCGGCCACTTCGGCGGCCAGTTTGAGTGGCCGGATGCCGGCTACGCCACCCGCCAGCGCATCTACGACGACCACATGGACTACACCCTCGGCCTGCTGCACTTCCTCGCCAATGACGGCTCCGTGCCCGCGCATGTGCGCGCGGACATGCGGAAGATGGGTCTGCACAAGGATGAGTTCGCCGACAACGGCCACCTGCCCTACCAGCTTTACGTGCGCGAGGCACGCCGTATGCGCGGAGAGCACGTCGTCACGCAGCAGGACGTCCAGGACACCCGCCGCAAGGAGGACAGCATCGGCATGAGCAGCCACTTCATCGACAGCCACCACGTCCAGCGCGTCGCGCTCAACGAGACAGAATTCGTCAACGAAGGCCGCATCTGGCGCATGGGTTATGCCTACCAGATTCCTTACCGCTCCCTCACTCCGAAGGCCGCCGAATGCACCAACCTCCTGGTCCCCGGCGCGGCCAGCTTCACCCACGTCGCCTTCTGCACCCTCCGTCTGGAAAGCGTGTGGATGATCACCGGCCACGCCGCAGGCATCGCCGCCACCCAGGCGGCCAAGGACGGGGCGGACGTGCAAAAGGTGCCTGTGCCCGCGTTGCAGGAAAAACTGCGCTCACAAAAGCAGGTCGTGGATTTCATCCCCGGCCTGCCCGAAAAATGCGAGCATCTGAACGGCCCGCCGGAGTTCTGAGCCCTCAAGAAGAATGGAAGGACACAAGGGACCGAAGGCGTTGAATACAGAGTCGCTCTTCCACTCCTCCCGCCATGTCCTCCATCTCCCGCCGCTCTCTCTTCCGCACCGCAGCCGCCCTGCCCGCCACGGCGCTCATCCCCCACGCTGAAGCTGCGGAGGCCCCCAAGCCCAAAGCCGCCGTCCCCAAAAAAGCGCCGCCTGCATCACCCCTCACCCTGCCCGCCATCCAGCCAGGCCCCGCCTACTTGCAGGCTGGTCCCATGCTCGGGCATGTGGGCTCGGACCACGCCCACATGTGGATCCGCTCCACCGCCGCGGCAGGCTGGAAGATCGTCCTCTTCGAGCAGGAAACCTCGCGTGAGATCGAAGGCGCCGCCCTGCACGCGGACACCGGCCTCACCGGCATCACCGTGATCAGCGGCCTCAAGCCCGGCACCAGTTACAGCTACCAGATCGTGCTGGACGGGCGGGAGCAGCTGCCCCTCCCCCTGCCCTCCTTCACCACCGCGCCGGGGCAGGACCACGCCTGCCGCCAGCGCATCGTCTTTGGCTCCTGTGTGGGGCACACCATCGCCGCCGCCGCACCCACCTGGGCGGAGCTGGCGGAACGCCGCGCCATGACCACCGCCGAGGGCGCCTTCGACGTCCTGCTGATGCTTGGGGACAACCACTACGCCAACACCACGGAGATCGAAAAACTCCGCGTTTACTACACCGCCCACCGCCTCAGCGCCGGCTGGCGCGCCCTCTCCGCGCGCACCCCCGTGTATGCCATCTGGGATGACCACGACTACGGCCCGAACAACTCCGACGGCACCCAGGAGGGCAAGGAAAACTCCTTGAAGATCTTCCGCGAGTTCTGGGCCAACCCCTCCTCCGGCGAGGCCGACAATCCCGGCTGCTACTTCACCTTCACCCGTGGCGACGTTCAGTTCTTCATGCTGGATGGGCGCTACCACCGCTCCCCGGACAAGGCGGAGGACACCCCTGAAAAAACCATGCTGGGCAAAAAGCAGCTCGAATGGCTGAAGCGCGGCCTCCTGGCCAGCAAGGCCAGGGTGAAGCTGCTCGCCAACGGCAGCGAGTGGGAGTCCTACGGCAGCGACGACTCCTGGTCCCTCTACAAGCAGGAGCGCGACCCCTTCTTCGCCTGGATCGACGAGCACAAGATCGAAGGCGTCATCTTCCTCAGCGGCGACCGCCACTTCTCCTCCGGCTACCACATCAACGGCCGCTTCCTGGAGCTGAGCGCCGGTCCGCTCGGCAGCAACAACTCCAAGCTGCGGCCAAACCCCGAGCGCTTCACCGGCCACGATCAAGGCCGCCTCTGGGGCGTGCTCGACATCGACACCACCACATCACCGCCCAGTGTCGCCTTCGAGTTCTGGCAGACCGGCCACTCCAGGCTGGAGCGCCGCGAGATCTCCTGGGCACAACTCCACGGGCGGGAGAAGATCGACCGCACCGAAGGCTACGTGATCTGACTGCGGCACCGGCTCACCGCCACAGGTCCACCCGCGAGTCCTGCAGCGCCTGCACCACGATCGGCCAGCCGTGCTCAAGCTCCAGCCTGTCCCCTGCCTGTAGGATGACATCACCGTCCGCAGGCGTGCGCGTCAGCCAGACCACGCCCTGGCGCACATGGATGTGGCTCACATTCTCCGCCCTTCTCAGATGGAAGACTTGTCTGTTTTGAAGCTGCCGGGTGTCCGGCAGCGTGGCCACCGCCGCCACAGGCTCCCGCTCATAGAGATGATACAGCGCCCTCAGCAGCTTCTCCACACGCCCCCACCACCGGGCGGCAGGGGATGTCATGGGCAGGCGTGCGTGGGTTGTCTTCATGGCCCTATCATCACCCGGAGCACACACCTTTAACAGATACAGCACATGTCATTTTGAGCTTGCACAGATGAATCACACCACCATCTGTTAAAGGTCCATTTGCCCGGCTCTGTATCTGTTCAGCACGGTCGAAATGGCAGACCTTCCCCCCCATGTCTGACTCCAGCACGCGCCGACAGCCCATTTACCAGACCCTCGCCACACGGCTGGAAAACATGGTGAAAGACCGCTCCCTCCGGGCCGGAGACCGCATGCCCTCCGTGCGGCACTTCGCCACCCAGCAGGATGTCAGCGTGCCCACAGCCCTGCAGGCCTACGTCACGCTGGAGACACGCGGGCTGATCGAGGCACGGCCGAAGTCCGGCTTTTATGTCCGCGCGCGCCAGTCCGACACCGTGCCGGAGCCGCAGACATGGCTCGGAACGCCGAAAATCACCACGTTCGCCAACACCGATCCCATGGCCTCCTTCCTGGCGGACCACGCTGATTCCAAGCTCGTGCCCCTCGGCGCCGCAGTCCCCAGCCCAAAGCTGCTGCCCGGCGTCCGGCTGGCACGCGGCATGGCCGCCATCAGCCGCAGGCTCGGCGCCGACAGCGTGCGGTATGACATCGTGCCCGGCAGTGAAAAACTGCGGCGCGAGCTCGCCCGCCGCTCCCTGGAGTGGGGCTGCGCGCTGAAGGCCGACGACTTTGCCGTCACACACGGCGGCACGGAGGCCATCTCCATCGCCCTGCGCGCGACCTGCGAGCCGGGGGACACCGTCATCGTGGAGTCTCCCACCTACTTCGGCATCGCCCGGATCTTGCGCGAGCTTCGGCTCAATGCGCTGCCCATCCCCACTGACAGCGCCACCGGCATTGATCTGGACATGTTGGAGAGCGCGCTGAAAAAGCGCCGCGTCGCCGCCTGTGTCCTCATCCCCAACTTTCACAACCCCGTCGGCTGCCTCATGCCGGACGAGCACAAAAAGCGCCTGGTGCGGATGCTGGCCGCACGGGGCATCGCCATCATTGAAGATGACATCTACGGCGACCTCCAGCACCAGGGCCCACGACCGCGCTGCCTGAAGGCTTACGACGAGGACGGCTCAGTCATCCTGTGCGGCTCATACACCAAGACCCTGGCACCCGGCTACCGCGTGGCCTACATCGCCGGCGGGCGCTGGCATGAGCGCGCGCTCGCGCTGCTGATGGTCAGCACCCTCAGCGGCGCGCTGCTGCCCACGCTGGCGGTGGCGGATTTCCTGCACAGCGGCGGTTATGACCGCTATCTGCGCACGCTGCGGCAGGCGTTTCAGCACCAGGTGGAGCAGATGCGGGAGGCCATCGTGCAGAGCTTTCCGCAGGGCATCCGGCTCTCACGCCCCCAGGGCGCCTTCATGCTCTGGTGCGAGCTTCCGCCCAAGGTGGACTCCATGGAGCTCTACCGGCAGGCACGCTCCTCCGGCATCAGCATCGCGCCAGGGCCGCTGTTCTCGCCCGATGGCGGCTTTCGCAATTTCATCCGCATCAACTGCGGCCATCCCTGGGACACGCAGATCCAGCGCTCCATCGCCGTGCTCGGCCATCTGGTGCAGCGCATGGCGTAGGCCCGGCGGGGAAAAAAATAAACCATCTCTCAAAAACCTTTTCACGGGCAGGTGCGATATCGCATTCTGACTTCCCATGAAACAAACAGCATCCGCCCTTTGGCAGGGCTCCCTCAAAGAGGGCGCCGGCACCGTCAGCACCGGCTCCGGTGCCCTCGTCAACAAGCCCTACTCCTTCAAGACACGCTTTGAAGGCGAGCAGGGCACCAACCCGGAGGAGCTCATCGGCGCGGCCCACGCGGGCTGCTTCTCCATGGCTTTCTCCATGATCCTCGGCGGCGCAGGCTACACACCGGACGAGATCGCCACCACGGCCACGATCACACTCGAGCAAAAAGACGGCGGCTTCGCCATCACCTCCAGCCACCTCGAGGTGACTGCCACCGTGCCCGGCATTGAGGAGGCGGAGTTCCAGGAGCTGGCAAACAAGGCCAAGGCAGGCTGCCCGGTCTCCAAGCTGCTGAACGCCACCATCACCATGGCAGCGCGGCTCGATTGAGCGCGCCGGGATCTTTTCTAGTTCCGCCCCCCTGCCGCCAGATACAGCGCCTGCTCACTGCTTTCATCGCGGATGAGCTCGCGCAGGCGGCTGCGCGCACGGTGGCTGGCCACGCGCATCGCTGGTGTGCTGGGGGCATCACCACCGCCCCACAGGCTGGTTTCAAAGCCTGCCCACGCCGCAGGCTTCATGTCCTCGCGCAGCCGGGCCATCCCGCGCTCCAGCACGGCGGCCGCCCAGCGGCGGTCATGCTCCGTGGCGGGGGTCACATTCCACGGGATGTCCTGCCCGCCATCCAGCAAATGCTCCAGGGACTCATGGGCCTGCCCGCTGCCCCGCTTCACCCGCAGGCGGTCACGCAGCTGGTTGCTGATCATCCAGCGCAGCGCCCGCAGCAGCCATGCCCGCTGCGCCTCCACCGCCCACGTTGACAGCGGCACCAGCATCTGCCGCCGGAATGCCCGCAGAAACAGCTCCTGCACCATGTCCCACGCCTCATGCTCGTCACACCCGCGCCGCCGCGCAAAGGAGACCAGCGTGGTCTGGTGGTGACGGTACAGCCCGTCACACACCATGTCCACCTGCGCGGCCTCATCGGCGGCAGTGTCGCATCCAAAGATCATGACTGAAAAAAGGGGGGGGCACAGGCCGCTGCTCCATTCCTCACGGCGCGGTGTCCACGCCGATGCGGAAGAACTTCCGGTTGTCCGGGTGGATGCTGATCCGCCAGACCGTGAAGGTCGCGTCGTTGGTGATCCCACGGTCGCGCTGGTCGCCGTGGCTCACCACCGTTCCGTTGCTGTCCAGCATCCGCACGTCCGAGCAGCGGAAGTCATTGTCATTCCCCACGAACAGGAAGAAGTCCGAGGTGTCCGGCGTGGAAAGGTCCGGCACCAGCGCCATGCCTTCGATCTTCTCACTCACGGTGGATTCCGTCGGGCTGGCCGTGTTTTGGTTGAAGCCAAACTTGGCCAGGTCGGCGGTGGACAGCAGGTTCACCACAACGGTGCTGGTGGCCGGGACAATGCTGCCGTGCAGCGCCGCCCCCGGGCTGATCTGCGCGCCTTCGGCATCATAAAGGCCGAGGATGTTTGTGGCGGCGGAGAAGTCCACCAGATCCACCGTCTTCACGACAGGCGGGTTCGTGTCGCCCTTGCCCAGGCCATTGCCATCACGCGGCAGCGTCAGCAGCTGCGTGTTGCTCAGCGCGATCACTTCTGACTGCGCGGCTGTCGTGTCCAGCGCCGAGCCGTTGCCGTTCAGGTCATAGCGCGGAAGCTGCACTGCATACTCACCCATGAGCACAGGATTCTCCACTTTCGCGCCCGCAATGTCATAGACATACAGGCGGGTGTTGTACCGGCCCTGGCCGCCAGCCCCGGTGTCCTGCACCAGCGCGCTCTGCATGAGGGCGAAAAGGCGGGTGTTGTCCGGGGAGACAGACATGCCCTCCAGCCCCTGGTTGTTGCGGCGGCCTGTGGTCGGCGGATTCACAGAGTCAAAGTTCAGCGCGCCAGCCGGGCGGTGCGGCCGGGCGGAGGCGGGAAGCTGGGTGATGCCGGTGATCTGCTTGCTGCTGTTAAAGCGGGCGATGTAGGTGCCATATTCATCCGACACAAAACCAGAGCCGTCCGCAAAGAGGTGCAGCGCCTCGGCGTCAAAGCTCAGCAGGCTCTCCTGGCTGCCACCAGGGCCGTTCGCCGTGGTCACGGTGCCGACACTCTGGCCAAACAGGGTGCTGTTGCCCGTTGGGTTCAGACCGGTGGTGAACTTCATCGTGGCGCCATCCAGATAGGTGAATTTCGTCGTGCTGCCGTAGGCCGCCGAAAGCTGGGTCTGCCCCACGGGTCCCGCTCCATAATAAGGCGTGAAGATGAACGGCACATGATGGATGCGCGCCGCGTAGTTGGAGAAGAGGTCGCCACTGTTGTAGCCACGATCCGGCAGCACGTTCAGGATGCCGCTGAACTGGCCGCTTCCTTCATCGTAAGCCCAGCCCGTGATGTGCATGCCTGAGGCGGCGCCCATGGTTTCGCCAAAGCTGTCAAGCTGCTCGCCCGTCACTCGGCCCGCGCCGACCATGCCATGGTTCGCGATGGTGAGTTGGCCGATCGCGCCACGCTCCACCGTGGAAGTGAAGGGTGTCAGGTAGGTGAACGGCCCCTGCGCCGTAGGCGTCGGATCGGTGAAGATGCGGTAGCGCACGGCGGTCTCCACTCCATTGACCGTCTGGGTGATGACCTCGTAGTCGATGCCCGGAGTCGCATTGACCCACGTCATGAGATCCTTGGAGCATTCGAGATAACCGGCAAGGACACCATTGCTCAGGAAGCTGAAGCGGAACTCCAGGTCGGAGCCGTTGCGTGTCAGTTGGGGCAGGTTCTCCCGGTTGCCGCTGCCGTTCGGGCTGGAGTTGAAGAAGTACTCCAGCGTGTCTGGCAGGCCGTCGCCATCCGTGTCCCCGCCGGCAGCGCCGCTGAAGCCGTTGAGGGCCAGCCAGGTGGCAAAAGTCTGCGGGCCGCTGACAGCGCTGCTGCCGGGAGAGCCAATCGAGTTGGCGTCATTCGCGGCGGCAAAGGCGCCATTCACACCCACGGCGCTGATCAGGGAGATATTGACCAGGTTGAGATTGCCTGAGTTGTCGAAGCTGCCATAGGGAGCCGTGGACGGTGCCAGGCCGAAGGAAACGCGGGCTTGGCGGACCTGATTGGTGTCATAGAGGTTCACCGCGTCGCCGCCGGTGCTCAGGCCCACACCATCTCCAGCGTAGCTGCCCACCTGCAAACCAGCGGGGGGGGAGGCGCCAAACCAGGTGTTCAGAAACGTGGCCTTCGTGGCCTCCAGGCTGCTCGTCTCCAGGTAGATGACGGACTCGCCCGGCTCAATGCGGGTGATGCCTGCCATCGGCACCGCCGCGGCCGGAGACTCGGAACTGTCATCCATCTTCCACCCGGTCACGTCAACAGCACGGGCGCCGATGTTCGTGACTTCGAACCAGTCAGCGCCGACAGGGCCGTTGCCGCTGGACCACGGAGCCACCTCCGTGATGCGCAGCACTCCAGGCGCGGAGTAGCCGGGGGAGCCGATCTCCACAGCGCTTGTCGCGGCCACAAAAGCACCATTCACACCCGCCGTGCTCAGCAGGCTGATCTCGGCGTCGTTTGCTGCGGCGGTGTTGTCGAAGGTCTGGTAGGGGGAGGTGGCGTCGGAAGCCCCAAAAGTCACCCCGGAGTGGCGGGTGCCTCCGGCGGTGAAGAGGTTCACCGCGTCCCCTCCGGTGCTCAGGCCAATGCCGCTGCCCTGGTAGGTGCCGACTTGCAGGCCCGCAGGCACATTGCCGCCGAACCACACCGTCTTGAAGGTGTTCACAATCGTCGCCTGGTTGGCCGTCGTGCTTTCAATGAAGATCACAGACTCACCTGCGGCGATGCTGCTGATGCCGGTCAGGGCGATGGCCGTGGCGAACTCATTGGAGCTGTCGTCCACCTTCCAGCCCGTGATGTCCACAGCGCTGGGGCTGACATTCGTCACTTCAAACCAGTCACCGCCCACCGCGCCATTGCCGCTGGACCAGGGGGCCACTTCCGTGATGATCAGGGACGGGGCCGCCGCGGTCTCCACTTCCTGGTCGATGACGCTCAGGGTGAATTCCACCGTCGCGTCCGGCGTGCCGCCCACCGTGATGTCATCAGCATGGATGGTGACGACATAGCTCGTCTTCGTCTCGTAATCGAGCACGATGCCGGACTTCAGATACAGGGCGGAGCCAATGATCTCAAACGAGTCGGCATCCGCGCCGGAGAGGCTCAGTGTGTTGGTGCCAAGACCATCATCGACGACCACAATGTCACCCAGCTTCACCGGAGACGCGGTGTTCAGGTTCTCCTGAAGGGCGGTCACCGCGTTGTCCACCACCACTGCTGTCGGGGCTTGGTTTGGCTGGGCGGTCGGGCCATAAACCCAAAGCTCGGGGAACCGGATGCTGCCGCCACCGTTTTCATTCACCACGTAGATGAATCCCGCGCGGTCCATGGTGATGCCCTCATGCTGCTGGTCTGCTGCGGAAAGCGGGCTGCCGGGATCGGCCGTGATGTTCAGCGTGCTGAGAATCTGCCCCGTGCGGCTGATGTTGACGATGCGCGCGTTCTCCTGGCCGAGGATCAGCATGTTGCCCGCCTGCGGCTGGCCGATCATGGAGGGAATATTGGAGAAGGCGAACACATCCGCCACATCCGTCATGCCCAGCAGTGCGGTGTTGAAAAGGTTGGTGGAGTTCACCGTGGAGGGGGAGCCATTGGTGGCGGTGCCTGCGGCGAAGTCGATGTTGGTCTGGAAGACCCCGATGGGGTTCTTCTCCTTCAGCACGATGAACCCGGGGATCGCGCCGTCGTTGGTCTGCGGATCATACGACAGGCCTTCCGTGCCGGTGTTGTCGTCAAACGTGCCAATGTCCACCGTCTGGGCGGCGGCGCGCGTCAGCGTGGTCCCGGCGGCATAGGTGAACTTCACAAGACGGCGCTCGCGCTCCTCAGCCAGGACAAACTGGCCGTTGCCGATGTAGGTGATGCCTTCGGGATCGTAGAACTCAACGCCCTGCGGGTTGCCGGGATTCAGCGCCAGCGACATCGTGTCCACAAGCTGGCCTGTCTTCGTCACCTGCGTGACAGACTTGCCGCCGTCGCCACAGATGAAGAGCGTGTCGGTGTCCCAGTTGTAAGTCACCCCGGAGGCCTCATCACACAGCAGATTGTGGGCTGCGGTGCCCGGAGGCAGCGCGGTGCGGCGATACTCCGGCAGACCGTAACGCGCCACACGCACATAGGTGGAGAGGTCCACGGAGGTGACACCGGCGGTCACAACGACCACGGCCGGGGCGCTGTCCGCGCTGCCTCCGATGTTGCTCACACGCGCCCAATAAGCAGTGGTCGCCGTGAGGGCGGGCGTGGTGAAGGTGCTGGAATCCGTGCCCACTGGCGTGCTGGTGTTGCCGACAGGCCCCTGATACCACTGGATGCTCGGCTCCGGTGTGCCGGAGGCCGCCAGGGACAACGTGGCAGTGTAGCCAGTCGCGACGGTCGTCCCGGCCGGTTGCGTGCTGATCATCGGCCCGGTCGTGTCGTCATTGAGGATCGTGCCCGTGCCGACGGAGGTGTCCAGGGTGGTGGTGCCAGTCGTGTTCACCACATTGGAAAGAGTGACCACGATCGTCTCATTCGGCTCGGAGGTCGTGTCCCCATGCACGGTGATGTTGATGTTCTGCGTGGCCGCGCCGCCAGCGCTGAAAGTCAGCGTGCCGGCGGACAGCGTGGCATAGTCCGTGCCAGCGGTGGCGGTGCCACCAGTGACAGCGTAGTTCACCGTGAAGGCCGTGCTGGTGTCGGAACGGGTGACAGGCAGCGCCAGGATGGAGGTGCCGCTGTTGCCTTCATGGATGGAGGCATCGGCAATGCTCACCGTCGGACCCCCGACAGTCACACCGGGGGAGCCGATGTCCGCCGCGCTGGCCGCCGAGGCAAAAGCCCCGAGGTTGCCCACCGTGGCAAAGGTGTAGCGCGGCGCCGTCGTGCCGGAGGATGGCACCCAGACGGCGGACTGTGTTTCCGTGGCGGCTCCTGCGGAGGGGCCGGCATGAGTGCCCGTCGAGGGGCTGCCGTCTTCCTTGGTGAACCCGCCACCCGCATAACTGAAGAAGAAGACTTCATTTCCACCCGCGTCAAAGAGCGACACACCATCATTCTGCCCCAGGCCGGGAGCGCCCGCCGTCTGAAACACCTGCACCGAGCTGGAGATGCCCCACCACGTGCGGAAGGCGGACGGAGAAAGCGTCGTGAAAATCACCGACTCCCCAGGAGCGATGCTGGAACCACCGGGCAGCGCATAAGCTGCGGCCGCTGCCGCCGAACGGCCATTGTCATGCCAGCTGTAGCCCGCCAGCGAAACGGTGCTGGCGCTGATGTTCGTCAGCTCCCAGAAATCATTCACTCCAGCGGCATCCTGCTGCGAGAGAACCTCCGTCAGCATGAGATTGTTTTGCGCCACATCCCCATCATCCAGCACAGTGACCTCAAAGGTGGGCGCGTTGGCGCCCGGCGCCGTGGCCGTGATGGTGGCCGTCCTGTTGCCGTCTGGCGCGGTGTCGTCCACAGCCGTGACATTGAAAGTCGCGGAGGTCTGGCTGGCCAGGATGGTCACCGTCGCAGGCACCGTGGCCTCCGTGGTGTCGCTGGAGGAAAGGGCGATCACAAGATCCGTGGTGCCGCTGGTCGCACGTGTCACCGTGCCCACGGCCGCCGGATTGGCCGCGCTCTCAGAGAATGAGGAAGGCGTGATGCTCAAAGTCAGGGAGATGCTCTCACCGCCGACGGTCAGGCCCGTGACTCCGGGAGAGCCAACATTCGCCCCGCCGGAAGAATTGGCATAGGCTCCGAAGGTGCCAGCCGTGGCCGCCGTGTAGCGCCGTCCGGCCCCGCTGCCAAAGTTGGGATCAATCACCGCCGACTGTGTGGCCACCCCACCAGCGGAAATCCCCGCATGACCGCCCGCAGAGGCGCTGCCATTGGAGCGCGTGAAGCCGCCTGCCCCATAGCTGAAAAAGAACTGCTTCGTGCCGCTGGCATTGAACAGCGCCACGCCGTCACCGCCCCCCAGGCCTGGACCGCCAGGAATCGTCTTCACACCCGCGGCAAGACTCCACGCAGTGCGGAAAGCCGTGTCGCTGGTGGTGTCAGCCACGAAGATGATCGACTCTCCCGCCGCGACAGTCGTGCCCGCAGGGACAGTCACCGCCGCCGCGTCATTCGGGTTTTCGCTGTCATCGTCCCACTTCCATCCGCCGATGTTGATCGGCGCGCTGCCCACGTTCGTCAGCTCCCAGAAGTCCCCGCCCGCCACGTTGGAGTTGATCTCCGTGACGATCAGCTCCGACAGGCCGCTGTGCCCAGGAGAGCCCACGTTCAGTCCGCCGCTGGTGTTGGCATACGCGCCAAAGCTTCCCGCCGTCGCTGCGGCATAGCGCCGGTTCGAGCTGACGCCATAGGTCGGATCGATCACCACAGACTGCGCCGCATTGCCCCCAGCCGAGGCCCCTGCATGGCCGCCAGCGGATGCGCTGCCGTTGGAGCGCGTGAAGCCCCCGCTCCCATAGCTGAAGAAGAACTGCTTCGTGCCCGCCGCGTCGAACAGGGCGATGCCGTCATTCTGCCCCAGGCCCGGGCTCGTCGCCCCCTCGATGATCTTCACTCCTGGCAGCGCGCCCCAGACAGCGCGGAAGGCCGTCGCCGTGATTTTGTCCGCCGGGAAAACGATCGACTCACCTGCCGCGATGATCGTCCCCGCAGGGATCGTCGTTGTCGCAGGGTCTGTCGCGCTCTCGCTGTCATCATCCCACTTCCAGCCGCCCAGGTCCACGGAGGTCGCCCCCACATTCGTCAGCTCCCAGAAATCTCCGCCCGCCGCATTGGAGTTGATCTCGGTGACGATGAGCTGGGAGCTGTCCGCATGAAGCACGGCGCCATGGCCGAGGATGCAGGCTGCAGCCAGGGCAGCCGTGAGTGACTTGGGAAACGTGAATCGCAGGTTCATGGAGGCGCGATCCATGGAGCCAGTTGCTCAATCGCGCCCGTTCTTCGGTGTGACCTTTTCGATGAATTCCTTACGTGTCACATTTGTTGCAATCCAGGCGCGCATGCTGGCCCGCAAGTCATCACCGGCGCGACTGGCAGCTCACGGCTTCGCGCCAGGAAACCATTCGGTGTGCTGGTCCCCCTGACGACCGAAGTAGGTCACACGCTGGCCGCGCAAAAAAGCATAGTAGCCCTGCACCCCGCCTCGCATGGCGCGCACGCTGAAGTCGCGCCATGACTGGCCGTGCTGCTGGCTGTCCAGGATGTTCGCACCAAGCGCTGCGGCATCGAATTCAGCCGCCACCGGCGGCAGCCCCTCACACGGGATCGGAGTCGCCACAGTGGCCCCCTCGCCACTGTAATAAGTCTGCCGCAGCGCCAGATAATCCACATGGTAAAACTCCACACCTGCCTCCATAAGCTCGCCAACAATTTGTGGGAAGGGTGTGCCTCCGGCGAGAGTGGCCTGCGCGGCGGCGGTGATGAGAGCGGTGTTCATGCAGTGGCCACCTAGCACATGAATCCTGACGCTTCCACAAGTCAGGCCGGACGAACCATGGCCTCTCCCGCTGTTGCCCTGCCACCCCACCTCGCGACAGCCTCAGCCATCTGGCCTGAAGCCCGGGGGGGCCTGAGTTCGAGATTGTCCGAAAAAACACCCCTCACGCCCGGTTTATACCCTCATGCACCGTAGCCTTTCACGACGCGCCTTCCTCCAGCAAAGCACCACGCTCTGCCTCGCCGGGCTGGGCCATGCACACATGCTGGCGGCAGATGCGGCCGCCCAGCCCCTCCTGCGCGCAGGCCTCATGACCGACCTGCATTATGCGGACAAGGAGCCCACCAGGACACGCTTCTATCGCGAGGCATTGGAAAAGCTCGACGAGGCCGTCGCCCACTTCAACCGCCAGCAGCCCGCCCTCGTCATCGAGCTGGGTGACTTCATCGATCAGGCGGACTCCGTGGAAAAAGAAACCGAATGGCTCCAGACCATGGAGCGACATTACGCCCGCCTTTCCATGCCACGCCACTACGTGCTGGGAAACCACTGCGTCGGCACGTTGACGAAACAGGAGTTTGCACGGAACACCCAGGCCCCGGGTGGCCACGCGGTCGTGGAGCAAAACGGCGTCACCTTCCTCATCCTCGACGCGTGCTTCCGTGAGGACGGCACTCCCTACCAGCGCAAAAACTTCCACTGGCAGGATGCGAACCTCCCCCAGGGCGAGCTCTCCTGGCTGGAAAGCGCGCTCGCCAAGGCGGCAGGTCCCGTGATCGTGATGGCCCATCAGCGGCTCGACCTGGACAAGGCGCACGCCGTGCGCAATGCCGCCGCAGTCCGCGCCCTGCTAGAAAAATCCGGCAAGGTGCTCGCCGTCTTCCAGGGCCACTCACACAAAAACGACTATCAGCAGATCGCCGGCATCCACTACGTCACCCTCGTTGCCATGATCGAGGGCACAGGGCCGGAGAACAACGGCTACTCCATCTTGGAGGTCATGGCCGACCAGTCCCTGCGCATCGCAGGCTTCCGCAGACAGGCAGGCCGCACGCTTATCCGTTCTTGAGTCACGCGGGCCTCTCACCCTTTCGTGATGCACTCGTCCAGGTTCAAGATCGCGGTGGCCACCGCATACCACGCGGCAAACTCGGCATGTGGCAGATCCTTCGGCAGCTCCACTCCGGCAGCCAGCTCAAGCGTGCCCTTCGGATCAGCCTTGGCGGCCTCGGCCTGCGTTTCCCACAGCGTCTTCAGCACCAGCGCCTCCTTCGGCAGCGGCGCGCGTGCCAGCGCGATGCGGAAGGCATGCCGCAGCCGCGCGTCCAGGTCCCGGCCCGGCGCCTCGGCCACCACGCGCCGCGCGAAGGCCTTGGCCGCCTCCACATACACCGGATCATTCAGCAGCGTCAGCGCCTGCAGCGGCGTGTTGCTGCGCGACCGCCGCACCACACACGCCATCCGCGCGCTCGCGTCGAAGTTGACAAAGCTCGGATACGGCGAGCCTCGCTTCAGCACCACATAGAGGCCGCGCCGGTGTTTCTCTTCCCCCTCGCTCACCACATACTTGTACTGCTGCCCTCCCACCTTGGCCCACAGCCCGTCCGGCTGCGGCGGGCGTATCGGCGCCCCGCCCTGCTTCAGGCTGATCAGCCCCGCGATCGCCAGCGCGTTGTCCCGGATCATCTCCGCATCCAGCCGGAACCGCGGCCCATGCCACAGCAGCGTGTTGGCAGGATCAAGCGAGGAGGCATTCAGGATTTCAGCCGCAGGCGTCGCCGGGCGCGCCAAATCATAAATCGCGCTGCTCTGCGCATACGCCGCGCTCATCACCACCTTCTTGATCATGTGCTTCATGTCCCAGCCGCTGTCCATGAACTCCACCGCCAGCCAGTCCAGCAGCCCGGGGTGGGTCGGCGCCGCGCCCTTGATGCCAAAATCCTCCGGTGTGCTCACAATCCCCTGGCCGAAAAGCTCCGCCCACCAGCGGTTCACCGTCACACGCGCCACCAGCGGGTTCTCGCGGCTCACCAGCCACTTCGCCAGGGTCATCCGCGTGGGCGGCCCGCTCGCCTTCGTGTCAAAGATCGCCGGTGTCATCGCCTCCACCCGCTCGCCGGGGTCCGTGTACACCCCCCGCTTGAACATGGCAGTCATGCGTGGCTGCGGCAGCTCGCGCATCACCTCGGTCGTCAGCGCGTTCAGCGCCCCCGCCTGCTTTTGCAGCGCCGCCTTCCTCTTCTCCAGTTGCGCCATCTTCGGGTCCTGCCGCGCCTTGGCAGCCTTGTCGCCCCCCGGCTCCTCCACCGCAGGCAGGCATGCGGCCACATCTCCCGCGATGCTGGAAATGCGCACGCATCCCATCACCAGCCCGTTGCCAAAATTCTGCTCCATGCGGATGCTCAGCTTTGTCCCCGCTGCCACCGCCACCGCCGCAGGCAGCTCAAAGGCGGCCCAGTGCGGCTCATGAAAGCGCCTGCCGATCGCCCACGCCTTCTTGCCGCCCGGCATCAGCAGGTTGGCCACATCATACCCTTTCTGCGAGTAGTCCGCATGTGCCGCGCTGAACTTCAGCCCCTGCGTTTTCCCATCCGGCGCGGTCAGCGTGCAGTCAAAGGTGTGCAGCACAAAGTTCGGCCGGTTCGCCCCGCCACGGCCCGGCCCCTCACCTTCGATCGACGCATGCGTCAGCGTCTCCAGCAGCAGTCCATTCAGGCTCCCTGCGGGCAGTTCGGCTTCAAAGGTGTAAGTGTCCGTGGCTGGCACCGGCCCCGTCAGCAGCACGCTGCCATCCTCCTGCAGCTCAGACTCCGCATCACTTTCCGTGATGAAGGTCGTCGGCTTCAGCACCTTCACCGCATTCTCCATCCCGCCACCTTTCCCGGCCGCAGCGGATCTTTTGCCCCCTTGCGTCATCTCCTCCCGGCGTGCGGCCATCTGCTCGTCCAGCGCCCTCACCTGCCGGGAAAGCTCCTCCCGTTGCGCGTCGCGCGCCGCATCCCGCAGTTCCATCGGGCTCCCGTTGAAACGGATGGACCCCGGCGTCCTGGGGTTGCTCCGCTCCGCCTCCTTCTCCGTGTTGTTGTAGTAGGCCAGCAGGGCATAATAGTCCCGCTGGGAAAAAGGATCATACTTGTGGTTGTGGCACTGCGCGCACTCCAGCGTGCTCCCCAGCCACACCGCCCCCGTCGTGTTCACCCGGTCGATCACCTGGTTGATGCGGCTCTCCTCCGGCTCCGTGCCCGCCTCCACATTCGTCGGCGTGCAACGGTGAAATCCCGTCGCAATCACCTGCTCCGGCGTCGCATTTGGCAGCAAGTCTCCCGCGATCTGCTCCAGCGTGAACTGGTTAAAGCGCATGTTCGCATTCAGCGCGTTCACCACCCAGTCCCGGTACGCCCAGATGTCGCGCAGGTCATCCCGCTGAAAGCCGTGGGAGTCCGCGTAGCGCGCCAGGTCCAGCCATGGCCGCGCCCACCGCACCCCGAACTCGCGGGAGGCCAGCAGCCGGTCCACCAAAGACTCCACCGCCGCCGCACCACCAGCCATGTGCTCCTTCACAAACGCATCCACCTCCGCAGGCGTCGGCGGCAGCCCCGTCAGGTCCAGGCTCAGCCGGCGGACCAGTGTCTCCGGCGCCGCCTCAGGCGCGGGCGCCAGCTTCGCCCCCTCCAGCCTCGCCAGGATGAAGGCATCGATCTCATTCTTCACCCACGCCTTGTTTTCCACCGCAGGCAGCGCAGGCCGCTGCGGCGGCACATAGCTCCAGTGCTTCACCACCTCCAGCTTCTCCGGCCACACCGCCCCGGCCTCGATCCACGCCCGCAGGTGCCCGGTCTCCACCGCCGTCAGCCGCTCCCCGCGCTTCGGCATCGCCTCTTTGTCCTCCTTCGGCAGCGCCACGCGCCGCAGCAGGTCCGGCCCGATCTTCAAATGCTGTGGCGACCCCACATCCAGCCGCAGCTCCCCCTTCTGCACCTCCTCCCCATGGCACTCAAAACACGCCCGCTGCAGCACCGGAAAAACATCCCTGCCAAAATCCGCCCCCGCGCCCTGGACGGCGGCCGAAGCGGCAAAAAAGAAGATCAGTGCGAGGCGTGCTGGCATGCGGTCGTGGAAACGACGCGGCAAGGCGGCGCCTTTCGCCCAGCATCGTTCCTCCGGCACCAGAAATCCACCGCCCCCGCCTACAGCAGCCGCCGCGCGTTCCTCAGCCCGTCCGCCGTGATCACCGCCCGGTTCCGTGCCGCAATCATGAAGTCCAGATGGTTCTGCCACTGCATCGGCCGCAGGGAGGCCAGACCCGCCGTGCGCCGGCTGAAGCCATAGTCCGCGATCTCCCAACCGTAGTCGGAATGCCGGTTGCGGTAGTCCGCCTTGTGGATCCACGCGCCAAACTCATCCTTCCGCCACACCTCCGGGTCATTGCCCGGAATCGTCTGCGCCAGCGTCCACACACGCCGCACGATTTCGGCGTCGTAGCTTTCCACCTCGTCACTTTCAGGGAGCAGCTCCATCATCACCTATTTGAGTTCGATGTTGTCAATGAGGCGGGCCTTGCCAAAAAAAACCGCCACCGCCACCACCACAAGCTGCGTCGTGGTCGAGATCGGCTGCAGGCTCTCCGCATCCACTGCCGAGATGTAGTCGATCTGCCCCAGCGGCGCATGCTGCTGGATGTGCTCCGCGATCAGCTTTTCCAGCACATCCGGGTCGCTCTCCCCCTTCTTCCACGCGTCCCGCGCCAGCACCAGCGCGGCGCGCAGCGCGGGCGCCTGGGCGCGCTCCTCCCCGCTCAGGTAGCGGTTGCGGCTGCTCATCGCCAGCCCGTCCCCCTCCCGCACCGTGTCGATCCCGTGCAGCGTCACGTTAAAGTCCAGGTCACGCGCCAGCCGCCGGATGATCGCCAGTTGCTGATAGTCTTTTTTGCCAAACACCGCGTCATCCGCCTGCACCAGGTTGAACAGCTTCGTCACAATCGTGCACACCCCGTCGAAATGCCCCGGCCGCGTGGCCCCGCACAGCGCCTTCGACAGGCTCGTCTCCACCAGCTGGATGCTGCGCCCGGGCGGATACATCTCCTCCGCCTTCGGGGCAAAGATCATGTCAGCCCCCTGGTCACGGCAGATCGCCAGGTCCTCCACCAGCGTGCGCGGATACTTCTCAAAATCCTCATTGGGCCCGAACTGCGTCGGATTCACAAAGATGCTCACAATCACATTGCCGCTCTGGCCCGCGATCTCCCGCGCCGCATGGATCAGCGCCGCGTGCCCCTCATGCAGCGCGCCCATCGTGGGCACAAACACGCGGCGCGGCCCCTTGTTGACGGCGCTCCACGCACGGAGCTGCCGGATGCTGTTGGTGACATTCATGATTTCAGATCGCGGGATTCGAACACGGCATAGCCAAGTGTAAAGAGGGTGATGTTGACGGCGGCGATGACCGTGTAGCCTCGCAGGACCAGCGGCCAGTCAATGTTTTCAGCCAGCAGCCGTCCCCACACCGCCATGTGCTTGGTCAGGAGGAGATGCTGATAATTGTCCATGAAGCCGCCGGTGCGGATGATGAAGTCCACCAGGATGTACGTCAGCGCGCCGATGGTGGCCGCCGCCGGCTTGATGCGGAAGCAGGAGAGAAAAAAAGCGATGCTGCTGATCGTGGTCATGCTCAGGCCGATGCCCACGGAGATCCAGGCATAGCGTTGCAGGCCCGGACCCCAGTCGTAAAACGCGATGACAGACACCTCCGGCACCACGGCGAAATAGCCCCCGCCCCAGCCATGCAGGGCCAGCCCCAGCAGAAAAGCCGTCCACGCCAGGAACTGGATCAAAAACACCGCATACGCGGAGCACGTCAGGTATTTCAGCAGCAGCAGCCGGAAGCGGCTGATTGGCCGCGCCAGCAGCAGGCGCATGTGGCCGTCCTCCCCCTCCTTGGCCACAATGTCACCCGCCACAAGGCTCAGAAACAAAGCCCCCAGCAGAAACACCGACGCCCCCAGGACAAAACTCGCCAGAGTCAGCGCGGACAGATAGTAGCTGACGTTTTCTCCCGAACCAGCGATCAGCTTCTGGGTCGGCAGGCCAAATTTTTTCACCAGCGTGAAAATGAGGACCTGCAGCAGCACAAACGCCCCAAACCCGATGTACGTGCGCCGCCGCGCAAAGAGCTTCAGCAGCTCGCTGTACCATTGGTGGAAAAACAGGCTCATGCGCGCGATGACATCCCCATGTAAAGCTCCTCCAGCGTGCGCCGGTGCGGCTGCCAGGCGGCCACCTCCACATTTCCACGCACCAGCGCCGCCACCAGCTCATGCGGCTCCAGGCTCAGCGGCACCTCCACGATCCCGTGCTTGTCCATGTTCGCACCCGCCCGGGACAGCACCTCCCGCGCCAGCCCCATGTCACTCGTCTGGAGCTGGAACATCCGCCGCGTCTTCTCCTGGGACGGCACCGCCCCCTCGAACATCTTCTTCCCCTGTTTGATGATCACACAGCGGTCGCACATCTGCTCCACCTCGCCCAGCAGGTGGGAGTTCAGCATGATCGTCAGCCCGTGGTGCTCCCGCAGGTGCAGGATCAGCTCGCGGAACTCACGGATCCCCTCCGGGTCCAGCCCGTCCGTCGGCTCATCCAGCAGCAGAATCTTCGGCTGCGGCAGCAGCGCCTGCGCCAGCGCCAGCCGCTGGCGCATCCCATGGCTGTAGGTGCCCGTCTTCTGCTGGATCGCACGGTTCAGGTTCACCATCTGCACCACCCGCCTCACCTCCCCCTCATCCCACCAGCCGGACAGGGAGCAGAAAACACGCAGATTCTGCCAGCCGCTCAGGTAGTCATAAAAAACCGCCGCCTCATAAATGGCGCCGATCTGCTTCAGCGCCCCCCCACGGTCCTTCTGTACGCTGCGCCCGCCGATCCTCACCTCCCCGGTGTCCGGCCGCACCATGCCCAGCGTGATGCCCATGATCGTGCTCTTCCCCGCGCCATTGTGCCCCAGCAGACCCAGAATCTCCCCCTCCTTCACCTCAAAGCTCACATCATCCAGCGCCATCTTGCCTGTCGGCCAGCGCTTGGTGAGATGTCGTACTTCGAGGAGGGCCATGGGAGATCGCGCGATTGTGGCGTGCCCGTTGCAATCTGCCAGCGCTTTGAAGGCAGGACACCGCTTTACTTGAGGCGTTCCGCACCGCCATCAAAACACGCCACCTCAGCCGCCACCGCCACATCTCCAACACCAAGGGTCTCCTTCCGGCCATCCAGCACACCATCCTCCAGCGCATCATCAGACCTCACCACTGCCCCCACCATGCCAGCCAGCACAGGCCGCACAAGAAGAAGAGAAGGAAGAGCAGGCACGCGGCAAAATCGAGCCATCACAAAAGAATCCAACCATTTGAACACCAATTACTTGCCAACTTCATCCTCACTATTCGCCTGACATCTTTTCTTGCTGGTTGTGCTGTGGGTACTGCTTTGATCCTCGGAGGAGCTAAAGGCCCCAAGCATCATCCCCCAGACAAGTCCACAGGCGGTGAGACGCGCCTTGTCGCCCTGCTGAAACCTCTTTGTGAGCCAGACACACAGCACGCCCACGGGCCAGAATATAAGGAGCGAACCGAAAACGACGGGACGGCGATCATACCATTTGAACGGTTGAGGGCGGGGGCTGCTTTTGATCCTCCCCAGCAGTCCCTTGAAGCCATCAATGAAGTCTGAGAAAACGCCTCCTGTGTTTGGTGCTGCTGACTGTGGCAGGGAGGAAGGCGAGGGCGGCAGTGGTGGCGGTATTTGCATAGAGGAAAGCGGCATTGCATCCGCCCTCAAGCCCTCACGGCCAAAGGTGAGCCGGAAGGTTTACAAGCCGCACATAGACGACCCCGCAAGCCTTTACCCTCCCGGCAAGCCGGGCGGCTGGACATAGCAAGCGGCCCCCGGCTCATTACTGAGCAGGGGTGTCGTTTTGCGCCGAGACACCACGGCGCTATGTGAGCGGAGTTGTAAAGCCCCGGTTCAGCAGATGCTGGACGGGTTCAGTGTAGGGACTGAACGAGGCTTGTAAAGCCCTCACGTCTTGCCACCAGTGGTCCCATAGGAAATGGGGGCGCGAACTCGTGGCGCTTTCGGCAGGAGGTGAGCCAGGTTCAAGCCTGGACATTCACCTTGGCCAGTTCATCACGGAGGAGCGGCGTCCGCCCTGCGGTCCATTTCCGCTCCGGTTGCCCGAAGCTTGTCATCGAGCCATGCCGTCAGGGACAGAGAAAGGAGTTTCGCTTTGGCCTGCTCGCATGGCCAATCCTCCGTTTTGAAGATCTGTGATGTGCGACAGCATCATTTGGTGTGGTTGGCTATAGTAGTTGGACTACCGCCTCCGCAACTCCTCTCGTTCCTCCAGCCGCCGCGATACCCACGCGCTATCGGAAGTGCTGCGCCACTCATTCTCTTTCTCCCACCATTCGCGCTCAGAGAAGTAGTGCGACGGGTCATAGCTACAGGCGGAAAGCAGGAGCAGGCCGTTGAGGGAAAAGAGCCGAAAGAAGATGCGAGGAGCGGCAGGCATAGTGACGGGACTCGTGATAAGGGATTCAAAGGCAAGGCCGACCTTGCGGTTGGCGGAATGAGCTGGGGTGTCGTTTTGCGCCGAGACACCACAAAAAGATGCCAGGCATTTAGTTATCGTAACAACGGTGTCCAAAGCCGTGGAGCGAAAATGGCCCTCCGTGTGCCAAGGCGAGG
>CAZPSQ010000009.1:0-54088 GCA_964588755.1 uncultured Prosthecobacter sp. | reverse complement strand
CCCCTGCCTGCTGACGCATCCGCCAGCAAAATGCAGACACCGGAGGTCGCCCCGCCGCAACCCGTCGGCCAGGAGGCCCCGCGTGTCTCCGCGCCTTCGGACAAGCTGCCCATCACCAGCTCCACCAGCACCAGCCGCCAGTTCATCGTGCACGGAAAGGTGTTCGAGACGCGCAGCGCCATGTCCTCCCGCTGCGAGGAGATTTCCGCCGAGCTGCGCAAGGTCCTCAATGACAAGGAACCCTGGGTGCTGCCGGTCATCGTGCTGCTCAACACCGGCGCCGAGGCCACCAAATACCAGGGGCCGGTCGTCAACACCTCCGTCACCGAGATGGAGCACGGCGGCATCCACCTGCAGGTCACCATCAACGAGCGTCCAGGCCTCAATGCTGTCAACATGCGTGAGGGCATTGTGCGCGCCCTGCTGGCGGAGCGCATCGTGCGCAACCACCAGAAGATCACCAAGCCGCAAAACCGCCTTGTGCTGCCGGACTGGATCATGACCGGCGTGCTTCACGCCATGGACTACAAGGCCAGCGCCAGGCCCAGCGCCATCTTCTCCACCATCTTCCGCAGCGGCAAAATCTACGGCATCGAGGAGATCATCGCCGCGTCCCCAGTGGAGATGGACGGCCTTTCCCGCACGATTTACGAGACCTCCTGCTGCGCGCTGGTGCTGGCGTTGGTGGACCAGCCCAACGGCCCGCAGAACTTCAACAAATTCCTCAACGCGCTGGCCAGCGACCCACGCTCTGAGCGCGAGCTGCTGGACCTCGCGTTTCCCAAGTTTGCCGCCTCCGCCTCCAGCCTGAACAAATGGTGGTCCCTGCAGCTTGCCACACTTTCCAGGCCCGGCATTGCCGAGCCGCTCCCCGCCGCCGACAGCCTCAAGGCCATTGAGGACGCCATCCAGATCCGCTACGCCGCCAAGCCGGACGAAGTGCCGCAGAACGTGAGGCCACGCCCCTTTGTGCTGCCCACGCCGCTGGCCATGCCCACCGCCCCGCCCCAGCCCCGGCAGCCCGCGGATGCCCCAGTGGCCCATGAGGAGCACCAGGGACGGACATCCCCCCCGAAACACCGCGAGGTCGCCGCCCAGCAATCCGCCGGCCAATCACCTGCCACCACGGCAGAGGAGGAGGAGGGCGAAGGCACGGAAGAAAAGCCCAAACGCCCGCTGTGGCGCCGCATGCTGTTCCTCGGCGCCGCAAAGCCTGATGACGCCCCCCCGCCGACGGAGGACAGCGACGCCACACCCCCCGTGGAAGAAAAGAAAGAAAAGCCGGAGTCCAAACCAGGCTTCTTCGGCCGCATGCTGGGCGCGGACGGGGGTGAAAAGAAACCCAAGGAAAAGGACAAAGAGAAGGAAAAAGAAAAGCCTGCGGAGCCGGAAAAGGCCGTGACCGCCGCCGTTGAGAAACCCAAGGCGGCGGAAAAACCCAAGACGCCCGCCAAGGAAAAGGAAGAGCAGCCAAAGCCGGCACAGGAAGAAAAGGAGAAGGCGTCCAAGCTCAATCCTTTGAACTGGTTCAAGGGCGGCAAAAAACCTGCGGAAGAAACCAAGGAAAAGGACCAGGACAAGGGTGCCGAAAAAGACGAGCAGGCCTCAGCGGCATCTTCCATGGACAGCATGGCACGCCTGCTGTCCCCCGCGCTGGCGGATGCGTGGCAGGCACTGGCCCCGGCCGCGCCACGCCAGACAGCGGATGTGCTGAACTTCCTGCGGCGCAAGCCGAAGGAGGAGGAAGCAGCGCCCGAGCCCGAGCCTGCCCCGGCCAAAACCGAGCCCAAGCCCGCCAAATCTTCCAAACCACGCACCAGCAATCCCAACTCCAAGCCCGCAGCGCGCCCCAAGCCCTCCACCCCGGACGCGCCGCGCACCAACAATCCCAATGCCAAGCCCGTGCCCGCTGCCGCAGCCGCTGCGGCGGGTGTGACAGGCGCCGGGACCGCCCCCGCCAGCCCGACCACGGGCCTTGTCGCGGTCAGCCTGCCGTTGGAGGAGTACAAGCTCATCCTGAAACATAAGGACCGTGACGAGATCCTGGAACGCAGCATGGCCGACCTGCGGACCCTGGACCTGCGTGTCTCCCCGCTGTTCCGGCCGGTCATCCTGGCCTACCTCACCGCCTTCAAAGACCTGAAGGACGGCAAGACCAAGGACATGGACAAGCGCATCGCCACCCTGCGCGAGTTCGCCCTCCTGGCCTATCAGAAGACCGTCGCGGTGCGCGACTATCTCGACTACTACGAGGCCAACGAAAGCGGCAGCCTCTCCGGCAGGTTCGACGACTACCTCAACCTGCCGTCCATCATTGAGAAAGAGCTCCCCCCCCGCACGGACCCGATCTCGAAGTATCTGGAGGCCATCGACCAGGAGTTCTCGAAGTAGCATTGGGAAAGATCGTCCATCCCTTGGTGGACGAAACCTCACCAGCCCTCTGTCGGAAAGGGTCAGGACTATCAAACCTTCGCCAGCGCACCTGACAACACCGTGTGACACTTCTTCGCTGCGGCCACGGGGTCATAGCCGGGCTTGTTGAAGATCTGTCCACTCACCTCCACCACCACCGGGCCGTGGTAGCCGTGCTGTTTCAGCGCGGTGAAGTATTTCACGTAATCGGTGCGTCCCTCCCCAGGCAGCAGGAACTGAAATTTCCCAGGCTCGCCCACCGCGTCTTTCGCGTGGATGAACTTCGTGCGCGGCAGCAGCAGCTTCATGCTCTCCTCCATGCTGATGCCCTGCAGCTCAAAGTGGCTGTAGTCATAGGTGATCTGGATGGCCGGGGACTTCACCTGCTCCAGCAGCCACAGCAGGCGCTCCGGCGAGTTCACCGCGCTGCCCACATGCGCCTTGATGGCGATGGTCGTCTTCTCCTTCTCCGCCACTTCTGCCCAGGATTGCAGACGCTCCGCCATGCCTGCCTTCTGCTGCTCCCAGGTGGCTGGTTTGCCACCGCACACCGTCTCAATGATGGGCGGATTCTCCGCGTTCATGTCACGCGCCACCTGTGCCGCCTCGGCGATGCCCGCCAGCGCCAGCGCGTGCGCCTTGTCATCGGCAGTGAGGCTGATGTTCACCATCAGGCAGGGCAGGTCCAGCTTCAACGTCTTGAGCTGCGCCACCGCCTCGGCACGTGCCGCCGGGGTGAAAACCTTCGGCTCGGTGGGGAAACCTGCGTTCAAGGCCAGCTCCACATTCGAGTAGCCGATCTTCGCACAAGTCTTCAGCGCATCACTCAACGACAGCGTCTTCATGCCATACAGGCTGAAGCCCAGACCTATGCCGCCCGGCGCTGCCGCCCGCGTGAGAGATGGCAGGGCTGCAAAGCCCAGGGCGGTGTGGAGAAAGTGACGGCGTGTAGGCATGGGCGTGAGGCGGGCGTTGGTGCGAATGATGGCCAGATAACGTAGCAAGCAGGGGAATCCAGCGCCAGAATTTCACACACCGGCATTCGAAGCGCGCAGCCAATTCGTGGTCACACGACGAATTGAGTCTCAACACTTGAGACTCCTCGCCTGCCGCCTTACAAGAAATCGCGTCGCCATGCCACTCATGCACTCCCCCACCCGTCGCCTGTCGAAAGGAGACCGCCAATGACCTCAGGCTGGATCGCGCTGCTGGATGATCTTGCCGCTCTCACGAAAGTGGCCGCGGCCTCACTGGATGACGCCGCCGGGCAGGCGGCCAAAGCGGGCAGCAAGGCGGCGGGCATCGTCATTGATGATGCGGCCGTCACCCCCCGCTATGTCGTCGGCCTGGCAGCGGAGCGGGAGCTGCCCATCATCGCCAAGATCGCTGTCGGCTCGTTGAAAAACAAAGTGCTGGTGCTTCTGCCTGGAGCTCTGCTGCTGAGCTTCCTTGCGCCCTGGGCCATCACACCTCTGCTTATGGCCGGGGGTGCCTTTTTATGTTTGGAAGGTTATCACAAGGTCATGGACCTGGTGCGTCCAAAACATCCGGGCCACGCGGAGACGATCTCTGTGGCGCTGACCGCGCTGGAACTCGAAAATGAGCGCGTGAGCAGCGCCATCCGCACAGATTTCATTCTCTCGGCGGAGATCATGGCCATCACCCTCGCCACCGTCGCCACTGCGCCGGTATGGATGCAGGCCGTGGTCCTGGGAGTGGTCGGCGCTGGCATGACGCTGCTTGTTTACGGCATCGTGGCCCTCATCGTGAAGGCGGACGACGCAGGCGTGGCCCTGGCGCGTTCCTCCCAAGGGCTGGTGAGTGCCTTGGGACGTGGCATCGTGCTCGGCATGCCGGTGTTTTTGAAGGTGCTCAGCCTCGTGGGCATGGTGGCCATGCTCTGGGTCGGCGGCGGCATCCTCATACACGGTCTGCACGAGCTCGGAGTGCACGCGCCGGAGAGCGCCGTGCACCACGCGTCGGAGACTGTCGCCAGCCTGGTCCCGGCCATGAAGTCCTTTGTGGCCTGGCTCGTCGGCGCTCTTATCGCCGGAGTGCTCGGAGTCATCGTGGGTGCCTTGGTCGATCCACTCGCCAATCACCTCTTCATTCCTGCCTACCAGGGTTTGAAGAAGCGCTTTGTTGCAGCCCATTCACCGTAGTCGCCGCCCTTCTGTGATCTTGGGGGTCAAACCTTTACTGTCTTTGATCCTGCCGCGTCTTTTGCCGCTGCTTTCAGGCCTGTGAGCGTTTGCGCATCCGGCCTGTCCCTGCCGATTTTCACGGTGTAGGAGCCTTCGGCAAACACCGGCGGTTGGAAGCGGTGGGAGCGAGCGCGGAGGGTGTAGAGCACCTCCCCATCCTTTTCGGCGATCACGGAGATCACCGGCTGGTCGCTGCCTTCGACCACCAGCTCTGGCAGCCATGCGGCGGGCTTGCGCCCGTCATTGTCCGCGTTGTGGATGGTGATGGGCCAGCCGGGGAACTGGGACCCTTCCGAGAAGCGGGGCCAGCATTCGAAGGTGACCTGGTGGGTCTTCTTGTTAAAGCGGACGAGGCCGTGGCCATCCGCGCGCTTCTTCTCGTCCTGGATGTCCTCCGGATTCGCGTAGGCCATGATGGACATGTGGTTGCCCAGGCCGTCTTTGAAGTCGCCTGTCCATGGCAGCGGGCTGCCGGGCACAGGGTTGGGGCCGGGTTGCTCCTCTTTCGGGTGCCACCAGCGGCCATAGATCGTGTTCACCAAGGCCGGGCTGGTGAAGGCGTAAGGACCGTCGCCATACGAGTCGATGCCATGCTTCAAGGTCACGGCCAGGTGCTGGTCGCCGCAGAGATGCGTGGCCTGCACGCGGCGGATGGCGCGCAGCGCCTCATTGCGCGGTGTCTGCGGCCAGCCGTTGCAGTCCAGGTCGGCCAGCAGGCGGTTGTCCGGCTTGCCATGCAGATGCACCGCGCCGCAGAAGGCGGTGGCGGAGAGCACGCTCTTCATCTGCGCGCCGGTCCAGTCCTGCGCCCAGTCGCCCAGGAACTTCATCTGGCGCCTGCCCAGCAGTTGCAGGCCGGGCAGGTCGATGGACTTCGGATCGTATTTCTCGTCATTGATGTGGTCGGGGCGCGGACCCATCTGCGGGATCTTGCCGGCGGGGCCGGTCTTGAACTTGCGGTCCTCCAGGATGGCAAAGTCGATGCCGCCCACACGCATGCGGGTGAAGTACACGCTGATGCCGCGCTCGATGGGCGCTGGGTCCACCGCATCCGGCAGGTGCCAGGACTGCTGCCGTTGCACCTGGTTCACATAAGAAACGGCGTAACGATAGCCCCCGTCCGCGTCGCCGGGGATGGTGGACTGCTTGCCATCCTCGCCCCACAGGTTCGGGTGGCCCACGTCGTGGTCGTCGGGAATGCAGATGGTGGGGCGGTCGCGCATCACATCGCGGAACTGCAGGCCAAACTCCAGCCAGCCGGCGGTGTGCTCGGTGTGGTGGTAGGTCTGGTCGCCGGAGAAGAAGAGCAGGTCCGGGTCCTGCTGGATGAGGCGCTGCACGATCTCCTGCCGTCCGCCCTTGGTGCGTGCCGAGTTGCACGACATGTTGGCGACGACAATCTCCTCCTTGTTGGCAGGGTCGCGCCGGATGGTGCCTTCATACAGGGCTTTCTCACCATGGCGCACGCGGTAGGGTGTCGTCTGCGTGTTGTCCCAGCCCTCCACGCGGAAATGCGCGTCCCACCCGGGATAGAGCACCTCGGCCTTCGCCACCTCTTTCCATTCGTCGCCGCGCCTGATCTCCAGCCGCGCCTCACGCGCCTCGTCCGGCTTCAGGGGATAAAGCTGCGCGGACATCTTCAGCACGCCACGCTCATGGGTGTACAGGGCAAAGCACACCACCTCGTCACGCGGCACGTTCAGGTCCACGATGGGGCCCTGCCTGCCCTTTCCTTTGCCCTTGCCCGCGTTCTTTCCCTGGCCCTTGGCCATGGCGCCCGCGGGGCGGTTCCACCACTCGCCTGTGGTTTGTGAGTCCAGCATGGGAAACTCCGCGCCGAAGGGCGGCACGGCATCCTGCGCTGGCAGGAGCTGCGAGGCGGCGGCGAGGACGGGAACAGACTGGAGAAAAGCGCGGCGTTTCATGGCGGGGAAAGCGGGGCACGCTAAAACGTGCCGCCGGCCGCCATATTCCATGGTTGTGGGGGAAATCTCCGCTCCGGTGTCGCCAGACTCGCTTCCCCACGCTGTCAGGCGTGCCTACGTCAGCCGCCCGGTCACATAGGCTTCCGTCTGCGGATCACGCGGGTGGTTGAAGATATTCATGGTGTCGTCCTCCTCCACCAGAAGGCCTTTGTAGAAAAAAGCGGTGCGGTCGGCGATGCGCTTCGCCTGCTCCATGTTGTGCGTGACGATGACAAAGGTGTACTGGCCGCGAAGCTGGTGGATCAGCTCCTCAATGCGCGCGGTGGCGATGGGGTCCAGCGCGGCGCACGGCTCATCCATGAGCAGGATGCGCGGCTGCAGGGCGATGGCGCGTGCGATGCACAGGCGCTGCTGCTGGCCGCCGGACAGGCCGGTGGCCACATCGTGCAGGCGGTCCTTCACCTCATCCCACAGCGCCGCGGCGCGGAGGCTGCGCTCGGCCGCCTCCTCCAGGTCATGGCGGTCTGTGATGCCCGCCACGCGCAGGCCGTACACGGCGTTTTCAAAGATGGAGCGCGGAAACGGGTTGTACTTCTGGAACACCATGCCCACGTTGCGCCGCAGGCTGATCACATCCACCTCCGGCGCGTAGAGGTCCACGCCGTCGATCTTGATTTTTCCGCTCACCACGCGGGCGGACTCCACCAGGTCGTTGATGCGGTTGATGGAGCGCAGCAGCGTGCTCTTGCCACAGCCGGACGGGCCGATGAGGGCCGTCACATCCTCCCGGCGCATGTTGAGGTCCACGTCGAAGAGCACCTGATGGTCGCCATAGGCATAGTTGAACTTTTGCACCTGGATGAGGGGCTGTTCGGCGAGTTCGGGAGTGGTGGGTGGGGCGGACAAAAGTGCTCAGTGCTTGGTGCTCAGTTCGGAGCAGTGTTTAACTAAACGTTCCACGCAAATAGGAGTCGGTCAGCTTTTCGCGCGGGTTGGTGAAGAGTTCTTCGGTGGGGGCGAATTCGATGAGCTTGCCGAGGTGGAGGAAGGCGGTGTGGTCGGAGACGCGCACGGCCTGCTGCATGTTGTGGGTGACGATGACCACGGTGAACTCGCGCGCGAGCTGGCTCATGAGCTCCTCGATCTTCAGCGTGGAGATCGGGTCCAGGGCGGAGCAGGGCTCGTCCATCAGCAGCACATCCGGCAGGGTGGCGATGGCGCGTGCGATGCACAGGCGCTGCTGCTGGCCGCCGGACAGGGCCAGCGCGTTGGCATGGAGGCGGTCCTTCAATTCATCCCACAGGGCGGAGAGGCGCAGGGAGCGCTCCACCGCCTCGTCCAGCACGCCCTTCTTCTTTTCCCCATGGATGCGCAGCCCGTAGGCCACGTTCTCATAAATGCTTTTGGGGAAGGGGTTGGACTTCTGGAACACCATGCCCACCTGCTTGCGCAGCTGGGTCAGGTCCACGTCCGCGTCGTGGATGTTTTTGCCTTTGACCTTGATCTCCCCCCCCGTCACACGGGCGCCGGCCACGCGGTCGTTCATCCGGTTGATGCAGCGCAGCAGGGTGCTCTTCCCGCACCCGGAAGGGCCGATCAGGGCGGTGACGCGGTGGCACTCCACCTCCAGGCTGATGTCCTTCAGCGCCATGTTCTTGCCATAGCAGAACTCCATGTCGCGGATCTGCACGACAGGCGGCTGGGTGGCGGCGGAGCTGTTGTTCTCGGGCATTTCTTGGAAAATAATCTGGCTCACCACTGGTACTTCTTGCGCAGATGGATCCGCATGGCGATCGCGGCGGCCGCCAGCACGGCCACCAGGACCAGGAAAACAAAGACCGATCCATACTGCGCCCGCTCAGAATACTCATTTTGCGGGATTTTGGCGGCGAGGGTGTAGATGTGATATGGCAGCGCCTGCACGGACTCGGTGAAGATGCCGAGGAAGCGCGACACGCTCTGCTCCCAGCGCGCGAAGAGGGAGGCGTCCGCGGCCAGCGGCGGCAGGTCTTTCTGCCAGGGCAGCTTGTCCTTGAACGCCAGCGCGGCGGTGAACATGATGGGCGCCGTCTCCCCTGCGGCGCGGGCAATGCCCAGGATGCTGGAGGTCAGGATGCCCGGTGTGGCAAACGGCAGCACGCTGTGACGAATGGTCTGCCAGCGCGTGGCGCCGAGTGCCATGCTCGTCTCTCGGAAGCCCTGTGGCACGGCCTGGAGGCACTGCTCGCTGGCGGTGATGATGACAGGCAGGATGACGAAGGCCAGGGTGAAGCCGCCGGAGAGCACGCAGGTGTCCCAGCCCTCAAAGCTCAGTGTGGTGAAACCCAGCGGGATGGCCAGCACGGAGCGGTCCGCCGCCACATCGACAAACTTCGGCGCGGTCAAAACGAAGGCCCCGAGGCCGAAGAGGCCAAACACCACGGAGGGCACGCCCGCGAGGTTCAGGATGGCCAGGCGCACCGTCTCCAGAAACTTCCCTTTGCGCGCATACTCGCTCAAGAAGATGGCGCAGGAGACACCCAGAAACAGGGCCACGCTGACGCTGACGATCACCAGCAGCGCCGTGCCGACAATCGGCCCCAGGATGCCGCCGCCGGAGTAGGAGATGGTCTTCTCTGAGCGGAAGTTGTCGCCAAGCTGCTTCTTGATGGCGTCCGCGCCGTGGACGTCGGTTTCGTAGTGGTTGCCCTGCTTGTCATCAATGACATGCAGCGTGGCTGGCAGCTCCGTGAGGAACTGGGTGTTCACAAACGGCCACTCGGACTGAAAAGTCACCGGCGCGCCTTTCATGAAGACGTGCAGCATGATGGCCACGGTGGTCAGCACCACCAGATAGCTGCCCATGCGCAGACCCCAGCGCGCGGCGGCCTCGCGCTTCTGGATGCCGGAGTGGTCCCCGGCGAAGGGATTGTGGGAAGGGTCGGAACTCATGCCTTATGAGGTTCAAAACGGCGGGCGACTGTGCGGGCGCACCAGTTGACGAGGAGGGAGATGGCAAAGAGCACGATGCCCACCATGAACAGCGCCTGCCAGTGCGAGCTGCCGCGTGACACCTCCCCCAGCTCCTGCGCAATGATGCCGGTCAGCGTGTGCGCAGGCTGGAAGATGACACCGGGGCCTGCGCTGAAATCAGGAATGGCGATGCGGTTCCCCGCGACCAGCAGCACCACCATTGTCTCCCCGATCACGCGGCCGAGGCCGAGCAGGATGGCGGAGAGGATGCCGGAAATGCCCGCAGGAACGATGACGCGGAACACCGTCTGGAGCTTGGTGGCGCCGAGGGCGTCCGACGCGTCAATATAGGAGCGGGGCACATTGTTCAGCGCGTCCTCGGAAAGGCTGAACATGGTGGGCACCGCCATGAAGGCCAGCAGGCAGCCCGCGTTGAACATGTTCAGACGCTCCTGGATGGGGAAGCCCGGCACCCATTGCAGCCAGCCCAGCTCGCTGACATCCTTGATCAAATTCCCCACCAGGGAGATGCCGATGAAGCCGAGCACGACCGACGGGATGGCCTGGATGAACTCGATGACGGGCTTGATGATCTCCTTCTCACGATCGGTGGCAAACTGGTTCGTGTAAACGGCCGCCACCACGCTGATGGGCGTGGCAATGAGCACGGCGATGAGCGCGATGACCACGGAACCCGTGAGCAGGGGCACGAAACCGAAGAAATCCTGCCAGGAGCTGTTGGTGATCCACTGCGTGCCAAAGAAAAACGCGCCGACGACGGTGAGCATGGAGACCGGCTTGTCCGCCCGCCACTGGTCAAGATCCGCGGCGGCCTGGCGCATTTCCTTCGCATGAGCGGGGAGGCTGGCGCGGGCGTGCTGGAGCTGGCGGGTGGCCTCCGGAGTGCCTGCCTCCGCAGGCAGGGCAGTGGACGCTTTTTCGGCGGCAACCACGTATTTTTCCACCTGCTCCCGCAGTTCCGTGATGCGGGCGGTCAGCTCCTGGGTGCTCGCCTCCAGATGGACCGGCTCGGCCACGGAGGCGTCCGCCTCTTCGGTCAGGGCGGTTTTTTCTTCGGCCGTTTTGGCTTTCTCCGCGGCCTCCAGCAGGCGCTGGCGGTTCTGCTCCAGCACGTGGAACTCATCGGCCTTTTGTTTGGCCTCCTGGGCGTGCTCTTTCAGCTCGTCCACCAGTTCCTGGAGGGACTCGGGGGCCTCTTCAAACTCCTCCTGGGCGGTGATGAGCGGCTCAAACTTGGCGCGTGCCCCACGGTCCTGGGTGCTGAACTCAGCGGCCAGTGTTTGCAGGAAGGGGGGCAGGTCGCTGGTCTCCGGGGTCAGGGCGGCAAACTCGGCCTGCAGCCGCTGTTTCTCGTCGGCGGTGAAAACGTCGGGGTAGGGCAGGGTGGCCGCAGTGGCGGCGGCCGCCTTCCGCAGGTCCTGGCGCAGGGATTCCAGCACTTCGGGCGCGGGCGGGGGTGTCTGTTCCAGGGCGTGTTCCAGCGCCTCGCGCTGGTGCGGGACGGCCTCCTCAGCCTGGCGTTTCAGCAGGAAGGCGGCGTCCCGGCGGTCACGGGCGGTTTTGACCAGCGGCTCCAGCGAGGCGCTGACCACCTGGCGCAGGCTGCTGGAGATGTCCTGGTGCTGCTTCAGCGGCTGGCCAATGAGGTCGCAGAATTCCAGGCCGGCGCGGCGGTAGACCTGCAGCTCATGACGGTAGGTGGGGAGGAAATCGATGCCTTCCCGCAGGAGGAACACCATGATGAGCACAAGCACGATGACCGCGACGCTGGCGTTCGCGCCGAAGAAGTGCTTGATGACTTTCTGGGGGTCCATCCCCAGGACGGTGCGCTTGCGATTCCTGACGATCAGGCTTCGCAGCGGCGGACGGCTGGGTGTTGCAGAACTGTCCATGCGGGGGTCTCTGGCCTTGAAAACAAAAATCCGGCGACGAGAGCCTCGTTCTCCATCGCCGGATTTTGGGAAGGGTCAACCAACGATTACTTCAGCTGGGAAAGAGGGACAAAGCCGGCCTTGGTGATCACCGCGTCGCCAGCGGGGCTGCGGCAGAAGTCGATGAACTCCTTGGTGGTGCCGGTGGGCTCCCCATTGGTGTACAGATAGGTGGGGCGGGCCAGGGTGTAGCTTTTCACGGCGGCAGGATTCGGGGCGGAGCCGTCGATGGAGACCACCTTGATGCCCTTGGCGCCGGCGTAGGCATAGCCAATGTAGCCGATGCCGTTGGCGTTGGCGGCGACCTCGGCCACGATCTGCTCGTTGCCGGCCATTTTCTGGCTGTTGGCGCCGTATTCGCGGCCCTTCATGGCCATCATCACGAAGTCGCGGTACGTGCCGGAGGAGGTGTTGCGGGTGTAGATGGAGATCGGCCCCGGGGTGCCGCCCAGCTCGCTCCAGTCCTTGATGTCGCCGGCGAAGATCTGCATGATCTGCTTCTTCCGCAGGTCGGCCACGGGGTTGTTTTTGTTCACGACGACGGTGATCATGTCCCAGGCGATCTCGATCTCGTTGACGGAGATGCTCTTGCTGCGGCAGAGGGTGCGCTCGTCCGGCTTGATCTTGCGGGAGGACATGCCGATCTCGGCGGTGCCAGCGGCCAGATTGGTGAAGGCGGTGGAGGAGCCCTCCGCCGCGATGTCAAAGCTGACCTTGCCGCCCTGTTTCTTGAAGGCCTCGGCCAGGGAGGGCACCAGCTTCGCGCCGAGGGTGTCGGAGCCGCGAATGCGGAGGGTGGTCTGCGCCTGCGCGGTCAGCGCGGTGGCGAGCGTGAGGGTCAGAACAGTCAGGGCGAGTTTCATCTTTGGGTGGTTGGATTGGACGGGCGGAGAGTTGCTGATCTCAGTGTGACGAGAAAGCGGTCGAGTGTGACAAAACCGTCACCCGCAGGGGCTGATGCGGCATTTACGTCACACTCATCTGCCGCTGGCGGCCTGCCGGGCGGTGTTCAGGTCGCGTTTGTCACAATGGACGCCCGCCGCAGTGTGTCTGTGACGGATTCGTCACCATGGAGAATTGGTCATTGTGTGTCGGTTTCGACTAAAAAGCGCGGTCATCGGCCCGGAGATTCCGGGCCATCCGCGACACCATCCCATGAAACTGATCCATCCCACCAGCAAAGTCTGGCGTGCTTTCACCACCTTTCTGGCGTTTGCCACTTTGCTCCCCTCCACCCTGTCAGCCAGCCCGGCCATGGAAAAGCTGCTTTTCGTGCTGAAGACGAAGGGCTCCCTGACGCAGGACGAGTATGACATGCTGGTGGCTGCGATGCGCGCGGACGACCGGGCGACCGAGGCCAAAATCGCCAAGGCGGCCCCGGCGGGTGCTGGCAGCAACAGCAGCGGGGGGGGAGGGAGCTTTTCCACACGCCTGACCCAGACCGAGAGCAAGGTCCAAAATCTGGAGAACACGATCCTGAACACCAAAGGCCAGGTGGAGGAGCTGACGCGCATCACGGACAACACCTCCCCCTCCACCATGTCCAAGACGGAGCTGGACGCGCTGCTGGCGGACAAGTGGTATGAGCGGCTGAAGCTGCGCGGCTACATCCAGACACGCTTTTCCTCCGTCCTGGGGGAGGATGACATCCCCGGCGTGCATGTGCCCAATGACGGTTTTGTCAGCGACACCCAGAGCATCGGCATCCGCCGCGGCCGGCTGGTGTTCAGCGGGGACGTGACCAACCATCTCTACCTTTACGCGCAGACCGACTGGATGGCGGGCGTGGGGGGGGTGAACTCCCTGCAGGCGCGTGACCTCTATGGCGACATCTCCCTGGACCCAGCCCGTGAGTTCCGCGTGCGCCTCGGTTTGTCCAAGGTGCCCTATGGTTTCGTCAACCTGCAGTCCTCGCAGAACCGCATCGCCCTGGAGCGCCCGGACGCGCTGAACACCGCGATTGAGTCCGAGCGTGACTTCGGCGCCTTCTTCTACTGGGCGCCCTACGAGATCCGCAACCGCTTCAAGGACCTGGTCAAGATGGGCCTGCGCGGCTCCGGCGACTACGGCGTGGTCGCCCTTGGCGCTTACAGCGGCCAGGGCATCAACAATGCGGACCGCAATGGCGAGCCGCACTACGTGGCGCGTCTGACCTATCCTTATGAGTTCGACAACGGCCAGATTTTGGAAATGGGCATCAGCGGCTATGCTGGACGTTATGTGCCCACCGTGGCGGCGCTGCCCGGCGGCATCACCCCCACCTTCAACCCGAAGGGAATCACCGACCGGCGGGTGGCCATCAATGCCATTCTTTACCCGCAGCCCTTCGGCCTGGAGGCCGAGTGGACGTGGGGGGAGGGGCCCCAGCTCAGCAACGACCTGCGTACCATCACCAGCCAGGGCCTGCACGGCGGTTACGTTCAGGCTGTTTACCGGCATGTCTTCCCCAACCAGTCCGAATTTCTGCCATTTGTGCGCTGGCAGTATTATGATGGTGCGCGCAAATATGCCGCCAACGCGCCCAAGGACAATGTGGAGGAGGTCTCGATCGGCTTTGAATACATTCCTTATCCCGAGCTGGAGCTGACGGTGATGTACACCCGTGGCACCCGCACCAACACGACCGACGCAGCCGGTCTCTACCGGGATGTGCAGGCCGACTACATCGGTGTGCAGGCGCAGATCAATTTTTAGTGGTTAGTGGTGTTGGTCGCGCACCTGCTGCTGTCCTGGCGTCGGGCCGGGGTCAGTGGTGGGTGCGCGTTTCTTTCTGCAAAAAGAGGTTGCCAATTCTTCGGGACAGACGAATCTGAACGCCCATCAAATCGCGGGATGGAGCAGCCCGGTAGCTCGTCAGGCTCATAACCTGAAGGTCGTTGGTTCAAATCCAACTCCCGCAACCAATTTCAAAGCCCTCAGTTTCAACGAACTGAGGGCTTTTTGTTTGGGCGGGTGCGCGTGGGCAAAATCCACCACGGTGGGGAGCAACTCCTGTTTGGGGTTGAGGCTGGTTTCAAAAAACATTGCCCCAGTGCTGGCGGTAAAATCAGGCGCACCGCTGTTCCGGGTGTCCGCCTGTTGTTGGTAAAAACGGCACTTTCCGGCTGCCCCTGAGAGTGTTGCAGACCCGGCATGGCCGATGGGAGGCGTTTTTTCGAGAACCTTCGGGTGCGGCTGAGGGGACAACTTTTTTAAAATTGAGTCTAAGAAAATGATTTTTTCTAAAGCCAAGAAAAAGGTCTTGCCTTGTCTTCGTTACTTATGCTTCGATAAAGGTTTACCCTGCGACACCCGTCCAGAGACCGACCACACGGACAGCTTTTGTTAGACAACCATCCTTTGCACTAGGTGATCCATCCTATTTGGACTCGTCTTGTGCCTGAACACTTATGAAAACACTTCGTCGCCATCGCCAGTTTCTTGGCTGGTTCATGACATGCCTGATGCTCGTCTGGCTGCCGACATCACCGCTACAAGGGGCTGTCTATTATTGGGACAGTGACGAAGACAACGTGGGAAATGACTCTGCAGGCACCGGCATCGGTGGATCGGGCCTGTGGAACCTGACCTCGCCCAACTGGTGGGATGCGTTGGGGACGATGGATAATGTGGCGTGGCCCAACCAACTGTCTGACACGGCCATTTTCAACGGTGAGGGCGGTCTGGTGACTTTGGCGGGCAGCGTCAACGCGGGGACATTGATGTTTGGTGGATTGGGTTATTCCCTGACCGGCGGGACGCTGACCCTCGGTGATGTGGCGCGCATTCATGTGGCGCCAGGGCTTAATGCCACGATTGGCTCCATCCTTGCGGGGAGCTCCGGCCTTACCAAGACCGGCAACGGCACGCTGATTCTGACCAACAACGCAAACAGCTACACTGGTGACACGGTGATCAACGGGGGTGCTTTGGTCATCACCAATGAGGGGCAGCTGGGCAGTTCGACAAACACGATCTCCGTCATGGGGATCGCCAACACCGGCAACCCGGGGTACAGTGGCGGACAACTGGTGGTGGTGGGCGGTGTCGCGGGCATCGTGATGAACCGGGACATCAGCCTGCTGGGCCGTGGGCCCGGGGCGTTGAACGGCAGCGGTGCCCTGGTCAGCGTGGGCAACAACACATTCAACGGAAGTCTGCAGGTGGCGGGGCCGGCGTCGGAAGCCCGCGTGACGGCCACCCATGGAACCACCACTTACAACGGCCAGATCTTCCTCGGCAACGCGGCGGCGCAGCTTTTCTATGGCAACGGCAACCATGTCATCAACGGCCTGGTCACGGGTTTTGACCATGCGGGCGCTGACCGTTTCATCAAGACGGGCAATCTGGTCGGCACGACGCTGTGGATGACGAACAACAACAACAACTATCTGCAGCCGCTGCGCATTGACTCGGGCACGGTGCGGGTGTCGGACAATGGCGCGCTCGGCCTGAACACCACCACACGCTCGGTGGACCTCAACGGTGGCTGGCTGGAAATCCACACGGACACCCCCAACTTCCAGACGCGCAACATTTACAACCGTGCCACCAACGGCTACATTTTTGTGGACCGCGCGCTGGGGGGGAGCGGCCTGAACCAGACGGTGGAGTTTGGCAATTTTAACGCGGACAACGCCACGGTGAACCTCCAGGGACGGAATGGCTATGGAGTCACCTTGAACGGGTCCACGGGACCGGGAACCACGCTGAGCTGGGCAGGCGGCGGAAATCTGACTTTTAACAACAACAGCAACGGGACCTTCACTTTCAATGGCAACATTGCCAAGAATGAGGCCACCAATGCGCGTGTGCTCGTCTTTGCGGGCAACGGTGACTCTGTCCTCACCGGCATGCTGCTCCAGTTGAACACGGGGGTGGAACGCCTTGATAAAAACGGCATCGGCACACTGACGCTGACCTACACGGGCGACGCCCCGGCCACCCCGTTCACCGGGGTGACGAACATCAATGCCGGCACCCTGGCCTTTTATTCCGCCAATGCGCTGCCCACGGGCACCATCAACATCGGCAACACCACCACCACCTCTGGTTCCCTCAAGTATCTCGGGGCAGGGGAGACGCTCTCGCGGAACATCAACCTGAACCCCACGACGGCCAGTGTGTTCATCAACGCCAGCGGCACAGGCGCGCTGACTCTGAACGGCACCTTCACTGCGACGACTGGTAACAAGACGCTGATCCTTGGCGGCAGCAACACCGGGGACAACACCATTTCCTCGGCCATTCCTGCGGCCGGCGGCACCCTGAGCCTGCAGAAGACGGGTGCTGGCACCTGGGTGCTTTCCGGGGCGAATCTCCACACAGGCACCACCACCATCTCCAACGGCATTCTGAAGATTCAGGACACATTTTCCGGCTCTTCGCGCAATGTTCTGCCCAATGGCGGCGCCATCGCCTTCAATGTGGACACCCTCACCAATTCGGCGGGCGGTGTGTTTCAATACCTTGGTGCGGCGGGCAGCGCGAGCACGGAGTCCGTGGGCGCGCTGACCCCGACAGCAGGTGCCGGCACCGTCCAGGTCACCGCCGGTTCCGGTGGTACAGCGGCGCTGACCTTTGGCTCGCTGGACGTGGTTGCGGCAGGCAGCGGCATTAATTTCGTGACCAGTGCCGGGGCTTCCGTCACCATCACCGGGGCTGCCAACACGAACGGCATTCTCAACGCCCACCTTTTCTTCAATGGGGCAGACTTTGCCGCAGGCAGCGCTGTTGGCGCGGCCTCCTATGCGGACCAGAGCGCGGAGCTTGCCGGAGCGCTGACCATGCCCACCCGGATCACGGACTCCTTCACGCAGAGCACTGCTGTCACGGTGAATGCCGGCATCAAGTTTGACTCGGCCCAGACGCTGACGCTGAGCGGTGCCACTGGCATTGTGACGATCAACAACGGCGCCAACACCGCGGGCGGCATTCTTGTCACCGGCGGGAACACGGTCAGCATCAACGGAACCGGGGATGCCGGCTATGGGATCACGACCGGCGGCAGTGGTGATTTGGTGATCCGCACGGACACCAGCGGCGACACGTTGAACCTGAATGTTCCCATTCTGGCCACCACGACGGGGGGCTGGACCAAGCTTGGGGCGGGAACGCTTGTGGTGGGGGCGGCCAATGCCAGCACCACTGCGGTGCACATCAATGAAGGCACTGTGCGTGTCGGCCCAGGGGCCACCCTTGCGGCAAGCAATGCCACGCTGAATCTGCGGCAGGGAGCCACCCTTGATCTGAACGGCAACAGCCTCGGCACCGCCGCTTCGGCGACGGGCGCGGTGGGGGGCTTCAATGGCGCGGGGTTGGTGACCAACAGCGCCACTGGCACCACGGCGAGCCTGCGCATTGGCGAGGGCAACACCGCAGGCTATTTCAGCGGCCTCATCCAGGATGGTGACGGCAAGGTGGCGCTGGTGAAAGCCGGAACCACCGCCACCATTCATCTTAGTGGCATGAATACCTTCACAGGTCCGGTCACGCTGCTGGGGGGAAATCTGGACGTCACCACCCTGGCCGACATTGGTGTGGCCAGCGGGATTGGCATGGGCAATGTGGCGGACAACGCCGGAAGCCTCATTTTCAACGGCGGCGTGCTGCGCTATGTGGGCACCAATGCCGCCGGCGCTGTCGATGGCACCCAGTCCGTCTCGGTGCGGACGGACCGCCTTTTCACGCTCGCCGGCAACGGGACGCTCGCCTCATTTGGCAGCTATGGCAACTTGGTGGCGGCGCGTACAAACAACCATGCCAGCATCACCTTTGCCAACCCGGGCCAGGTGGCCTTCAGTGGCACGGGGGCGCGTATCTTGAACTTGAGGGGTGATTCGCTGGGTGACAACGAGATCAACCTGGAGCTTATCAACAATCCGAACGGCGGTGGTGCGCTGACCATTAACAAGGCCGACGCGGGCCTGTGGATTCTGGGGAACAGCAACAACAGCTACACGGGGCCGACGCAGATCGCCGGGGGTGCGTTGCGCGGGGTGGACGGGGCGTCCCTGCCCACAAACAGCAACTTGCAGCTTTCGGGCAGCGGGGTTTTCGAAACCTACGGCATCTTTGACCGCGCCATTGGCACGGGCAATGACCAGGTGCAGTGGGGTGCTGCGGCAAACGCCAGCGGTGGTTTTGCCGCCAGCACGGCGAAGCTGGTGGTCAATCTTGGCGGCGCAGGGGCAACCATCCAATGGGGAGGCGGTGGGATTGGCAACGGCACGGGCGCGCTGATCTTGAGCTCCTCCACCGCATGGGCGGATGTGGATTTCCAGAACCCGATCAATCTCAATGTCACCACCGGGACTGTGAACCGCACTGTCACAGTCAATGACAACGGCAGCACCGGCCTGGACTACGCCACCCTTTCTGGTGTGATCAGCAACTCCGGCGCAGGGACTGCTGGCCTGATCAAAAATGGCGGGGGCACGCTGATCCTGGGTGACAACAACACCTACAACGGGGTGACGAGCCTGCAAAACGGCACTCTGGTCCTCAGCTCCATCGGCAAAAGCACGGGGACCACGGCCAGCAGCGTGGGCGCCAGCGGCGGCACCCTGGAGTTCAATGGCAACGCCACGCTGAACCTGCTTTACACAGGGATGGGCGAGACGGTGACGCGGCAAGTGGCGATCAACACCGCGCTTAGCGCCGCGCGCACCCATCGCCTGGAAAACTCCGGCGGGGGAGCGCTGGTTCTGGACAACTTTGTGAACAACAAAACCGGCAATTTTGCGATGTTGTTCGAACTACGGGGCCAGAACACGGATGCCAACCGCATCAACTCGGTCATTACCGACGGGATCTCCGGAGGCGCCACAGGATTGGTCAAGGGAGACGGCGGCCTGTGGATCCTGGCCCATCCCGGCAATACTTTCAGCGGCGGCGTCCGCGCTGACGGCGGTTTGCTTGGTTTGTCCACCAACGAGTCCCTCGGTGCCATGGGCAGGGTCATGACGACCAGCGCGGCCTCCAGCAACACCACCACCATCACGGTGGCAGACACCACGGGTCTGAAGCCCGGCATGTGGGTGAACGGAACCGGCATTGGTTACGGCGACTACATTGTGTCGGTCACTGATGCCACACGCATTGTGATCAGCAACGCCCGCACGGTGGCGGCGGGTACGAGTCTCCAATTTGGTGGCTTGAACATGTCCAACGGCGGCATCTTCGCGCTCGATGTGGCCACGGGGCTCAGCATCACCCAGCCGACGTTCTTCAACAACAACAGCACCAATGTCTTTGCAGGTGAAGGCAGCATCAACTTCTATGGCCCGTTCCAGGTGGCCACGGGGAACAACCCGGTGACCTTCAGCAACAATTTGGAGAACGGCGCGCTGCTGACCATCGGCACCGACTTGATCAACTACAAGGCGAACGACCAGACCATCAACTGGCGCGGCTATGGGTCCACCATCTGGGACGGTGTGATTGGCAACGCCACCAATGGAACCAACACCACGGGCCTCCACATCGCCATCCATCCGGACGCCACCTTCACCATGAGGGGAGCCCCCAACACCTTCACCGGCGTGTTCACGCTGACGCAGGGCACCCTGATCTTGGAGAAAGAACTCACCTCGGCAACGCCGCTGACGCAGTTCAACTTCGGCGGTGGTGCGGTGATGGCTGGCATTCCTCTCACCGGCTCAAACGCGTTCAACCAGAACGTGTTCCTCACCGGAGACCCGGCGTCGTTTATCGGCGGCAGTGACATGGACATCACCGGTGCCCTGACCAACAACGGCGGGGACCGGAGGCTGCGGAATGAAATTGTTGGTGGAACATTGACCCTCAACGGGCAGGTCAACCTGTCCGAGCATGCCACCACTGCCAGAACGCTCTGGGTGGTGGGTCCTGGCAGCACGGTGATCAATGGCGCGGTGACCAATGGCACAGGCACAGGCGCCAGCGCGCTGCGCATGGATGGCACGGGCAGCCTGCGCCTGACCGCGCAGGCCACCCACACAGGCGCCACCACAGTGAACAATGGGGAGCTCATCCTCAGCGGTGCCAACGGGCGGCTCGGTGGCAACGCCACCGCCGCCATTGCCACCACGGGCGTGGGCAAGGTGACCCTGGACAACAGCGCTGGGGATCCGACCACGGCGAACCGCCTCAATGGCAAGGTCTTCACAAGCACGGGGGGCACCCTGAGCCTGATCGGGGACTCGAACGGCTCCGCCGAATCCATCGGTCTGCTGACGGTCAACAGCGTGCCGTTGAAGATTCAGATGACGGACAACACCGGCGGTTCGGGCATCAACTCCATCACCTTCAGCGCGGTGACCCTGGCCAACAGTGGTTCGGGCATTGACCTGACGGGCATCGCCGATCTTGGCACGGTCAACAGGGTCTTCGCCACCACCTCCACAGGCCTGGGGGCCGTCAATGGCATGCTGCCGAGGATTTTCATCAATGACAGCTTTGCAGCCTACAGCGCGACCAATGGTGTCGTTGCCTTCATGGACTACAACTACACCAATGACCTCGACGCTGCCTCGGACACCGACACGATGCGGCTCGTCGGCACCGTCACGCAGACGCGCAGCCGCACCATCAACGCCCTTCACCTCGACGGGGGCAGCACCACGGTGGGTGTGCCGGGCAGGACGATCACGCTTTCCTCCGGGGGGCTGATGTCCACGGGTATCGGGACGAATTACCTGGACGGGATCCTGGCCCTTGGGGCGCAGTCTCATTTCCAGATCGGAGCTGACAACACGCTGGACGTGATCGGGGCGATCACCGGCGCAAACACCATCTCCAAGACAGGGGAAGGCACCATGGTGTTCAGCAGCCGGCAGTACTACACCTCCACCACCAATATTGTGGGGGGCACGCTGAAGCTTGCCGCTGGTTTCAACACCATGTATGCGCCAGCAGATGGCACCTTCTTCACCCTGGGCGCTGGCGGGACGTTTGACTTGAACGGCAACACCCAGTTCATCAAGCAGCTTTCCAGTCCCAGTTCCGCGCCTGGCGGCGGTGGTGCGGTGGTCAACACGGGCTTCACCACGGCCACGCTGGTTGCAGATGAGGGGGCTGGCTGGGGCGGCACCATGAATGGTGACATCAATTTTGCCAAGTTCGGCAACACCGCCCAAACCAACGGCAATGTGAACGACTACTACGGCTGGACTTTGATCGGTGCAGGAACCTTCAACCTGCAGGACAATGCCACCCTTTCCCAGACTGCGGCGGTTGACATCAATTTCGGGGCCTTGTCCCTCAACAACAACAGCAATCTGCAGCTGGCCAATGACGACCGGGTGCGGGATGACGCCGCCATCACCCTGCGGGGAGGCACGATCACTTACAACGGACGGGTGGCGGACATCGGGTCCGAGACCCTCGGAGCTGTGGCTGTTCTGATGGGCGGCAACACCATCACGGCCAACACGGGGGGGCTGGGTTCCGGTGCCTTCGCATCGGCGGATCTCACGCTGGCGAGCCTGACACGGGCGCCTGGTTCCACGATCAATTTCACAGGCACAAACCTGGGGTCCCCAGGAAACAACGCTCGCATTCTGATCACGACACCGCTCTCAACGGTTGGCCGTGGCGTGCTTGGCGCCTGGGCGATTGCGAACACGACGGACTATGCGGCCTACAACACCACGAACGGCGTGGGCGTGGTGGGTTCGGGCGGCTTTGCCGACTACGACCTGGACTTTGGCAGCGGCAACATCACCAACCTGGGCAGCAACAGTCTTTATGGAAATGTCAGCACCACCCTGAGCGCAGCCACCACGACCACCGGCCTGCTGCGCCTGGGCCGTCAGGCGCAGAACGACATCATCTTCAGCAGCGCCAGCAATGTGCTGAACCTTGAGCTTGGAGGTCTGCTGCGTGAAAACAACGCCTTTTCCTCCACCATCGGCACGCCTGACGCGCGTGGGGTGCTGACCGCTGGCGGCACCGAGACTGGCGGCACCCGCGAGCTGGTGATTTACACAGCAACGGCCGGGGCGCCCACCTTCTTCGCGCCGAACACCGGGGGTGTGATTGCGACGGGCTCCCCGATCGTCACCTTGAGCTCGACCACGGGCCTGCTGCCGGGCATGAACATCGCCCACGCCAGCTTCCCGGCGGGAACCACGATTCTTTCGGTGAACAGCCCGACCCAGATCACCGTCAGCAACAATGCGACGGCTGCCGCGCAGAACACAAGCCTCACGACCGCCACGTTCACGTCTGGCGCCACCAGCGCCGGCACCAACACCGTCACGATGAACTCAACCGTGGGCATCGCGCCGGGCATGACCCTGACTGGCACCGGCGTCCCTGCCGGCACCTATGTGGTGTCTGTGGACAGTGCGACGCAGGTGACCCTGAGCAACAACACGACCGCCACCAACACCGGGCTGAACTTCACGGTGGGCATGGGCAATGTGATCATCAACTCCGTCATCGCCGACAACGGCTTTGGCAATTCGGTCAATCTGGTCACCTCTGGCACGGGCGTGGTGAACCTCATGGCCCCCAACACCTACACGGGCGGCACGGTCATCAACCAGGGCACGGTGAATGTGTTTGGGGAGGGCTTCATTCCCGACGGCGGCATCACCCTTTCCGGGGGCGTGCTCAACACCGGTTCGGCGGGCCGGATTGGCTCTGGCAACACTGTCACGCTGAACGGCTCCTCGACCGTCACCATGGTGGGGAACAACACGCTGGTCGGCTTGGTCTTCAACAACAACGGCGGAGCCACGAATCCTGTGGTGGCCAGCGGCGGCGTGCTGACCCTGACCAGCGCCACTCCGCTGACGGTGACCACCAACAACCCGACCACGATCGCCACGGTGTCCGGCACCCTTGCGCTTGGCAGTGGTGAGAAGACCTTCGACATCGGCGCCATCGCGTTCAATGGAGTGACGTTTGTCGATTCCTTTGCCTCGGCGAACGTGAGCGCGGCGATCACCGGCGCGCCGGGCATGAGCATCAAGAAGGTGGGCGACGGCCTGCTGCAGCTCGGCGGCGCCAGCACCTTCACCGGCGGCGTCTCGGTGGTCAACGGCGGCATCGTCCTGGGAGCCAACAGCGCCGGCACGATCCCCAACCCGAACAGCCTTGCCTCGGGCCCTCTGGGCACGGGAACAGCCACCTTTGCCGCCGGCACGTCGCTGTCGGTGGACAACAATGACCGCACCGTGGGCAATGCGATGGTGTTTGAGGGGAACCCGTTCATCTCGAGCACGGGCGGCACGCTGCGCACTTTGACGCTCAACGGCGCGCTGGATTTCCAGACCCTGACGACCAGCGGGCTGGTGATCGAACTGCCGACCCCTTACGTCAATGTGACGCTGGCGGGTCTGTTGAACAATGCGGGTGCCGTCACCGCCATTGGCTCTGGCAGCGGGCCGGGGACGATCAACAAAACCGGACTGGGGAATATTTCCGGTCTGAGCCTGGTGGGCATCAGCACCAGCATTCCCATCAACATCACGGGTCTCACCTCGCTCAACACCTTCGCCCTGCTGGCTGACGGGGATGGCACGGGTTCTGTCGAAACCATTCAGCTTGGCCAGATCAACTGGGAGCCTGTCGGTGGCACGGTGCTGGGGCTGACGATCGGCCGTTCTGGTGGCGGCGCCAACTTCCCGACGCCTGCAAACAAGCTCATGACTCCTGCCGGCATCACCTCTTCGATGCTGCCCAATGGTCTGAGCGTCACGAACAACGCCGGTTATGGCCTTGTCCTGGCGCAGGACATCACCCTGGCGGCGGGCAATCTCTTCACTGTCGCCAATGGCAATGTCTCGACGGCGGTGGACGGTCTTGTGCTCGATGGCAAGATCAGCGGCACGGCCGGCCTGACCAAGACAGGGAACGGCACGCTGCGGCTGAACAACACGGGCAATGACTTCACCGGGACGGTGGACGTCCAGCGCGGTGTCATCTCTGTGAACACGGCCTCCCAGCTGGGGCCTGTGACCAATCTCATCAATCTCAACCCGAACAGCACCACGGCCTCCACGCTGCGTGTGACCGGGACCTTTGCCCTGGACCATGTGGTGAACCTGGGGGCGGCTGCCAACACGCGCGCCATCGAGGTGACCTTGAACACACCCGGCGTGGTCAACACGCTGACCTTGAACTCGGCCTTCACCTTCACCGGTGGCGCGGCCGCGGGCCTGCAGAAGCTTGGGGAGGGCACTTTGGTGCTGACGCAGCCGCAGACGGGCTGGGATGGCGTGCTCACAGTCACGCAAGGGACGGTGCGCGTCACCAACGCGGCGGCTCTGGGCAGCACGGTGGGCAGCACGCAGGTTGCCAACGTGGCGGCAGGCCTTGAGCTTTACCACGCCACCGGGATGACCATCGCGGAGCCGCTGGGCTTCAATGCCTCCGACAACACCACCTCGGCGGGCATGTTTGGCGGCGGCGGGCTGCGCAGCGTGCTGGGTGACAACACCTGGAGCGGGCAGATCTCCATCGTGGCAGCCACTGGCACGGACAGCCGCAACCGCTCGGCCACCATTGTGGCGGATGCGGGTTCCTCACTGACTCTTTCAGGGGGGCTGGTGGGCGCCATCGGCACAGGGGGCTCGGGCCGCGGCGGCTGGTTCGCCTTCGGCGGTGCTGGGACGATCAATCTGACAACCCTGGGCCTCACGCATGTGGGCAACTTGGCCAATGGTGACTACAGTCTGGTGAAATTCGGTCCGGGCACCATGAACATCCGGGTGGCCAACGCCCACTCTGGTGAGTTCGTTTTTGTCAATGAAGGCCTGCTGTCCATCAACGGGGCGGGCACGCTCGGCGTGCCGGGCAGCGGTGGTGGCACGGGCAGGGTCATTGTTCAGTCAGGCGCAAGCCTCGTCCTGGACAACACAGCTGGCAATGTGAACAACCGCCTGAGCGCGCGTGAATGGATGATGCGTTCCGGCAATCTGACGGTCCTCGGGGCGGCCTCCACCACGACCACGGAGACTGTCGGCATTTTGACGAACCTGCGTTATGGCAGCAGCACCGTCACCCTGGTGCCCGGCAGTGGCGGGCAGGTGAACTTCACCTCCGGCACCGGCACGCGTGACCAAGGCGGCGTGCTCCTCATCCGTGGCCCCAGCCTGGGCAGCGCGGCAGCCGCGAATGTGGCCACCTTTGTGGGCACGAACTGGGCATTTGTGGGGCAGACCGGCGCCACCAACACCAACAACAAGTCCATCCTTCCGTGGGCGATTGGTGACACGAACACCTCCAGTGGCGTGGGCGACTTCTTCCTGACCGCAGACTCTGCCGCCGCAGGCGCGAACACGGGCACCAACCGCCTGCGTCCGCTGGCTGCCGGGGAGCAGGTGACCAACCTGAGCACGGCGAATGCCAACGTGAACCTGTCCACGGCAGGGAATCTCAGCAGCTCCCTGGTGATCAACTCCCTGCGTCTGGCGGCGGGCGGCAGCATCGCCATGACCAACAACTCCCTGCTGACCCTGGACAGTGGCGGTCTTTTGGTGACCGCAAGCTCCAGCATCACCGGCAACGGCCGCCTGACGACGACCAGCAACCGTGAGCTTATCATCCATGCCTTGCAGGATCTTGAGGTGGCCGTCCCCATTGGGGGCTTCACCGGCGGGCTCACAAAGTCGGGCGCAGGCACGCTCACCTTGTCCGCGATCAACACCTACACGGGGCCGACCCACATCAACCAGGGAACGTTGAAGCTGATGGCGGACTTTAGTGTCTCTCTCAACCAGGAAATGCGCCCGGCCGTGGGAACCTTTCTGGACCTGAACGGCACGGTGCAGAATTTCAGCCTGCTCCGGTCAGATGCCGACATGGCCCAGAACGACCGTGTGCGGGAAAACAGCGGCGGCACGGTGATCAACACCGGTGCGGCGCAGGCAACGCTGGCCCTTACCACGGCTAGCATCAGCTGGGCCGGACGGATCGGCAACGATGTCCCTGCTGAAAGCAACATTGCGGTCTATCGCTCCACTGCCGCCAATGGCGTCACCGACTGGAATCTTTACAGCAACAACACCTTTACCGGGGATTTCCTGCAGGCGGGCGGCCGCACCGTCCTGTATGAAAACAGCCGCCTCAGCGGGACCACATCCATCGAGCTGTCCCAGTCCGCCATGCTTGTGCATGGGGAAAACGTGGGAAGCTACGAGATCAACTCCGCGCTTTTCACGGACCGCATCAATGACAGCGCGTCCATCTTCCTCCGTGGTGGCCTGCTGCAATACCGAGGCAGGGCGGGGATGACCTACACGGAAACGGTGGGTGACCTGATCCTTGGCCACGGCAGCAGCTTCCTGGACATCGCGGAGCCGGGCACGCAGCGCAATTCCATGGAGGTGAGCTTTGCCAGCCTGACGAGGCAGGCCGGTTCCCGTGCCACGCTACGCTCGCTCGGTGTGGACGGGGTGATTGGTGACGCTGCGCGTGTGTTCTTCAGAGCCGCACCGACCCTCAGCGACAACATTCTGGGTGGTTGGGCCGTGGTGGACCAGGAATTCGCCAGCTATACCGAGGGCATGGGCCTGGGGAGGCTGAATCAGACGGGCTTCGCCGGTTATTCACCCGTGGTGGACATCAATCTGGGCACGGCGTCAGACAATGTCCGTGTTGTCTTGCCTGCGGCCGGGACGACCATCGCCCTCACGGGAGACAGGACGGTCAACACCCTGAATCTGGCAGCGGCTGCCAGCGCCACGGCCAACAGCGTGCTGGACCTGGGGGGCAACACGTTGACCCTCGATGCCGGAGGGCTGATCGCAGCCGGTGCCACCAACAATCGCGCCATCATCATCCAGAACGGCAACCTTACGGCAGGTGCCCCTGGGGTGGGCGGAGACCTGTATTTGCACGCCCTGGGCTGGACGAACAATGCTGACACCCTGAACCGCGATGTCATCCTGAACGCTAGCGTGGTGGACAATGGTGCTCCGGTTTCCCTGGTGATCGTGGGTGACGCAGGACGCGGCACCGGTGCCGTTGGCACCAATGAGGTGTTCGTCCAGGGGGCCAACAGCCACACTGGCGGCACCTGGATCAACTCCGGCTATGTTCGCCTCAATGTGGCGGGCGCGGATGGCAACCTGGTGACGGCCATCCCGGGCGACCTCACCATTGCAGGCGGCTATTCCAACGTGGACAGCACCACCGTCCTGGCGGTCACCACCACCGTGCAGGCCCTGGCCGCAGGCCAGATCAAGGGCACCTCCAATGTGACCTTGTACGGTGGCAGTATTCTGGATCTCAACAGCTTCGACCAGACGATGGCCAGCCTGACCATCCATAACACGGGTGGCAACACCCCCACGGTGAACCTGGGCACCAGCACGCTGACACTCAACGGCAACCTCACCGCGACGTCCCAGAACTTGGGGGCGGTGGCCACAGTCACCGGCTCCGGCACTGCCGCCGTCGCCCTGAACGGCGCGGTGCGTACTCTGGACATTGGCGCGGTGTACTGGAACGGCACGGTCCTCAATCCGACATTGGCCACCTTGAACCTCACTGTGCCCATGACTGGCGATGCCGCCTCGGGCATTGCGAAGACTGGCGCGGGCATTCTGCATCTGGGAGCGGCCAGCACCTATGGCGGCCCCACCTCTGTGGCGGATGGCACGCTCCGTTATGGAGTGGCCAACGCGCTGCCGGTCACGACCGCGCTCACCATGACGGGCGGCATGGTGGACCTTGCAGGCTTTAATGGCACCGTGGCTTCCCTGGCCGGGACGGGCACCATCACCAGCCGCGTTGCTTCGGGCACCGTGACCTTCACGACCGGCGGGGACAACACCAGCACCACCTTCGCAGGTGTGATCACGCAGGGGGCTGGCTCCGTGCTCAATCTGGTGAAAACCGGCAGCGGCACCATGACCCTGACCGGGGCGAACAGCTACGCGGGCCGCACCTCCATCCAGGATGGGGCGCTCGTCGTCGCGGGCATTGGCTCCGTGAACAGCGGCCTGCCTGGACCCTTGGGCTCGCCGCTTACCACTGCCAATGGCACCATCGACCTTGGTTTCGGGACGACCACCGGCACGCTGATCTACACTGGCACCGGTGAGACCACGGACCGTCCCCTCAACCTTGGCGGCACCACGGGCGGCGGTGTTGTTCAGAATGATGGCTCCGGCCCGCTGGACTTCTCCACCTACACCACCGCTTCCGCTCCAGGGGCCAAGTCACTCACGCTTACCGGCTCTTACGCTGGGGCCAGCACCTTCACGGGGGTGATCGGCGAGAGCAACGGCTTCGTGCCGATGGGGCCGGTTTCGTTGATCAAGGATGGGGCGTCGCCCTCGCTGACCTTGCTTGGTGGCAATGCCTACACGGGGTCCACGATCATCAACACCGGCACGGTCATGCTGCCTGCCGCCAGCCGGTTCTCCATCATCCCGGATCGTTCTGGAGTCGTGATGGCGAACGCCGCAGGTGTGGGGCTGGACCTCAATGGCAATGCCGAGGTGATCGGCTCCCTCTCCGGAGGGGGCGCCAACGGTGGCAACCTGATGATGACCGCCGGCAGCCTGACTCTGGGCCTGGACAATGCCAACGCCGTGTTCAACGGCAGCATTCTTGGTGGCAGCACCGGCGGGCTGACGAAGCTGGGCTCCGGTGTCCAGACTCTGGGTGGTGCCAACACCTTCACGGGGAATGTTCTGATCCGCAATGGTGCGGACCAGTTGGGCGGTGGTCTCATCCTTTCGGGCGGTGCCGGGCTGGTTGACACGGTCAATGTGCGGAACGCAGGCTGGGGCACAGTGTTTGGCATCGAAACCGACGAGACGATCGCCTCCCTGACCGCCACCCGCAACACGGTGCTGTCTCTTGGCGCAGGAGCGACCCTGACAACCACCTATCAAAACGGCACCAACATCACCGTTTCCGGCACGGCGGACACTGACAGCACCATCCGCGTGATACGGCTTGATTCCAGCACCCAGGGGCTTGCGCCGGGCATGCTGATTTCGAGCACAAGTTTTTCTGCGGCGGGTTCTTACGTCGTCCAGGTGCTTGATGCCAACCATGTGCTGGTCAACCAGATCCCTAACTCCGCGTCGTTGACCAACGTGGCTACGGTGGATTTCACCCCCGTCAATGTTCTGTCCAGCGTGATGACCGGTGCTGGCGGCTTCACCAAGAATGGGGCGGGCCTGCTTTACCTGACCGGGACAAGCACGCACTCGGGAGACACCACGATCAATGATGGCACGGTGCAGATCGGCGGCATCTGGGATGGAGCCCGGTTCGCTTACAACGACATCTTGAGCGCCAACTCCCGCATTGTTTTCGCAGGCACGGGGGTGCAGAACCTCAACTTCGCCAACAGCGCCACCAATCTGCTGCCGTTTGCACGCATTGGCTCGCTCTCCGGCGGCAGCGCGAACACCTCGATCAACTTGGTGACTGGCAGCGCGCTTTCCGTGCTGGCCCTGGGCGGGGACAACAGCGACTCCACCTTCTCCGGGCGTTTCATGGGCAACAATGGTGCCACCCTGCTGCTGAAGGAAGGCATGGGGAATTTCACCTGGAGCAATGGCACGGGGGACGTGTTTGACGGCCCGGTGTACATTGACAAGGGCACATTCACCATCGCCGGTGCCCAAGGCTTCGATGGTTCCAACGAAGTTTACATGACCAACAGTGGGACCAGGCTTGTGGTCACCACGACGGGGGGGGACACGATTCCCTTCCTGCATGGCGGTGCGGGGGCCAGCCGCATCATCGTGTATGGCAGCGTGGCAGGCGGCTTGCAGGGCAACTACCTGAACTCCGTTGCTCCGGTGGTGTCTTTGACCACCTCGCTCACGGTGAACGAGAACACCGGGGGCAACGTGTTCGTCTTCAACGGGGACTTCCAAGGCGCGGGCACGTTTAGCAAGGGTGGCGCGCATCAGATGGTGCTCACCGGGCTGAGCTCCAACACGCACACGGGCGAGACGCAGGTCACAGGGGGTACCCTGCGGATGGGGGTTGTTTCTGCCGGGGCGGGCGTGGGAGCGGAAGCGGCTGATGGTCGTGCCGGCACACTTTCCACGGCGACCGGGCTGCGCATCACGGGCGGCACCTTGGACATCAACAGCACCAGCCAGACGGTGCTGCGGTTCAACGCCAACAGCTCCGGTGGTGTGGTTCAGCTTCTCAATGGCTCGCTGTCACTGGCCGACCAGAACACCCAGACAGTGGCCTCCACCTTCACCGGGAACCTGAACAGCGTGCTCAACCTGAACACCACGCAGGGCACGGTGCAGACCCTGTCCCTGACGGGGAACAACACCGGGTTCGGCGGCACCATCAATGTTGGCAGCAACATGGCGCTGACCCTGAACCGCACTGGTGGCGCGCTGAACAGCACCGGCCTTCCTGGCGCACGCATTCACTTGGCGGGCACGGGGACCCAGCTGACCGTGACGTTGGCGGACACCATTGGCTCGCTGTCCGGCACTGGCAATGTGGTGCTGACCCAGGGGCTCAGCCTGCGTGAGGCGCGCAGCGGGGCCTCATCCGCCGTGGGATTCAGTGGTGGCACCAGCGGCGTGGGAGCCCTGATTTTGAACGGCTTTGGCGGCCTGACCGTCACGGGCAATATGGCTCATACGGGTGGCATCACCCTCAGCTCGGGAGGTACCTTGATCCTGAATTACGGGGCAGGGAACGACATCCTGCCGTCCACCGGAGTCCTCACCCTTGGCGGCGGCGCTGTCCGCATTGCCAGCAGCGCCGCCACTCCGACGGTTCTTGAATCGGTCGAGTCCACCACGCTGAACGCAGGTGCCTCGGGCATTGAGACCTTTGCCTCCCTCGGCGCAGAGTCCACCCTCTCCCAAGACTCTGGCCACGGAGGCATCAATCTTGGGATCATCACCCGCAACGCGGGCGGCACCATCAGCTTTGGTGTCAATGCTGCGGCAACGAGCACTCCCAACACCAACGGCATCATCGGCGGCTGGGCCACCTTTGGCGGCGGCACCTGGGCGGTGGCCAATGCGGGGTCTGCCATCACTGGATTCACCGGCTACAACCCGGACGTCTTTGTGGCGGACCAGCACACGGACATCATCTCCGCCGGCTCCATCGCTGGCGGCTCGGCGGCGACGATCCGCTTCAGCGGTGCCCATGCGGCGGAAGTCACAGGCACGCTGGAGCTTTCCATGGGAGGCATCCTCGTCGCCCCGTCGGTGGGTGCGAACACCTCCACCATCTCGGCCGCGCTTTCCTCAGCCACCAACGAGCTCATCATCCACCAGAACAACGTGCGGGGCGACTTGGTGCTCTCCAATGTGGCCGGCACCAACACCGGCATCACCACCGCAGGCGGCGGCAAGACCATCATCACCAGCAACATTGCAGGCACAGGAGCCACCACCATCGGCAGCGGGTATCTGCAGCTTGGCAACGGCGGTGCCACCGGCATGCTGGGCAGCGGCGCTATCTTGAACAATGGCACGCTGGGTGTGAGGCGCGTCAACAACCTGACCATCAGCTCCGTCATCTCCGGCATGGGCAATTTCGAGCAGACCGGCGGGGGCATCACGGTGCTGTCCGGGGCAAACACCTTTGCCGGCCGCGTGTCGGTCAATTCTGGCATTCTTGAAATCCAAAACAGCTCGGCGTTGGGCCTGGCCGCCACCGCCCCCTCTAACCGCTGGGCCAATCTTACCTCCGTCAATGCCGGTGCCACCCTGGACATCAACCTGCCAGGCGCCGCCACCATCACAGAGCTGATCGACCTCAACGGAGGCACGATGGTGCTGCGTAGCGCGGCAGCCACCACCCTGGCCGGCCCGATCTATCTGGGGGCCAGCAGCACGCTGCACATTGGCAACACCGGCGGCGCGGTCAGCCACATCATCAGCGGTGAAATCTTGAGCCTCATCCCGGGGAGCACCCATCTCACGGTTTCTGCCGCAGGTTCTGGCACGCCTTCCACCCTGATCCTTGCCCCCGCCGCCACCACGGGCGCGCGCTGGGGTGACACTACCATCGAGGCTGGCGCCCGCCTCCAGATCGGCAACAACTCCCGCGGCTGGCTGGGCACCGGTGCCATTGTGAATGACGGCACGCTCATCACGAACACGAACAACGGCCATCTGACGATTTCGAACCCGATCTCCGGCAGCGGCAACCTGGAGCAGGTGCGCAACACGATCTATCTGACGGCGGACAACACGTATCAGGGCACCACCACCATCGGCAGCACGGGGCAGAACGCGGTGATCCGTGTTGGCAATGACACCTACACCGGCAGCATCGGCACGGGGGATGTCATCGTGCAGTCCTCCGCCGGTGGCAACAGCCAGCTGCGCTACCACCTGAACCAGGACTACACGCTGGCCAACAACATCACACTGCTGCCCAACAGTGACGCCAGCACGGCGCGCAATGCGGACCTTGTGAAGGAAGGCCTGGGCACCATGACCTACACCGGCACCCTCAGCGGTGGCGCGCACACTGTTGGCACCGGAACCCAGCGGAGCGTCGTGACGGCGAACGCAGGTGGCGCCTTCATCTTTGCAGGCACGCTCGACAGCCCGGCGGGCAGGGAGGTGGATTTCTCCAACAATGGAGTCATCAAAATTGCCGGCAGCGCCAGCCAGACCTTCAACGGCGCGCTGATTGGCAACAATGTGTGGGTGTTCCAGAATTCCGGCACCACCACGCTTTCCGGCACCAACACGGTCAATTCCGGCCACAACTACATTCAGAAGGGCACCGTCGTCCTCACCGGGGGAGCGGCTTCCCACGATGACAATGACTGGCATGTGCTCGTCGGAGGCACCCTCCGCATCGCGCAGACGGAAACGATCGGCCAGCTGTACATGCAGCGCGGCAGCACGCTGGACATTGCCGGTGGCACGACCCTGACCGTGGATGACAGCGGCGCGCAGCTCATTGCCGGCAACATGCAGGGCGGCGGAAACCTCACCCTGGCAGGTGGCAACTACATGGCCATGTATGGCACGAACACCGTCGGTGGCGCCCTCACGCTGAACAACGGCACACTGCAGCTGAAGAACATGACGAACGCCATCGGCAGCTTCTCCACGGTGACGCTGGGCGGCGGTGCCAACGGCGGCCGCCTGGAGTATGTGGGCAGCGGGGAAACCTACACGGGTAACATCGCCCTGGCAGGGACCAACACCAACATCGCCAACCAGACCAACGGCAGCAACCGCATCACGGCCAATGGCAACGGGGCGCTGATCCTTGCTGGCAACATCACCTCCGCCGCCACCAGCACCCTTCAGCTCACGGGTCAGACCGGGGGTTACTTCAACCCCATCACCAACGTGATCAGCGGGGCGATCACCCAGGCCGCCGGAACGCTGACGCTGGCGGTGAACCCCAAGATGAATGATGACGACCGCTATGGCCTCTCCGGCCGGTGGGCGCTGACCAACAGCGGCAACAACTTCAGCGGCGGCATCATTATCGGGAACGGCATGCTGGAGATCGGCGGGGTGCTCGGTGCCGGTGGCTCGGTGGCCACCAGCCAGCTTGGCGCTCTCAACGTCGCCCGCACCATTGACCTGGGCACCCAGGACTCCAACGGCCGCCGGTATGACATGTTTGGCAGTGGTGACCAGCTCGGTGCCGCCGGTGCCGCCCAGGGGACCAACACGCTCGCCCCCAACAGCGGCTCCACCGGCACGATCATCTTCAACGGCACCGGGGTTGGCACCTTCGTCATCCCGTCCAACATCACCTTCACCCAGTCCTTCAACAGCACCACCAACCCGGGTTCTGGCCAGATCATCAACGACGGCACGACGACCATCACCATCCAGGGCAACCTGACGGCTGGTGCCTCCGGCAACCGCACCTGGATCCTGGATGGCACCAATACTGGGACCAACCTGATCAGCGGCAACATCTCCGACACCAGCACCACGGGAAGCAACACGGTGTCCGTGCTGAAGGAAGGTGCTGGCACCTGGAGGCTCTCCGGCACCAACACCTATGAAGGCACCACGACTGTGGCCAATGGCATCCTGGAGCTTGCAGGCGGGGCTGCCATTCTCGATTCCGCCGCGGTCTCCGTGACGGGGGCTGGTGGCGACGGGCTCTACTCCGTTGTTGCGAAGCTGCGCATTGTCCAGTCGGAGACCTTTGCCACCCTCACCAGCAACGTGCTGACGGAGACGGAGATCCTCAGCGGCCAGGTGCTGACGCTCACTGGAGGCAGCTCCACGGCCAACGGCCTCATCACCGGCGCAGGCGGGCTGACCCGCACGGTTGGCGGAGGCACCGCAGGAACTCTGACCGCCTCGGCCAAGAACACCTACACAGGGGCCACCACCATCGGCGCCACCGGCACCGCCACCACCAGCGCGGGCATGACCGTGTACCACCTGGCCAATGGTGGCGAGGCCAGCGGCATCGGCATGTCCTCCAATGCTGCAAACAATCTGGTGTTTGTCAGCAACACAGCTGGCAACCAGGGCGGTATCCTGACCTGGGCGGGTCTCACCGACCAGTCCACTGACCGACTGTTCACCATGGGGCTTGGCTCCCTGGCGGCACGCGTCAACGGCTCCGGCACGGTGGTGGGCACAAACACCCCCACGTTGACCTTCAGCAACACGGCGGCCATCGCCTTCGCCGGCTCCGGCGCGCGGACGCTGACACTGGGCGGCGGCACCCTTGGGGACAACATGTTCCGGCCGCAGATCACGGACGGCGGCGGCGCGACCACGCTGTCCAAGGTGGAAGGCGGCATCTGGGTGATCAATCCAGACGTGGCAGGAAACACGTACACCGGCGGCACCAGCATCACCGGCGGCACGCTGGCCATCCTGGCTGGCAACGCCCTCGGCTCCGGCACGATCACCATCAATGGTGCATCAGGTGTGGGGCTGCAGATCCGCAATGGAATCACCCTGGCAAATGCCATCACCAACTCCACTGCGGACGGCGGTTTCATGGCCACCGCAGGCGCCTCCAACCTGACCGGCCTGCTGACGATCAGCGCCCAGATCCGCCTGGCAGTGGAGCCTGGGGCCTCGGTGCAGCTGAGCAACAGCACATCTTCCGTGACCGGCTCCGGCACGCTGCTGAAGTTTGGCGGCGGCACACTCATCCTTTCCGGCACCAACGGCAGCGGCTGGACTGGCGCCACTGTCGTGCGTGACGGCGTGCTGCAGCTCGACTACAGCACCAACACAGGCAGCAAGCTGGCGGACGGCGCGACGCTGACGCTGGGCGGCATCTCCGCGCTGACCACGGTGGGCACCGCCGCGAATGTGAACGGGCAGACCAACATCTACGGCCAGGGCGGCGGCGCGGTGCACCTTGTCGGCGGCAGCCACACGGAAATCGTGAGCGCGACGACTGTTGACACCGGCTCCAACGCCGTGACCCGCGCGGTCGGCAGCACCTCCATCCTGCGCATGAACGCGATCACCCGCAATGTCGGCGGCACGATCGACTTCGGCGCGGCCAGCATCGCCCAGACGGACACCACCAACACGAACGGCATCCTTGGTGTCGGCTATGCCACCATCAACAAGACCGACTGGGCCATCAACTCCACCAACGGCGGGGACGGGGCGATCACCGCCCTGGCCACCTACAACACGGATGCCTATGGGGCGACGAACAACGTGGACGTGACCACCTACGCCAACGTCGGCACGGCGGCGAACACCCTGCGCTTCAACAACAGCGCAGGCGGCACGCTGAACCTTTCCGGCACCTTCGCCATGACAGGCGGTGGCCTGCTTGTGACGCCGAACGTCACCAGCGGGGATGTGATCATTCGGGGCGGCGCGCTGCAAAATGCCGCAGCCACGGCCAACCTGGAAGCCCTGGTCATCCACCAGCACAGCTCCAGGGCGCTGCAGATTGACTCGGTGATCCAGAACAACACCGCGACGACCGCGCAGATCCTGACCAAGTCCGGCGCAGGCAAGCTGTTCCTCAACGCGCTCAACACCTACACCGGCACGCTCAATCTGAGCGAGGGCGAGATCCAGGTGGGTGGCACGGCCGCCGCGCCCAACACCGCCACTGACGCCTTCCTTGGCGGCTATGGCGCCGCGGTCCAGGGCAATGTGATCAACATGGCCATTGGAACCACCCTGCGCTTCCTGACCACGAACACCGCCGTGTACAACACCGGCACCATGACGGGTGACGGCCAGCTCATCCTCGCCGCAGGCAACCAGGGGGTCATCCTGTTTGATGACAACAACGACAACTTCTACGGAAACATCACCTTCAGCGGCGGCACGATCCAGGTGGCCTCCCAGAACCAGGCGCTGGGCAACGTGCGCGGTGTCATGACGGTGAACAACTCGGTGAACTTCGTCTTCAACACGGCCATCACCAGCAACAAGACCATCACCTACAACGAAGGCACCACCTTCAATGTCACCTCGCTGGTGGGCGGCACCTTCAACAACAAGCAGACGCTGGCCAACACCACCACCGCCGGGCTTGTCTTCAACATCGGCGCGGCCACGGTCTCCAGCACCGTCGGGCTGAATCTTTCCGGCGTCATCTACGGCACCTCCGGCTTCACCAAGACCGGCAATGGCATCCTGCAGATCAGCGCGAACAACTTCTCCGACGTCCATGACGCCTTCACCGGCATCAACAAGACGCCGACGCTGCTGGGGCAGATCCAGGTCAATGGCGGTGTCCTGTATGTCGGCGGCTCCCGTGCGCTGGGCGCTTTTGGGGTGGGCAATGAGACCATTGTGGGTTCCGGAGCCTCCCTGGACCTGCGTGGCAACGGTCTTAACCTCGGAGACGACAGCACTCCTGTCCGTGAGATCATCCAGATCCAGGGAACCGGCTTCAACAACACCGGCGCGCTCCGCAACACCACCGGCACGGGCACCATCTCCTTCCTCACCCTGGATGGACATGCCACCATCAACAGCGGTGGCACGGCCAATTCCTCCGCCCTCCAGATCGCCACGTTTGACACGAACCTTGCCAACGGAAACTCCGTTTCCTCCAACTCCTTCACCCGCAACCAGCCGGTGATCGAGGGCAACGGCTTTGACCTCACCCTCACAGGCGGCCGCAATGGCACGGACAACATCGTGCTGGCGGACCCGAGCTTCGCCTCCCCGCTCAACAGCATGATCATCCGCGGGGGCGGCACCCGCATCGTCAAGGAATTCAGCGTCCCCACAGCCTTCGACGGCCTGAAGGCGGCTGACTTCACCAACGGCATTGAGATTGGGTACGGCGGCCTCACGGCGGCCGACCTGACCGGGGGCATCGCCGGCACAGGCGCCAATGTGGGCGCACGTCTCTACCTGCTGAACCTGGCAAACCTGCACAACACCGTGAACATCACGATGAACGGCGTGCTGGCCGCGGCCAATGACGGCATCAACTCCATCACCGTGGACTTCGCCAGCATTCCTGACGGCACCACGTTCCTGGACGGCAGCCTCATCCTCAGTGGTGACGCATCCCGGAACCTGCTGATCTCTGACTCCGTCGGCAACTACTCCGTGGCGGAGCAGGGCAACACCACCGTGGCACCTGCGACGAAGATGATCATCGGCGGCGTGGTGCAGGGGAGCGGCGGCTTCACCAAGACCGGCTCCTCCGAGGTCCGCCTGACCAACGTCAACACCTTCAGCGGTGATGTCAACGTGCTGCGTCTTGGCACCAGCGCCGCGCCATGGGAAACCCACACCTACAAGATCAACGGGGTGGACTACACCACCAACGGCCTCGCCGAAGGCTGGGCCGAGTGGAGCCTGACCCTGAACGGACTCAACGGGTCGATGACTGACGTGGGGACGATCACCCTGCAGCGCCGTGGCATGCTGACACTGGACAACACCGAGCGCCTGGATGCCACCTCTGGAGTGACGGGGGGCAACAACAACGACCGTGTGGCTGATGACGCCGTCTTCAGCATGCAGAACGGCTGGCTGCGCATCAATGGTGGCACAGCCGACAACACAGAAGTCCTGGGCACCATGAATGTGCGTAGCGGCACCTCCCTCCTGGACCTCTACCCGACCGACGGCGCGGGAACGAACATGACCCTCACCCTCACCACGCTGAACCGCGCGCCGGGCGAAGGTGTGCTGCGTGTGCAGAACCTGGATGCGACATCCACCTTCGCCCTCACCACCACCGGGGAAAGCGTGCGTCTGGCGGTTGGTACGCTCAACGCCATTCAGATGGGCGGCGGCGGGGCGGCCAACACCACCACCCGGGACGTGGTGCTCGGCATCTTCGGCGGCAACATCCCGCTGGGCCTGGACACGGACTTCCGCATCCTCGGCTTCAACAACGGCAACGTGACCGACCTGTGGAACCAGCAGCGCAACCTGCAGTTCCTGGCCGGCAGCCACTTCATGACGTATGAGGGCGGCTTCCTCCGCCCGCTGGATGACGATGAGTACTTCGTCCCGGCGGATGGCATTCTCAGCAACGCCATCGGCGCGAACCAGAACGTCAATCTCAGCGACATCTACACCATCATGAAGGAGGGTGTCACCATCAACGCCCTGCGATTTGGCGCCCTCACCGACCACGACGGTTCCGGTGGCAGCCTGTTTGACGGCACCTCGTTGACGACCCTGGTGGACCACCATTCCATCAACCTCATGGTGGACGGCACCTTGAAGATCAGCTCCGGCATGATCAGCAGCGCCTACTTCACCGTGGGCAACACGCTCAGCGCGTCCACCTTGATTCTGGGCGGCAGCCTGGACTTCAATGGTCAGGAGGCCATCATCAACAACCAGAACGCATTTTACGCCACCACCGCCGGCACCATCGGCACGGCGAATTTTGAAATCCGTTCCAACATCACCAACGCGGTGGGGCTGCACAAGACCGGCCTGGCCCAGGTGGTGCTGGATGGCAACAACACCTACACGGGGCTGACAACGGTCAGTGAGGGCGTGCTCTTCCTGCGCAACGGCCGCAACGCCCTGGGCGTCGGCGGTGACGGCAACGGCGTCGTGATTGTGGGCGGCGGCGGCATCAACTCCGGCGGCGGCATCACCGTGGGCAGGCCCGATGCCCGCGAGGACTTCTACATCTCCACCCTCAGTGGCGACAACCAGATCATGCGTGTGGACAACGACGTCACGGTCTGGTACTCCAACCTTGTGCTCGACAATGTGGATGTGGCAGGCCACACACTCTTCACGCCGCGCGTCCGCACGGACAACTCCGCCACAAGCATCCTCTATGGAAACATCGCCGGTGGCAACACGGCGGTGATCGGCGACATCACGCAGATCGACTCCCGCCGCCTGTCCTTCAACAGCGCAGGCAACAACATCTTCATCTTCCGCGGCCAGTTTGGCGACAAGCTGGACAGCAATGGCAACGCCATTCCGATCGCCGATCCGATCTCCGGCCTGCCCACCCTGGCAGGAGTGCGGACCAACGAAAACGAAGTCCTGCGCGTGAACCTGGGCGGTGGCAGCATCGAGACCAACTTCATGATGGAGCGTCAGTACAACGCTGCCGGCCGTCTGGAGATGGAGCAAGGCCTCCTCCTCATCAACTATGACCCGACTGCCGCCGGCAACGACGGCTCTGGTTTCTGGACAGACACGGCCATCAGCCGCATCCCGAACGCCGACTCCACCTCCAGCGCCTATGCGGTCAACGGTGCCACGGCGCAGCATGGCTTCATCCTGACCCAGGGCTCCGGGGGCACGGCGAACAACAACGGCAGCGCGGGTGTGATCCTCATGCGTGACGGGCAGCATTTCAACATGGCCTCCTGGACGATGGCGGGCACCGGGACGAAATACATCGGCGGTTTCAACAGCAGCGGAACCGTGACTTTCGGCACAGGCAACGGCACCCTCAGCATCGGTGGGGCCACGGCCCAGTTCTACGCCATGGACGGCGGCACGGTGGTGTTTGACCAGCGCATCGTCGGCAATCTCGGCACGGCGCCCTCCAGCTTCGGCTTCTTCAAGAACGGCCGCGGCACCATTGAGCTGCGCAACAGCACGACCTCCGCAGGCGACTCCAACTTCGTTCTGGCGGGCGGCACGCTCATCCTGAACCACACGGCGGCCACCTCGCTGGCGTTGGTGGGGAACCTGAACGCCCGCTTCGACGGCGGCACCCTTATCTCGATTGCCTCCAGCGGCGCAAACACGGTGGAGTCCTTCGCAACCAATGATGCTGCGGCCCGTGTGCTGGACTTCAGCGCCGGCGGCAATGAGATCGTGGCCCGCACGACCAGCACCGGCACTGCGCGCAACATGACGATCAACATGGGCAATGGCAACGCCAACAGCAGCACCTCCAACTTCCTCCGCGGCCTGGGTGCCACTGGAAACCTGGTGGAGGACAGCGCCGCTGGCGGTGTGGCCCAGATCACGCTCAACTTCAACGCCAGCTCCACGGCAGCCGCCAAGGATGCGATGATCCCCTGGCTGACCTACGGGACGCAGGCACGCACCGCCACGGACTTCGCCACCATTGCCAGCACGGCCTCCAATGATGTGCGTGCGTTTGGCACCCTTCGTTCTGCGGCAGACCTCACCAACAACGTGTCGGCCTGGACGGCTGGCGGCCACATTTCAGAAAACCTTGGCACCGGCTTTGTCGGCACGCTGGCTGCTGACCTGAGCATTGGCAGCCTCCGCTTTGACGCCAACGCGGACAGCGTGGTGGATCTGGGCGGACGGGTGCTGACCGTGGCGGCTCCGGGGCTGGCCCAGTCGGCGGGTGGCATTCTGGTCAGCAGCAATGTGGGCGCGGGCAACAAGACCATCACGGGAGCTGCGGGCTCCGCTCTCACCACCTCCGGCGGCGCGTCCGAGCTCATCATCCACCACTACGCGCTTGGAGATCTTAACATCAATGTCCCAATCACCGGCTCCATCAACCTGACCATCAGCGGGCCGACCACCACCAATGCCTCGAACATTGGCAGCACGGGAGCCGTGGTGCTCAACGGCAGCAACACCTACAACGGGCGGACGTTCGTCAACGGGGCTGTTCTGAGCTTCAGCGATCCTGCCCAGCTCGGCACCAACCCTGCCTCGCCCACGGTCAACCGCCTTAACCTCAACGGCGGCACGCTCCGCTACACGGGGCTTGGGCTCACCACCCTGGGCAACCGCGGCATCACCTTCGGTGGCAACGGCGGTGTCATCGACGTGGTGGATGGCGGTGCGGAGCTTTATCTGGATGAAAACATCGCCTCAGCCGCGCAGTTCCGCGGCGACCTTGTCAAAACGGGTGCCGGCACGCTGACGCTCAATGGCGCCACCAACACCAATCCTGCCCTCATGAACAACACCTTCCTGGGGCTGATGGACATCCGCCAGGGCACGTTGCGGATCAATCCCAACACTGGCAATGCCGTCACCGGCACCAGCACCATCCTGGGCAGCAGCGTGAGCTATGCGGACGGCACCATCTTCCGCAACGGCACCAACTTTGCCATCCAGATGGGCAACGGGAATGACACCGGTGACTGGAACATCGACGAATGGATCACCTTCGAAGGCAACAACCATGTCTCGGTCGGCACCATCAACACCCAGACTGCCAACATCGCCGCAGGCGGCTTTGCGGACCCCAACAACGAGCGCCCGGTCAACCTCAATGGCGTCATCACCATCAACGGAACCGTGACTTTTGACGTCGTGGGCAGCCAGACCTTGCGCCTCAACAACGGCAACAGTCTCTTCACCGCAGGCAGCGGCACCATCATCAAGGATGGTCTGGGAACCATGGCTCTTTACACCAACAACCACGACTACACCGGCAGTCTGGTTGTGAAGCAGGGCCGCCTCACCGCGGTCGGCCAGGTGGATGTGCTGGGCCGCGGCTACCTGAGCGGCGCTGGCATCACCCTGGGCGACGCCAGCCGTCAGGGACCGGCGGAGCTTGCCATCAGCAGCGACAACGTTCACAACCAGACCATGGAGCTCAACCACAACATCAACGTGGTTTACAGCCCGGCGCAGCTCAAGCGTCTCCTCTTTGAGACCTTTGCCAATGGCACCCTGATCAGCGTCAATTCCGACATCACGCTCAATGACAACCTGCAGGTTTACATCAATGATGCCGCCGAGACCGGGGGCAGCCAGAACTACGTCAACTTCAACGGCCGGTTCAAGGACGGCGCCACTACCAGCGGCAACCTGTCCCTGACGGCAGATGAGGCGGACGGCACGGCCAGCAACTCCACCAACGGCCGCACCTACAACTACTTTGTCCTGCGTGGCGACAACAGTCTGTGGACCGGGGATGTGCGCCTCAACACCAACACGGGCTACGACCATGACCAGACTGCGATCCTGCGTCTGGAGCACATTAACGCCCTTACGGCGGCCAATGATGTGGAGATGGGCTTCAACTCCATGCTGCAGGTGGGCGGGGGTTCCCGCACTATCGGCGCCCTGACCACCAATGGCGGTGTGGGGCCGTTTGTGGGCGGCCCGGCGGGCGGCACCATGGGTTCCAGCACCAATGGCAGCACTGAGATCATCGAAAACGCCTCCTCCACCCAGGGCACCCTGACCATTGTGCAGAGCACGCCTGCCAGCACCGAGGTGCTGTGGGACGCCCACTTCCGCGACGGCACCCTGAACAGCCAGTTCTTCGCCCCGGGCACCTATCCCACCGTTTCTGCCGCGCTCAACGTGGTCAAGGCAGGCAACGGCTGGGCCACCCTGACCCTGGACAACAACTACACCGGCACCACCAGTGTGATCGGCGGCATCCTGCAGGTGGGCCGCAACGGTGTGGGCGACACCGGCGCGCTCAACGCGGCCGGCCTGAACTCCGCCGTCAACACCACCGTGTCCGGCACGGGCCAGATTCACGGCACCTCACACATCCTTGGCAGCCTCCGCCCAGGTGATGAGGCTGGCAGCTTGATGGGTACCCTGACCTTCACCGGTGCCACCACCTTCGGTGTCACCTCCTCGGTGATCATGCAGGTCCAGCGTCCGACCTACACCGCGATGAACATCGTGGACTACAACAGCCCTGATTATGCGGCCTGGATCGGCAACCTCACGACCGACAGCACCTTCTCGCACATGCTCAATGACCCGGTGACGACCGCGCAGCACGACCAGATCGTGGTTGCCAGCTCCCTGACCATCTCCGGCGGCTCGAAGCTTGTGGTCTCCAACAACGGCTACAACCCCGTCGCTGGCGATGTGTTCAACCTCCTCGACTGGAATGGAGCCAACCTGACCTACAATGTCGGCGGCGTTTCCTACAACGGCGGCCTCATCCGCACCGGCGCGGAGACTGGCACGGACCTGGATCTCTTCGAGCTTGGCGGCAATCTCCGCTGGGATGTGAGCCTGTTCAACACCCAGGGCATTCTGGTCGTGGTTCCCGAGCCTTCCCGCGCGCTGCTGCTGCTGCTGGGGCTTTGCTCCCTGTTCATCCGCCGCCGCCGCCGCTGAATCGGGAGGGCAGGGGTGCCTGCCCATCCGCAGACACACTGGCCCGTCCGTCACATCTGGCGGGTCAACGCTGGGGATCGTGATGCGTTCATCCCGATCAGCAGCCTGAAATGCGGGCGAGGGGAGGGCGCGCGGAAACAGCAGGAGGGACGAGGAAACCTCAAGGCCGGGAGGGAGGGCATAAAAAACCGGCCCCCCTGCCATCTGGGAAGGGGGCGGCCCGCGCATGCTTCAGCTTCACCCAAACTTGGCCAGGTCGGCGGCCAGCTCCCTGGCCTCATGCATGGGCCGGCTGGCCTCACGCTCGACAGGCTTGGCGGACAGGTTGTCCTCATTGAAGACCCGCACGGCCATGTGGAGGCGGCCGTCCTTGATCCATGTGTGCGCCCCCACGGGTGTCTGGCAGCCAGCGCCTAGGATTTTGAGGAACTCACGCTCTGCGGTGACGCGCGTCTCCGTCTCGGCGTGGTTGAGCGAGCGGATGGCCTGGATGGTGGCCTCATCCCCGGCGCGGCATTCGATCGCGATTGCCCCCTGTCCTGCGGCGGGGAGGAAGGTCGCGGGGTCCAGCACCAGGGCATGAATGGTCTGGCCTTCGATGTGGATGCGGCTGAGGCTGGCATTCAGCAGTCCCAGGCGCAGCAGGCCTGCGGCGGCCAGCAGCACGGCGTCCAGCGGCTGCTCGCCGAGGACTTTTTTCACACGGGTGGGCACGTTGCCGCGGATTTCCACAATCTCGAGGTCGGGCCGGAGCAGCTTGAGCTGCGCGGCGCGGCGCACGCTGCTGGTGCCCACACGGGCGCCCTGCGGCAGGTCTTCCAGCGTGTGCGCGTCGCGGGTGATCAGCACATCCTCGATGGCGGCGCGTGGCAGCACGGCGGCGATGGTGAACCCGGCGGCGAGGTCGCTCGGCACATCCTTCAGGCTGTGCACGGCGGCGTCGATCTGGCCGTTCTCCAGGGCGATTTCCAGCTCCTTGATGAAGATGCCTTTGTCCACATTGGCCACGTCGCTGAACTCGGAGAAGCGCAGGTCCTGGCGTTTGTCGCCGCTGGTCTGGATGATCTGCCGCTCAATGGTGAGGTGAGGCCGCGCGGTCTGCAGCGCTGCGGTGACCATGGTGGTCTGCGTCAGGGCAAGTTCACTGCCACGGGTGCCAAGGATGATTTTTTCGAGTGCCATGCGGGCGTGCAATTTTCACGCAAACGCCCGGGACGCAAAGGAATGCTGCCCCGAGATGGCGAGTGTGTCCAATGTCCATGGTTGACATGGTCTGGCCCGCCCCCCTAGAGTGCGGGCCACCATGCAAGCCCACTCCAAACCATGCCTGCTGCCGCGGATCGCGCGGCTGACGGTCGTGGGGACCATCTGCCTGAGCCTGGGCATGCACTGGGCGCTGCTGCAAGGCATCGCCTGGACGGGAATGCTCATCTCCTTTGCCCGTGAGGGCGCGGTGATGGAGGCGGTGGAGAAGACCTTCGACGGCCAGCACGGCTGCGCGCTGTGCGCCACGGTGAAGGAGGGAAGGGAGGCCGACGAAGGCCAGCCGAAGCAGAACGGCCAGTCACTGACCAAGAAGATCGACGCGGTGCTGGTGGAAATCCCCCGATTGGTGGCACCGGCGGCGGAAGAGATGACTTTTGCGGTTACCCGCGAAATCCTGGAACAACGAAACGAACTGCCGGAGACGCCGCCGCCACGACGCGCGCAGGCTTGAGCTGACGTGAACCCATGGCCCGGTTTTCCCAAGCCGGTGCCTCACCCCATGCCGGACATGGCTGTCCGGCCACTGCCTCGCAGCCCCTGCGCATGCCGCATCTCACTTTGCGGCTGCCTGTTTCCCGATCGTTTGAACCATGAAACCGTATTCCTTTTCTCTCTTCCTTTTATCCCTTCTCAGCGGCGCAGCCCTGGCGCAGCCCGCAGCCCCTTCACCCTCCGTGCAGACACTCGACGAAGTTGTCGTGAATGCCGAACGTGAATCTCCCTCCCTCACCGTTCCCAGCCTGCAGGCCAAAAAAGAACAGCTCGCCAAAACGGTGCCCGGAGGTGCCAACGTGGTGGATGCGGAGGAGTACAAGCGCGGTCGCGCCTCCACGCTGAAGGACGCGCTGGACTTCGCCCCCGGCGTGCTCATCCAGTCGCGCTTCGGCGCGGAGGAGTCGCGCCTTTCCGTGCGTGGCTCCGGCATTCAGCGCACCTTTCACGGCCGCGGCTTGTGGCTGATGCAGGACGGCGTGCCGCTGAACTTGGCGGACGGCGGCTTTGACATGCAGGCCATCGAGCCGCTGAGCTCGAGCTACATCGAGGTCTATCGTGGCGCGAACGCGCTGCAATACGGCGCGGCGACACTGGGCGGCGCGATCAACTTCATCTCCCACACCGGCCACACGGCCAGCCCCTTCCAGGCGCGGTTTGAAGTCGGCAGCTTCAACACGCTGCGCGGTCAGGTCTCCAGCGGTTTTGTTAGCGGCAACACGGATGTGTATGCCAGCATCACCGCCTCTCACAGTGATGGTTTCCGTGACTATAGCGAGCAGGAGAGCCTGCGCATCTTTGCCAACATCGGCACGAAGATCAGCGACAATCTGGAGAACCGCTTCTACATCACTTACGTGGACAGCAAGTCCCAGCTCCCAGGCGCGCTGACCAAGGCGCAGATGGAGGCGAACCCGCAGCAGGCCAACGCCGCCAGCGTGGCAGGCCGCCAGCGGCGCGACTACACGCTGCTGCGCCTGGCCAACAAGCTGACGTATTCCGACGGTGACAACTCCCTGGCGCTCTCGATGTTCTGGTCATGGAAGGATCTGGACCACCCGATTTTCCAGGTGATCGACCAGGTCAGCAACGACATCGGCTTTGACCTGCGCTATGACGGGCGCGGGCATTTGTTCGGCCTGGAGAACGACTTCACCGCCGGCCTGGGCTTCATGTACGGCGTGACCCAGGACGACCGCTTCAACAACGTGGGCGGCGCGCGCGGCGCCATGGTGGGGCAGAACAAGACGCAGTCGATGAACCTGAGCTTCTACTTCCAGGATCAGCTGCATCTCACGGACACGCTGTCCCTGGTCCTGGGTTCCTCGGTCATCTATGCCAACCGCGACCTCAATGAGGAGACTCTGTTTGGCCTGAACAACTCTGACCGCCAGGAGTTCTGGGGCTTCAGCCCGAAGCTGGGCCTGCTGTGGGATGTCACGCCGAAATCGCAGGTGTACTTCAATGCCAGCCGCAGCTTTGAGCCGCCATCCTTTGGTGAACTCACCGCCATCAATGCTGGCAGTCCCGCGCTGGTGGCGCTGCGCCCCCAGACCGCCACCACGCTGGAGATCGGCACGCGCGGCGAGGCGGGCCGCATCGCCTGGGACTTCAGCTACTACTATGCGTGGATCGATGATGAGATGCTGACCCTCGGCGTTCCTGGCAATGCCACGCTGACCACAAACGCGGGGCGCACCATCCATCAAGGCGTGGAGTTCTCCCTCAATGCCGACCTGCTGCGGAATCTGGCCACCTCCTCCGAGGACAGCTACGACCGCGTGACGCTGCGGCAGAACTTCCTGTGGAATGACTTCCACTTTGCCCGCGACGCCGCCTTTGGCGACCGTCGGCTGCCGGGCATCCCGCCCTTCTACTACCGTGCGGAGCTGCTGTATGAGCACCCCTGCGGCGTCTACTTCGGCCCGAACCTGGAGTGGTCCCCACAGGCCTATGCCGTGGACCTTTCCCACAGCACCTTTGCAGATCCATACGCGCTGCTGGGCCTGAAGCTCGGCTACCGCACGAAGAAGGGTGTGTCCTTCTTTGTCGAGGCGCGCAACCTCACCGATGAAACCTACGCCTCCACCACCGGTGTGGTGCAAAACGCCGCCCTGCCCGCCCAGGCCGCCACCTTCTTCCCAGGGGATGGCCGCGCCTTCTACGCAGGTGTGGAATTCAAATGGTGAACAACGAAGCGGAAAATGAAGAGCTGGGCACGAAGAGAATGGCCTGGCCCTTCACCCTCTTTTCCTAGGTGCTGAAAAGCACCCTGACCAAACCCGCCTGCATGCTCCGCCACGCCGCACGCATCCTGCTTGTTGCCGCCCTGATGGTCTCCATCGGGCTGCACTGGGCTGTGCTGCAGTCTGCCGCCTGGGCGGGCATGATCGTGCGTTATTCCCTGCAGGAGGGCTCGCTGATCACCGGGATCAGCCAGACGTTTGACAACGAACATCCCTGCGCGCTGTGCGGGGCCATCCAGCAGGGGGCGCAAAGCAAGGAAAAGTCCCCCGAGAAGAAGACGGACACTGAGAAAAAACTTGTGCTTGTCCTTCAGGGACGGGAGCGGCCAGTGCCCGCACCTTCTGCCCCCGGCCTTGTCAGAGAAGAGGTGGAGATGACCGCACTGCGGCGGCATCCGCGTCCACCTATCCCGCCGCCACGACGCGGCTGAGTTTTTTTACTCTCGTAGGTTGAGGCACCACGGACGCATCGTGCGTCGTCTGGTGATCACATCGTGCTGTGACGCGATGCGTCCGCTGCGTGCCTGCCTTGCTGTCTTGTTTGTCGAGGCCTGCCCTACCCACACGCGGGGCTGAAGCGCCATGCCTGCGAGTGCTCCGCATCTTTTTTCAAAACGCATTCTCCTCTCTTCTCAGATTGTCATGAACTCACTTTTACACACTTCCCTTGCAGTCTCGTTGCTGCTCGCCTCCTCACCCTTCCTGTTTGCGCAGGAGGCTGCCTCATCAGCGGCTGATCCCATGTCGCGCGGCCAGGCACTTTACATGCAGGTCTGCTTCGCGTGCCACCAGCCCACGGGCCAGGGCCTGCCCGGCATGTTCCCGCCGCTGGCGGGGTCTGACTGGGTGACGGCCAAAAAGCCGGGACGCCTGATCCGCATGATTCTGCATGGCTTCACCGGCCCCTTCATGCTCAATGGCGTTCCGTTCAAGTCGCCCGCCCCGCTCATGCCCGCGCAAGGAGCGGCGCTGAACGACCAGCAGATCGCCGATGTGCTGACCTATGTGCGCAACAGCTTTGGCAACGCTGCGCCTGCCGTCACGGCGGCGGAGGTCAAGACCATACGCGAGGCGGAAAAGGCCCGCTCCGCCATGTGGACCGAGGCCGAGCTGCTCACCATCCCATCCGAATGACGCCTGCCATGTCACACAGCACTTCTCCAACGACATCTTCAGACGTTCCCACCCTGGTGTCCGTGCCTGATCCAGGCGCTGGCATCGGCAGGTGGGTGCGCATCACCCTCGGCATTGGCATGGCCCTTGCCGGGGTGGTCCTCTTCGGCCGCTATGTGGAGCAGGCACTGCCACCCACACCCCTGCCATTCGTGGCCCTGATCAAAGGTGATCTGGAGGCCACCGAGCGCATGGGGCAGACCGTGAAACTCTCCGCCCTGCGCGGCAAGGTCACGGTGATGGCGTGCTTGTACACGGTGTGTCCGCATGGCTGTGCGGCCATTGTGGCCCAGATGCAGAGGCTGAACGCGGACTTCGGTTCGCGCGCAGACTTTCATCAGGTCTCTCTGGCCGTGGCTCCAGAACGCGACACGGCGGGCTTTCTCAAAGCCTATGCCGAAGGCGTGGGCGTGGCGGCGGCAGATCCTTGGTGGTTTGTGACCGGCGGGCAGGGGCGCATCTGGGACTACATGACCCAGGAGCTGCAACTGCAGCCGCCAACACCCATTCCCGAGGAGAAGCGCATCAATCCGCTCGACCTGTACGAGCACGACCTGCGCATGGTCCTCATCGACCGCCTGGGGCGGGTGCGTGGCTACTACTCCGTCTTCCATCCCCAGCGCGAGATCGCCGAGGTCATGCAGGCCAAGCTTTATCGCGATGTCCAAACCTTGTTAGAAAATCCGCATCAATGAACACCCTTCAACATCCCCATTCGATGAAACACATCTGCACCCTTCTTCTCAGCCTCCTCACCCTTGTCTCCTGCGATGCCTCCGACCCTGTGACTTTCGTCTATCGGGGCGAGGTGGCCGGGGTCATGTGCAGCGCCTGCACCGGCCACGTTGAGACTGCGGTCAAGACGGTGCCCGGTGTCCGCAGCGTCACCGTCACGATCGGCAAGGGCGGCGGCCTGCCTCGTCTCGAGATCGTGTCCACCTCCAGCACCCTCACCCGGGAGGACATCGTCAAGGCGCTGGGGGAGGAAGCCAAGTCGTATGACGTGCGGAACCTGAGCCTTGTGCAAGGCAAGTGACCCTGGCCACAGTTGACACCCGGGCGGCGGCTTCCATAGTCCGCCGCCCTTGTCGCCACCCACGTCCCCGCGTTGCCCAACGCGGGGGCGTGACACCTCACGGGCGACTTTGCCCGTGGGGAAACGAGCCTGCCCGTGCAGGCCAAAGCCTTTCATGGCCGCCGCACCACGGCTCGCGCCCTCCGGCGAACACCATTTCATTTTAACCTTCCGCGTTCATGTCCCCTCGTCTCATTCGCAAACTCCACCGTTGGATCGGCCTCGTCTTCAGCATCTCCGTGCTGATGGCCTCCGGCAGCGGTGTCATTCACAACATCATGACACGCACGCAGGCACCGCCGCCTGCGGCGAAACCTTCTGGCGGTGGCATGGATGTGAACGCCATCAAGGTAAGCGTGGCAGAAGCCGTGGGGAAGCTGACCGAGCCGAATCCAGAGGTGCTGGCGGTGAACTTGCGCGGCATCGGCGGCCAGCCGTGGTACCAGATCTACACGAAAGCCTCCCGCGCGCCGCAGTATGTGAGCGCGGTGGATGGGACGCCAGACCCTTCACGCGATGAGGCCTACGCCGCCGAGATCGCGAAGAACTTCCTGGCTGGCGCGGAGGTGAAGAAGACGGACTTCCTCACCGCCTTCAACAGCGAGTACATCAACATCTTCCGCATCCTGCCGGTGTATCGCTTTGATGCGGGCGATGGCCTGGACACCCGCGTGTATGTGTCCACCACCACCGGCAGCGTGACGCGGCACACGGACAAGCAGCGGCAGTTCGAGGCCACGCTCTTCACCAACTTTCACAAGCTGGGCTTCATCCCGAACAAGGACATGCGCGACCTGGTGCTCACGGTGACGACCTTCGGCACCTTTGTGGTCGCCTGCCTGGGGATCGCGCTGTTTTTCATCACACGGCCCAAGAAGCGGTGATCGCATACACGCCCCGCTTTAGACCTTGCCAGAAATCATGAAGGCCGAGATGGCCAAATAAAGACGACCCCTGACACGTACGTTTCCTCGACCATGATCGCGCGATTGCCCTCCTCCGTTGCCACTGTTGCCATTGCCCTGTTGTCCACCACCCTGCTGTCAGCGCAGGCGCCCGCGCCAAAGGCGGAGCTGGTCTCCGTGGAAAAAATCTGGGACAAGGGCGCGCACAACGCCTTCACGGACATCACCCGGTACCAGAACCTGTTTTACTGCGCCTTTCGGGAGGCGGACGGTGATGCTGGCAAAAATGGCGTCATCCGCATCATGCTCTCCGCCAGCGGCAAGACGTGGATCGACAACGGCACCGTCAGCGAGAGCGGCGTGGACCTGCGGGATCCGAAGCTGGTCGTGACACCGGACGAAAAGCGCGTCTACCTGCTGTGCAGCGGTCTGGTGTATGAGGGGGGGCAGGTGAAGAGCCGCCGCTCCCGCTATGCCACCACCCTGGATGGCAAGGTGTGGACCCCCATGCAAAAGCTGCTGAACGAGGGGGAGACCCTGTCGCGTGCCTCGGTCAATCCTGCGGACAAGCGTTTCTACGGCGCTGTCTTCAACATCCACCCCAACTCGGGCGGGCCTGCGCCGGAGAAGGAATATTCCCTGAAGACCTTCGCCAGCGCGGACGGCTCTGTATGGCAGCTCAATTCGATCATGAACGTGCCCGGGCAGCCCAATGACACGACCGTCCGCTTTCTGAAAAACGGCACGGCCATGGCGCTGGTGAAGCGGGACGCCGTGGACAAGCGCGGCGTCATCGGCACGGCGCAGCCGCCTTACCGTGAATGGACATGGGCCTCCGCCGGCGTGCCCCTGGGCGGACCGAATTTCATTGAGCTGCCAGACGGCAGGCTGATCGCCGGCTCACGCGGCTTTGGCGCCACACCCGGTCCGCACATGGTCCTCTTTGCCATGTCTGCCACGGGCCTTGCACCTATTTTGGAACTGCCCAGCGGCGGTGACTGCAGCTACCCCGGCTTCTATTGGCACGATGACCTGCTGCACGTGACCTATTATTCCAGCCATGAGGGGAAGCCCTCGATCTACTATGCGCGGGTGAAGGTGCAGTAGGGCGACGGTCGGCAGGGAACCTGCGGGGGTGAACCGGACGGTCCATTTTCGACAAATCTTCCCGCCGCGTTGTTTTTTAGTCGAGGTGCTGCGGCAATGTCGGTGGCGAGACGCTTTTTTTGAAATTCTAAACCACAGAGAGTAACCTAGACTTGATATTTTATGGAATTTTTAGTAAATTTGGTTTCATGAGCTTTCCCACTCTCGCCGCTATTCCATCCTCAACCGTCTCTGCCTCCCGCTCTGGCATCGAACTTGCCCATGAGCTGACGGCTTTGGTGGATGAAATTCAGCGCACGCGGGATTGGTTCAATTCACAGATTGAAGCCCAGCTCAGCAGTCTGCGGCACCTCCGGGCTTCCATGCAGTCCGGGCAGCCAGCCAGCCGCCCTCCAGCCTCCACGGTTTTCGAGGCCCCGCCGCCGAACTTGGCGGTGGAAACGCTGCCTCCTGCCCCCCCCCTGCCATCCGCGCCGGTGCCGGCGCCCCCTCCGTTTGAATTGGGCGGCTTTGCGCCCGTGCATGAGGCCGTGGTGCTGCCGCCCTCCAATGTCGCCACGCTCGACCCTGAGCTGGAGCAGGCCACCCTGCGCGAGCTCAACGACGCGCTGTCCAGGGCCTTCGCGGAGATTTCCTCCCGTGGCGGCATGCTGGCCTGAGCGGGTGAACGGGGCTGCCGGAGCCTCCGGCGCAGAATCTGCGGCAAACTTCCGCACGCGGTGGCGTTATGGTACCTCTTATCCACCCCATGAACAACGCCTTCGATCCCGCCGCTGCCGCCTCCCGCCGCGAATTCCTCAAGACCACCACGAAGACTGCCGCTGGTCTGTCCGTGCTTTCCGGCATCAGCATCCCCCATGTGCATGCTGCTGGCAGCGATGAAGTCCGCACCGCGCTCATCGGCTGCGGTGGCCGTGGCACCGGTGCCGCCAGCAACGCCATGAGCGTGAAGGAGCGCATGACGCGCCTGGTGGCCATGGCGGACGTGTCCGAAAACCGCCTCAAGGGCAGCTTTGAAGCCCTCAGTGGCAAGCACCCGGACCGCATGTCCGTCTCCGAAGACGCCAAGTTCATCGGCTTCGACGGCTACAAGAACGCCATCGACATGCTGAAGAAGGGGGATGTGGCCATCTTCACCACACCGGTGGCCTTCCGCTGGGTCCACTTCCAGTACGCCATCGACAAGGGCGTGAACATCTTCATGGAAAAGCCCATCTGCACGGATGGTGCCAGCGCGCGCCGCATGCTGGCCCTCAATGAGCAGGCCAAGAAGAAGAACCTCAAAATCGGTGTCGGCCTCATGTGCCGCCACTGCCGCGTGCGCGGTGAGCTTTACAACCGCATTCAGGACGGGGAGATCGGCGACATCAACCTCCTGCGTGCCTACCGCATGCAGGGCCCCGTCGGCTCCTGCTTCACCCTCCCGCGTGATCCGAATGTGGACAAAAATGAGCTGGCCTGGCAGATCCAGCGCTTCCACAGCTTCCTCTGGGCCAGCGGCGGCAGCTTCAGCGATTTCTTCATCCACAACATCGACGAAGCCTGCTGGATGAAAAACGACTTCCCGATCGAAGCGCGGGGAGCCGGCGGCCGGCACTATCGCGGCGACTACGTTGACCAGAACTTTGACACGTACTCGGTGGAGTACACCTACAAGGACGGTTCGAAGCTGCGTCTGGAAGGCCGCACGATGCCCGGCTGCCATAACGAGTTTGCCAGCTATGTTCATGGGACGAAGGGCGGGGCGGTGGTGTCCAGTTCGTCCCATACGCCGGGCCGGGTGCGGAGCTTCAACGGGCACAATCTCATCCGCGCCAACCAGATTTGGGCCTTCCCGCAGCCGGAGCCCAATCCTTACCAGACCGAGTGGGATGATCGCGTCGAGGCCATTCGCAAGAACGAACCGTACAACGAAGTGAAGCGCGGCGTGGAGGCCAGCCTGGTGACAAGCATGGGCCGCATGGCGGCGCACACCGGACAGGTCATTACTTGGGAGAAGATGCAGGAGGTGCCGCACGAGTTCGCGCCGGGGCT
>CAZPSQ010000008.1:0-55403 GCA_964588755.1 uncultured Prosthecobacter sp. | reverse complement strand
TGCCCAGAAAGGTGGAGTCCATCATGGGGCAGCGCTCCAGGTCCACCACAAGGTTCTTCACCCCCTGGTTCATCACCCGTTGCAGCGCCTTCTTGGCCTGCAGGCTGTTTTGAAAGGTGCCACGTCCGTCAACTCTCATCCAGAACACACGTCCGATGAGACCGACGAGTATGTGTGTGGGGGGCGTCATGGGGTCAGGAATTAGTTCCAAAGAGCAGACTGCTGGCTCACAAGCTCCTCCTTGCCTCGTATAACGCTTACGCGCCATGCCGTGACACGGCCGCTTTTGCTGTATTCTTCACCAGTGATCTGAAACTTGGAGATGTTGTTGCGGTAAATGTCATCCACGATCTGCTCCTGCACCCGCTTGGTAAGACCAGAATTGGCCTGCTGATATTCAAACCTCACCTTCACCGGCCCCGCCGTGCGGTCGGTGACCTTCCAAAAAACCGAGTAGTAGTGCCCATAGCGCTCCAGGATCTGCTCCTTGGTCACCGCCCCATGCAGGTGATACTGGCGCTCAAACAAAATCGACGGGTCCGTGCTGCGCGGCACATATCCCGGCATCAAATGGTGATATTTCACCTTGCCGATCCTGCCCCCCGGACCCTGTACCGCGCTTGAACATGCGGAAAGCATCAGTGCCAGGATGGCAAGACATCCAAGGCTAAAACAGGAGGTGCGCGGCGCGGTCATCATGGAAGCCCTGAATATTGAATCAGGACGCATGAAGTCAATGTTACCTTCGATTCTTCACATTGCCCCACGAAAATTCATAAAAGTGACACAGGATCCACGTCCAGGGTCACAATGACGTCCTCCGGCAGCGTCGTTCCCGCCATCACCTGTCGCAAATGACGGCAAAGCGGTCGTATTTTCGGTGTGCGCAGCAAAAGCTGGTAGCGAAACTGCCCGTGCGACTTGGCCAAAGCGCACGGCGCCGGCTCGCCCATCGTCACCTCCTCCGGCAGGTCCACCAGCAGGCGGCGGTGCAGCGTTTGCAGGGCAAACTCCGCCCGCGCCTGATGCTTCCCCCGGCTCGCAAGGATCACCACATGCGTGTACGGCGGATAGTGGAACGCCTTCCTCTGCTCCAGTTCCTGCTGCGCAAACCCGTCGAAATCATTGTGCCGGGAAAACTGCACCGCCGGGCTGTGCGGCGCATAGGTCTGCACCATCACCTCCCCCTTCACCTCCCCGCGTCCGGCCCGCCCCGCCACCTGCACCAGCAGTTGCAGCGTGCGCTCCGCCGCCCGGAAATCCGGCAGGTTCAGCGCCAGGTCGGCGTTCAGCACCCCCACCAGCGTCACATTGGGAAAATCCAACCCCTTGGCGATCATCTGTGTGCCGATCAGCAGGTCGATCTTCTGCGCGCGAAAGTCCCGCAGCAGGTCGCGGAGCTGGTTTTTGCGCTGGATCGTGTCCGTGTCCACCCGGGCAATGCGTGCTTGCGGAAACACCTCCTTCACCACCAGTTCCACCCGCTCCGTGCCGAAGCCCGTGTACTTCAGCGTGGCCTCATGGCAGAACGGGCATTTGGAGGGCGGCACCCGCCGCGCGCCGCACACATGGCACACCAGGCGGTTCTCATGCTTGTGCAGCGTCATGGGAATGCTGCAGTCCTGGCATTGCACCACCTCCCCGCAGCCGATGCAGCTTAGGGAGGTGTTGAAGCCGCGGCGGTTGAGGAACAGGATCGTCTGCTCCTTTTTCTCCAGCCGCGCGGTGATGGCAACGCGCAGCTTTTCGGAAAGAATGCCCGCGTTTGCCACTGTCGTGCCGGTTCCCTTCCGCCGCTCCAGGCGCATGTCCACAATGCGGATCAGCGGCAGCGTCCGCCCGTCCGTGCGCTGCGTCAGCCGCAGCATCTCATACTTCCCGCTGGCCACATTCTCGACGGATTCCAGGCTCGGCGTGGCGCTGCCCAGCAGCACCACGCACCCTTCGATCCCGCCGCGCACCACGGCCACATCCCGCGCTTGGTACCGCGGGTTCTCGTCCTGCTTGAATGAGGGCTCATGCTCCTCGTCCACAATGATGATCCCCAGCCGCTCCAGCGGCGCAAAGATCGCGCTCCGGGCACCGATCACGATGTCCGCGCGCCCCTCATGGATCTTGAACCATTCATCATGCCGCTCGCCATCGCTCAAGTGGCTGTGCAGCACCGCGATGCGGTCCCGCAGGGTGGAAAAACGCGCCTTGAACCGCTCGATCGTCTGCGGCGTGAGGCTGATCTCCGGCACCAGCACCAGCGCCGTGCCGCCACGCTCCAGCACCCGCGCGATGCTTTGCAGATACACCTCCGTCTTGCCGCTGCCGGTGATGCCCTGCAGGAGGATCGGCTTCGGTTTTTCGGGGGATTCGATCACCGCCACAATGCGGTTGTACGCCGTCTGCTGCTCCTCCGTCAGCGTCAGCGGCTGGCTCGGCAGAAACTCCTCATCCTGAAATGGATCGCGCTCCACCCGCACCTCGCTGCGGGTGATCCACCCGGCCTTCAGCAGCGGCTGGATCACACTGGCCGCACGCGGCACATCCTGCCGGATCTGGCTCAGCGTCGCCTCGCCCTTGAAGCTGCGCAGCACATCCAGCACACGCGCCTGCATCGGCGCCTTCTGCCGGATTTTCTCCATCTCCGCCTGCGGCGGCTCCTTCAGCAGGCTCAGGTGGCTGTCCGTGATGAAACTGCCCGGCTTTTCCCGCACCGCCTGCGGCAGCATCGTGCGCAGCACCTGATGCGGGGACACCAGGTAATAGTCCGCAATCCACCGCGCCAGTTTCAGCAGTCCCGGCGTGAACATCGGCCGCGCCCCCACCAGTGACGCGATCTCCTTCAGCCTGCCACGATGCGGCGAGTCCGCAGGCAGTTCCAGCACCACCGCGTTCACCCGCCGGTTTTGCAGCGGCACCATCACCCGTGTGCCCACCACCACCTTCGCCGCCATCTCCTCGGGAATGGCGTAGTCCAGCTCCATCGCCGCGCTGCCCTCCAGCTGCACCCGGGCGATGGGTGTGTGGCTTGCCACCTTCGGCGTGGCAACGGCCTCCACCCCAAACAGATCACTCTGCGGCGTTGGGCTGGGGGTGTCGTCGAGTGGCATGCAGGGAAGGTGTCTTACGTCCCGGTGGGAGGCCGCAGGTTCAACTGAAAATCTATCCCCCTGGCCCCCCTGCCATCAGGGTGCCCGGAAAGAGCGGCAGTGAGGCGGAAGAACATCCGGATGCGAGGCATGGGCCGGAGATCACGTTCTGCTCAGCTCCGCTTGTCTCCTTTGCATCAGCGGATTGCCTCTCTATCTTCGCCCGCTCTAAACTTTAAACCTGGAACCTGAAAATCGAAATGAGCCGCCCCTGGATCATCGCTGAAACCAACTGGAAGCAGGTCAAAAGCACCCGTTACGAGGTGGCGGTGCTGCCCTGGGGCGCCACCGAGGCGCACAACTGGCACCTCCCTTACGCCACAGACTCCCTGCAAAACGACGCCATCGCCGCCGAGGCGGGCCGCATCGCCTGGGAGGCGGGCGCGAAGGTGGCCATCCTGCCCAACATGCCCTTCGGCGTGCAGACCGGCCAGCTCGACATCCCTTTCTGCATCAACATGAACCCCAGCACCCAGCTCAGCGTGCTGGAGGACGTCATCAGCAGCCTCGAAGGCGTCGGCGTGATGAAATTCGTCATCCTCAACGGCCATGGCGGCAATGACTTCCGCCAGATGCTGCGGGAGCTGCAGGCCCGGCACCCCAAGATGTTTCTCTCCACCGTGTCCTGGTTCCAGGCGGTGAAGGGGGACGGCATCTTCACCACCGTGGGGGACCACGCTGACGAGCGCGAGACCAGCCTCATCCTGCACCTGCATCCCAATCTTGTGCTGCCCAAGGAAGAGTGGGGGCCGGGCACTGACAACCGCTGGAAGCTCAAGGCCATCAACGAAAAGTGGGCCTGGGCCCAGCGCGCCTGGAGCAAGGCCACCAACGACACCGGCTCCGGTGATCCCAAGGACGCCACCGCAGAGCGGGGGAGGCGCTACCTGGACGCCCTGGGCCGGAAGATCGCCACCTATCTGGTCGAACTGGCCGCTGCTGACATCGCGGATCTTTACGAGCGCCCCGCCGCATGATCCGCTTTCTCATCAGCCGTATTGTCCAGGGAGTTTTTGTGATCGCCATGGTGCTCACCATCGCCTTTGCGCTGTCGAACATGATCCCCGGCGGCCCCTTCGTGAAGGAGCGCAACGCATCGCCGGAGGCCGTCGCCGCGCAGAGGGCCTATTATGGTGTGGACAAGCCGTGGTACGAGCAGCTTCGGCTGCATTTTGTCCACTATGCCACCCTGGACCTGCCCGAGTCCTACCACTACAAAGGCCGTGGCGTGGACGAAATCATCGCCTCCGGCTTTCCGGTGTCTGCGGCTGTCGGCATTCCCGCCTTGCTCATCGCGCTGGCGCTCGGCCTGCCCATCGGCGCCTTTGCCGCCCTGCGGCCCAACACGCTGGAGGACCGCGGCAGCACCTTGGCGGCCTCCCTCGGCATCTGCATGCCCAGCATGGTGCTGGGGCCGGTCCTCGCCCTGGTGTTTGGGCTGAAGCTGCGCTGGTTCAATGCCTCCGGCTGGTTCGACTCTGCCGACTGGGTGCTGCCCGCGCTGACGCTTGGCATCATCTACACCGCCTACATCACCCGCCTCACCCGGGGCAGCCTGCGGGAGACTCTGGCCCAGGAGTTCATACGGACCGCCAGGGCCAAGGGCGCGGGTGAGACGTCCGTGGTCTTCCTGCATGCCATGAAGCTGGCCATCCTGCCGGTGCTCAACTATCTCGGTCCCATTGCCGCCACGCTCCTGACCGGCTCGTTCATCGTTGAAACCATCTACCAGCTTCCCGGCCTGGGCCAGTTCTTCGTGACGGCCGCCATCAACAAGGATCACAGCCTTGCCATTGCCATCTCCGTCTTTTACGCCGCGCTGATCGTCGTCTTCAACATCGTGGTGGACATCCTCCAGGCCATGCTCAACCCCCGCATCCGCCTCCACGCATGAGCAGCGCCGTGACGAACCAGGGGATTTCCCCCACCCGCGCCGCGTGGCGGCGGCTCATCCGCAGCCGTCTCAATGTCTGGGCGCTGGGCTTCCTTGTCGTGCTGGTGCTGTTATGCGCGCTGGGCCCCTTCTTTTCGCCCTATGATCAGGCGCAGCAGGATCTCAATTTGAAGGCTGCAGGGGCCAGCGCCTCCCACTGGCTCGGCACCGATCCGCTGGGGCGTGACATGCTCACACGCATTCTCCATGGCGGCCGTGTGTCGTTGGAGGTCGGGCTGCTGGCCACCGCCGTGGCCTCCATCATCGGGGTGGTTTATGGCATGGTGGCGGGTCTTGCAGGCGGGCGCGCGGATGCTGTCATGATGCGCGTGGTGGACATCCTGTTTGCCTTCCCCTTCGTCAATTTTGTCATCCTGCTCATGGTGATTGTCGGCCGTGAGTTCTGGCTCATCTTTGTGGCCATTGGCGCGGTGGAGTGGCTGACCATGGCCCGCGTGGTGCGCGGTCAGGTGCTGGCCTTGAAGAACCTGGAGTTCATCATCGCCGCGCGTGCCAGCGGGGCTGGTTTCTGGCACATCGCGTGGAAGCACCTGCTGCCGAACGTCATGGGGCCCGTCATCATCTATGCCAGCCTGACCGTGCCAGGCGTCATGCTGCTGGAGGCCGCGCTCAGCTTCCTTGGCCTCGGCATCCAGCCTCCCGACGCAAGCTGGGGCGTGCTGATCCAGGAAGGCGCCAGCTCCATGGAAACCTACCCGTGGCTGCTGCTCTATCCCGGCCTGTTCTTCTCCGCCACGCTGCTGGCCCTGAACACCCTGGGGGATGGTTTGCGTGATGCGTTTGATCCCAAGTCGATGGCGCAGCACGGTTAGGCCGTGTGGCGGCTTGTTTTGACAGGACGGACAAGAGGGTTCTTCGCCTTCGATAGGAGCCACCTCGTCATCATCCAGCTGATCCAAAAACAACCCGTGTCAAAACCAGGTGCGGATGTGACTCAAATGCCGCCTGCCCACGCCGGCATCAAAAAAAATTGAAGGGCGCTGAATAGACTCCGAGGGGACCCGTCTGAGAAGACGGAAACAATAACTCCAGCCTCTCATGAAAACACTTCTCGCCATCGTCGCCGCAGCCGCAGCCTTCGGCATCGCCGCCCCCACCTCCGCCAAGGCTGACCCCCGCTGCAGCCATGGCCAGACCCGCGTGGTGGGCTACACCTCCTGGGGCGCTCCCATCATGGCCGTGTATCACGTCCACGGGTACGACCGCTGGGGTCAGCCAATCGGCCACTGGGTGACGCAGCCCGCGCCGGTCCGCCCCGGCTGCGGCCCTGGCCCGGGCTTCGGCCCCGGCTTTTCCGGTGGGTACGGCGGCCATCACCACCACGGCCCCAGCCGTGGCTACTATGGCCGCCCTCGCAGCGGGGTCAGTTTCAGCTTCGGTTTCGGCAGGTAGTAGCGCCGGAATCGGAGTTCGGGAGAAGGACGCGGCCTCACGCCTGAAGCGTGGGGCCGTTTTGTTTCCCCCTTGGTGAATCCGTTGCATCCCACCCGGCCCGTGTGTCATGTTCATCCCATGCGCTGGGTCGTTCGTGCTTTCATCCTCGCCGCCTTCATCGGCGGCATCGCGTGGTTCCACCATGTCCGCACGCACCGGCCCACGCGGGTGGAGGAGGCCAACAAGGCGGGCATCCTCCTCGCCGGAAATGGCACAGAGCCTGCCACGCTGGACCCACATCTGGCCAGCGGCCAGCCGGAGCACATGATCTTCCATGCGCTGTTTGAAGGCCTCATCTCGCCAGCGGCGGAAAACCCGGACGCGGATGCACCGGGCGCCGCCGCCTCATGGACCCACGAAAATTTCACCACCTGGACCTTCAAGCTCCAGCCGGATGGCAGGTGGAGCGACGGCACGCCCGTCACCTCGGCCGACTTTCTTTACGCTTACGAGCGCATCCTCACCGCCGCCCTGGGGGCTGACTACTCCAGCATGCTCTACCCGCTGCTCAATGCGGAGGAGTTCCTCACCGGCAAGGTCAAAGACTTCAGCCAGGTGGGGGTGAAGGCACTGGACCCGCTGACCCTGCGGCTCACGCTCAAAGGCCCCGCGCCCTATCTGCCGAGCATGATCAAGCACTACGCCTGGTTTCCCGTGCCGAAGCATGCCATCGAAAAATTTGGCAGGATGACCGACCGGAACACCCGCTGGACGCGCCCGGCCAACATGGTCAGCAACGGCCCCTTCAAGCTCAAGCGGTGGAATGTGAACCAGGCCGTGGAGGTGGAGCGCAACCCGTATTACTGGGACGCCGCCACGGTGAAGCTCAACGGCATCATCTTCCTGCCCATCTCCAGCGACACCACCGAGGAGCGCGCCTTCAACGACGGCCAGCTCCACCTCACGCTCACCATGCCGCTGGCGAAGATACCCGTGTACAGCGAGAGCAAGTCACCCTTTTACCACAATCACCCGCTGCTGAGTGTGTACATGTACCGCTGCAACACAAAGCGGAAGCCTTTCGACAATGTGCTGGTGCGCCGTGCGCTGGCCCTGGCCATCGACCGGGAGAGCATCACCCGCAACATCCTGCGCGCGGGGCAGAAGCCCGCCGTCGGTCTTACCCCGCCCGGCTGCAACGCGGACTACCAGGTGCCGGACGTCATGCGTTTTGATCCTGCCGAGGCGCGCCGCCTGCTGGCCGAGGCTGGCTACCCCGGGGGCAAAGGCTTCCCCAAATTCAACATCCTCATCAACACCAGCGAGTCCCACCGCGCCCTGGCCGAGGCCGTGCAGGCCATGTGGCGGCAGCACCTCGGCATCCCCGCCGGGGTGCTGAACCAGGACTGGGGCGTTTATCTCGAGTCCCAGCGCCGGTATGAATACGACGTGGCCCGTTTCGGCTGGGTGGGTGACTACCTGGACCCCTCCACCTTCCTGTCCATCTGGACCACGGGCGACGGCAACAACAACACCGGCTGGGGAAATCCACGCTACGACGAGCTCATCGCCCAAAGCTTCCGCGAAGGCGACGCGGCGAAGCGCCTGCAACTGCTCAACGAGGCAGAGACCCTCCTGCTCCATGAGCTTCCCATGCTGCCCATCTACTGGTACACCCGTCCGCAGCTGATGCGGCCGGAGGTCAAGGGCCTGCTGCCCTCCCTGCTGGAGCACCGCTGCTACAAGGCGGTCGAACTCCGCCCATGAGTGCATGGCCTCCCATGGGGGGATGCAGCTTGATGCTGGACAGCCCTACTTGAGCGTGGCGTGCGCCTCGCGCAGCAGCGCCTCCGTGGTGTCCCAGTCAATGCAGGCGTCGGTGATGGACTGGCCGCGGGTCAGGTTCTCCAGGGGCTGGGGGAATTTCTGGTTTCCGCCGACGAGGTTGCTTTCCAGCATGGCGCCGATGATGGCCTTCTGGCCGGCGACGCGCTGGCGGACGATCTCGCGGAACACGTCCGGCATGCGCTTGTGGTCCTTGGCGCAGTTGCCATGGCTGGCGTCGATCATGATCGCTGGCTTGAGCTTGGCGGCCTCCAGGCCGTCGATGGTCTCGGTCACGTCATCCGCCCCGTAGTTGGGGCCGTCCTCACCACCGCGCAGGATGATGTGGCAGTCGGGATTGCCGCTGGTGGTGACGGCGGAGGCCACGCCTTCCTCGCTGACGCCCAGGAAGGTCTGCGGCTGCATGGCAGCCTTGATGGCATTGATGGCGGGGGAGATGTGGCCGAAGGTGCCATTCTTGAAGCCCAGCGGCATGGACAGGCCGGAGGCCATCTGCCGGTGCGTTTGTGACTCCGTCGTGCGGGCACCGACAGCGCTCCAACTGATCAGGTCGGCGATGTACTGGGGTGTGATGGGGTCCAGCAGTTCTGTGGCGGTGGGCATGCCCAGGTCCAGCACGTCCCGCAGGACGCGGCGGGCCAGACGCAGTCCGTCCGGAATGTTGCAGGTGCCGTCGAGGTCCGGGTCCATGATCAAGCCCTTCCAGCCCACGGTGGTGCGTGGCTTTTCAAAATAGACCCGCATGACGAGGCAGAGCTTGTCGTTGAGCTCTTGCGCCAGGGTGGCGAGCTTGCGCGCGTATTCCAGGCCCGCCTCGGGATCGTGGATCGAGCAGGGGCCGAGGATGACCAGGAAGCGGGAATCGCTGCCAAAGAGGATCTCGCGGATCTCGCGGCGGGATTCGGCCACAAAGGCAGTCTGCGCAGCGGTGGGTGCGATTTCAGCCACAAGGTCGCGCGGGGCTGGCAGCGGGACGTTGGCGGTGATGTGGAGATTGGCAGTCTGGCTCATGGTCAGTTGTCCATAGCATCACACCGGCGGCTGCTCACCTGGATTTGTGAGGGCCGCTTGTTTGTCCCTGTCCCGGATAAAACGGAAAATCAAAACGAGGCTCCAGGGGAAGAGCACCGCATCAATGATGAAAAGGATGTTTTGGCAGCGCCACCAATGAAGGTTTTCCTCCATTCTGATGCCGTTACGTTCCATGATCGCACTGCCTGCGACGGCCAGGACCGTGAGCATGGAAGAAAGCGACAGCAGGAAAAAAGGCCGGCAGGGGTAGCGCTGCCAAGCCATGGCGGTGAGGCCGAACACGACGGCAGGACCGACGTAGGTGAGAACGAAAGACAGCCAGTAAACAACAGTGTCAAACATTCCCCTGACCTTGGAGTTTTAATCCTCCTGCACCACTGGATTCTTCGGCTTCAGCACGGCATACAGGACCAGGCTGACCAGCATGGTGGCCCCGGCGATCATCGGGGCGGTCTTCTGCGCAGGATCATTGCCGGCAAAGGCGCTCTGCAGCCGCACGGCGATGAGGGAGGCGCAAACGATCGCGCCCAAGATGGGGACGACCATGGGCGGCTCAAAGCCGCCGCGCGGCTCCTCCGGCCGGCGCTTCAGCACCACCAGGGAGAGGTTCACCACGGTGAAAACGCTGAGCAGCAGCAGCACGGTGGATTCGGCAAGCTGCTTCACCTCGCCACTGAGAATGAGGGCCGTGACGATGCCAAAAAGCACGAAGATGGCGACGTGCGGCGTGTGGCGCCTGGGGTGGATTTTTCCGAGGACGGCGGGCAGCAGTCCTTGGCGGCTCATGCCGTAAAGGAGGCGGGAGCCCATGAGGTAGTTCAGCAGCGCGGTGTTGCCGATGGCAAAGATGGTGATGTAGCCATACACCGAGTCGATGCCCTTGAACCAGGGCGCGGCTTTCTTAGCCACATCCATCAGCGGGCCTTTGCTTTGGGCCAGCTCCTGCCACGGCACCACGGAGACGGCCGTGATGGCCACTGCCATGTAGATGGCGGTGGCCAGCACCATGGCGCCGATGAGGCCGAAAGGCACGTTCTTGGAGGGGTTCTTCACCTCCTCGCTCACATTGAGGATGTCCTCGAAACCGATGAAGGAGTAGAAGGTAAGCACCGCGCCTTGCATGACGAGGGCGAGGGTGATGCCCGAGCCCGGCCCCCCTGCGGCGGTGTCACCTGCGGACTCCAGGTAGTTCACCCCGCCCCAGTAGCGCACTCCCACGGCGATGATGAAGATCAGCCCGGCGGCCTCGATGACCGTGCAGAGGATGTTCAACCCCATGCTCTCCCGAATGCCGCGATAGATGACGCAGCCCACCAGAAAAACCACGCCGATGGAGCCGAGCTTCACCGCCATGGGATCCAGGACCCAGCCAAAAAGCTTGGGCAGCTGCTCGATGATGGCCTGGGAGCCCGTGGCCATGCTGGTGAGGCCGCTCATCATCACGGCAATGCCCACGACATAGCTGAGCAGCGGCTTGCGCAGCCCGCGCTGCGTCACATAGGCCGCGCCGCCGGCCTTGGCGTAGCGTCCGCCGACACAGGCGTAGGAAAGGCCGGTGAGCATGGCGCCGATCATGGCCATCAAAAACGCCAGCCACACCGCATTCCCCAGGCTGGACGCCGCCTTGCCGATGAGGGCGTAAATGCCCGCGCCGAGCATGGAGCCCAGGCCATAAAACATGATCTGCCAGCCGCCAATGGTTTGCGTCAGGGCGGGCTGCTTGGGATCGGAGGTGATGTCGGCCATGAATCGCTACTAGCCGAGATCATGCCGGGCGGGAAGGCAAAAAAGAAGCCGCCCGTCTCCCCAGTTTGGGTGAAGACGGGCGGCGCGGGGGTTTGGAGCTTTGGAGGGGGCGGGCTTACGCCACCGGAATCTGGCGCGGCTTGGCCACTTCCTTGATGGGCAGGCTCAGCACCAGCACGCCGTCCTCAAACTTCGCCGTCATCTGGTCCTCATTGACCGGCGTGTTGAGGCGCAGGCGGAGGAGGTAGCTGAGGGGCGAAAGCTCGCGATGGAGCGTCTTGAAGCCTTCCGGCACAGTGGCGGTGCGGTCGCCGCGCAGGGTCAGGATGCTGTCGTCCAGATCGATCTTCACGCCGTCCTTGGCAACGCCGGGCATCTCCACGCGGACTTCATAGGCGTCCGTGGTGCCTTTGACGTTGTAGTGGGGCTTGCGAAGAGATTCGGTGACACCCGAGGTGGCCGGAGCGCAGGAACGAGGGGAGCAGGTGGTGTTCATAGATGGATGGAAAAATGTGGGGTTGAAAAGGATGGGTGGGGTTTTGAAGGTGCGATGGTTATTCCAGGGCGATGCTGCGGGGCTTGCGATGCTCTGCCTTGGGCAGGGTGACGTTGAGGATGCCGTTTTCGAGCTTGGCGGAGATGGTGTCAGCGTTGACCCCATCCGGCACGGAGACCGAGCGTGTCAGGGTGAAGGAGCTTTCACTGTCGCCGTTCTTCTCCCGCTTCTCAGCGGAGACGGTCAGCAGCCCGTTGTTCAGCTCGATTTTGACATCTTCCTTCTTCACGCCAGGCACCTCAAAGGTGGCGTGGTAGCTGTCCTTGTCCTCATGCACGTCCACGGCCAGGCGGTCGCCTGTCACATTGGGCAGCACTTCGCTCAGATTGTTGAAGAACTGGCCGAGGGACGGCATGCCGACAAACGGGTGGCGGAACCACTCATCGAAGTCGGCAACGCGGCTGAGGGAGGAGGCAGGATTGGAGCGGAGGATTTTCATGGTCTGGATGGTTTGGGTTGAGTGTTTTAGTTTGGAAGGTTGTTCCGCCGTATAACACTGCATCAGCCGTGCCAGAATCCTTTGTCTGAGTGTTAGATGGCTGATCGTGAGTCATCTAAATGAAACGAGGGCGAAAAATCGCCCTCGTTTGAAGCTGCCCGTTGTGCCAAAACTCACCGCTTTGGGACAAGGCGTTGTGCCATTTTTGCCAACCCCGTCACACCTGCGGTGCGGTGGCCAGTTTTTTCTTCATCCGGATGTTCAGCGTCTCCACGAAGATGGAAAACGCCATGGCGAAATAGACGTAGTTCTTGGAGAAGTGAACGTGGAAGCCCTCCGCCACCAAGGTGGTGCCGATGAGCAGCAGGAAGGACAGGGCCAGCACCTTCACCGTGGGGTGGGCGCTGATGAAATCGCTCACCGAACCCGCGAACACCATCATGAAGCCCACGGAGATGAGGACCGCCGCCACCATGACGGTGATGTGCTCCACCATGCCCACGGCGGTGATGACGGAGTCCAGGGAGAAGACAATGTCCAAAATGGCAATCTGCACCAGGATGGCGCCGAGGGCGGCCTTGGCCTTGGAGGTATGCTGCTTTTCCTCATGGCCTTCCACCTTGTGGTGAATCTCCACCGTGGCCTTGTAGAGCAGGAACAGCCCGCCCAGGATGAGGATGAGATCCTTGCCGGAGATGGCATGGCCCATGACGGCAAACAGCGGATTTTTAAGCTGCATCACCCAGGTGATGCAGAACAGCAGCAGGATGCGTGTGACCATCGCAAAGGCCAGCCCCAGGAAACGGGCCCGGGGGCGCTCCTCCACCGGCAGCCGGTCCACCAGGATGGAGATGAAGACGATGTTGTCGATGCCCAGCACGATCTCCATGACCGTGAGGGTGAGCATGGCAATCCATGCCTCCGGACTGTTGACCCAGGAAAAGTCAAAAAAATCAACGGCGGCTAACAAGGAGGGGAGCGCGAGGTCCATAGGGGGAGGTGAAGGCGGAGGGTGTAGCGCGAAATGCGATGCGGGCAATGCAAAGCGGCCCCCAATGGGAAACTTTGGCAAAGTTTGGAATGGCCAGGGGGCTTTTGCCATCGGGGCGTCCGGCCATCTGAACCGGGCAAAACAGCCACATGGGCGGTGCCGTGGGCACAATTCGCAGCATCCGGATTGCCGGTACGCCTTGCTGATCGCGCGCGCAGTCGCTAGCCTGCGCACCGCATGCCAGCCCCACGCAACAACCGTCAAAACGAGATCCTGCGCGGTCTTGTGGAGCGCGTGGTCTTTCACAATGAGGACAACGGCTACTGCATTCTGAAAGTGGTCCCGCAGGGCAGGCGGGACACGGTGGGCCTCATTGGCAAGGCCCCGCGCGTGGTGGCGGGGGAGGAGTTTGAGGCACTTGGAGGCTGGGAGCCGAACCGCGACTTTGGCCCGCAGTTCCGGGCAGATGAGCTGAAACTGCGCCGGCCAGACTCGCTCAATGGCATCGAGCGCTATCTCGGCAGCGGGCTCATCGAGGGCATCGGGCCGGCGTATGCCAGACGCATCGTGGAGAAATTCGGGCCGAAGGTCTTCGACATCATCGAGAACGAGTCCAAAAAACTGGAGGATGTGGAGGGCGTCGGCAAGAAGCGCCGCATCGAGATACGCGAGTCCTGGATGAAGCAGAAGGCCATTCACGGCATCATGCTTTTCCTGCACCAGCACGGCATCAGCTCCACGCGTGCCCTGCGCATTTACAAGACCTATGGGGAGGAGGCGCAGGCGGTGCTGAAGGAAAACCCCTACCGTCTGGCGCAGGACATCCGTGGCATAGGTTTCAAGACGGCGGATGACATCGCCTGCCAGCTCGGCGTGGCGGAGGATGCGCCAGAGCGCATTCGCGCGGGCATCCTCCATGTGCTGGAAACCGCGGCTGGTAACGGCCACTGCTGCGTGCCGGAGGCAAAGGCCATCGAAAAGGCGCGCGAGCTCCTGGGCGCGGCGGGGGAGCTGATCCCCGCGCAGATCGATGCTCTTCTTGCCGCAGACCAGACCGAACGTCACGGGGAGTTTCTGTATCTGCCCTATCTGCGTGCGGCGGAGCAGAGCATAGCTGCGAATGTGAGGACGCTGGCCGGTCTGCCTGCGGCGTATCCTGCCCTGGAGGAGGACACTGCCCTGGACTGGGTGATGAAAAAAACGGGCAAGGAACTGGCCGAGAGTCAGCAGCGGGCGGTGCGGGAGGCGCTGCGGCACCGCATGCTCATCATCACCGGTGGGCCGGGCGTGGGCAAGACGACGATCCTGCGCAGCATCCTGCTCATTCTGCAAAGCAAGCAGGTGCGGCTGGTGCTGGCCGCGCCCACCGGCCGTGCCGCCAAGCGTCTGACGGAAAGCACAGGGCTGGAGGCGAAGACGCTGCACCGCCTGCTGGAGTATCAAGGCGAGGGCGGCTGGGGGCGCCATCGTGGCAAGCCGCTGGTGGGTGATCTCTTTGTCATCGATGAGGCATCGATGATCGACGCGCCGCTCATGGCGCAGTTTCTTGCCGCCTTGCCCGACGGGGCTCATCTGCTGATCGTGGGAGATGCGGACCAGCTCCCCTCCGTCGGTCCCGGGATGGTGCTCTATGACTTGATCGCCAGTGGTGTGGTGCCATGCGTGAAGCTGACGGAGATCTTCCGTCAGGCCGCCAGCAGCCGCATCATCACCAGCGCGCATGCCATCAATCGTGGGCAGGTGCCGGATCTGCGGGCTTCTCGTTCCAGCGACTTCTTTTTTCTGGAGGCCACGGAGCCGGAGGAGGTGCGTGATCTGATTGTCCAGCTCGCCCACACACGCCTCCCGGCGCGTTATGGCTTCGACCCCATTGCGGACATCCAGGTGCTGACGCCGATGAACCGCCACCTGCTGGGCACCGCCTCATTGAACAGCTCGCTGCAACTGGCGCTGAACCCGCCGAACGAGATCAAGTTCGAGATCGAGCGCTTCCACACCACCTTTCGCGTCGGTGACAAAGTCATCCAGACGCACAACAACTACGACAAGGAAGTTTTCAATGGCGACATCGGCCACATCGTGGCGATCGACGCCGACCCGGTGAAAATCCATGTGCGGTATGATGCGGGCCGCCTGGTGGCCTACGAGCCGGGAGAGCTGGATGAGCTGCAGCCCGCTTACGCGCTGACCATTCACAAGAGCCAGGGCAGCGAGTTCCCCTGCGTCATCATTCCGGTCAGCACACAGCACTATGTGCTGCTGGAGCGCAGCCTCATCTACACCGCCATCACCCGTGCCAAAAAGCTCTGCGTCCTGGTGGGGGACGAGCGCGCGCTGTCCCTGGCGGTGAGCAAGCAAGAAAGCCGGAAACGCTGGACCGGGCTGCGCGGGCTGCTGGGATGAAGGCTTGCGCGAAAGAAGCGTTCATCATCAATTGGCATTAGGCTTCCCATTCTGGATCATCCTGGATTTCAGCAGCGCGCCATGCCGCTGTCGGTCAAGGCGTGGCATCAGATGATTGAAACAGACCTTGCCCCGGACCGTGCCGAGTTGATTCGGGGGGTGGTTGTTGAAAAAACGAGCAAGTCCATTCTTCACACAAAGCTTGCAGCCCGCATCTTTGCGGCGCTGCAAAAATTTGCCGGGACGCGAGTGTGGGTGAGGAAGGAGGACCCGCTCAGCTTTGCTGATTCGGAACCTGAGCCGGACGTGTCAGTGGTGAACGGGAAGGAAGAAGATTTTCAGACGCATCCCACCACCGCCCGCCTTGTGGTTGAGGTTTCCGTCTCCAGCATTGGTGAGGATCGTGCCCTGGCGCCACTGTATGCCGAGGCTGCGGTGGCGGAATACTGGATTGTCAATGGCAAGGAGCGCTGCATCGAGGTCCACCGTGATCCTGCCAGTGGCTGTTATCAAACACAGCTGCGCGTTGCGGAAGATGGCGTGCTGGAATGCCTGTCCCTGCCGGGTGTGGGCATCAGTGTGTCTGAGCTTTTCGCAGGCATTCAGGCCTGATCTTTCCTTTGTCACGTTTCGTTGGCAACTTTGACCGGGAGGCTGCGTAGGTTTGATCTTCTCAAAACCTATCCGTTCCATCCACCATGCCTGACTCCCGCCGCTCCTTCCTGAAGAACGCCGCCCTGACCTCTGCCGCCGTCGCCCTGCCGGCGTTTGTGCGCGGGCAGAACCTGAACAGCAAGCTGCAGGTGGCCTGCGTGGGGGTGAACGGCATGGGCTTCTCCGATCTGAAGAACGTGGGCTCCCACGCGGCGGTGAAGTTTGTCGGCTTCTGCGATGTGGACGCCAACCGTTTCGACAAGGCGGACGAGGCGCATCCTGGCGTGAGGCATTTCTCTGACTACCGCGAGATGTTCAGCACCCTGGGGGATGGCTTTGACGCCGTGACCGTGGGCATTCCCGACCACATGCACGCGCCGGTCGCTGTCGCGGCCATGCAGCGTGGCAAGCATGTGTACTGCCAGAAGCCGCTGGCGCACACGGTGTGGGAGGCCCGGCAGATGCGCCTGTGGGCGGAGAAGAAAGGCGTCATCACGCAGATGGGAAACCAGATCCACTCCTCCCAGGAGTACCGCATGGGCACACGCATGGTGAAGGAAGGCGTGGTGGGCAAAATCAAAGAGGTGTACACCTGGAGCGCCGTCACCGGCAATGAGCGCACGCGCCGGTTCAATCCGCCAGCGGGTGAGAAGGCCCCGGCGAATCTGAACTGGGACCTGTGGGTCGGCGCGGCCCCCATGCGCGACTATGCCGCCGCCTACCACCCCTTCATCTGGCGTGACTGGCAGGACTTTGGCGGCGGCGCGCTGGGCGACTTTGGCTGCCATATTTTTGACCCCGTCTTCACCGCGCTGGACCTCACCGCGCCGCTGAGCGTGCAGGCCAAAAACAGCGGCATCAACGACCAGATCTGGCCCAGCCACCAGACCGTGGGCTATGTCTTTCCCGGCACCCAGTATACTGCCGACAAGACCCTCAAGCTCACCTGGATGGACGGTGGCCTGAAGCCAAGCCACAAGCTGGCGCAGATGCCGGGGGACATCGACCTGCCGAACAGCGGCTGCCTCTTCATCGGTGAAAACGGCTGCCTTGTGCAGGCTCACGTGGCCGGCCCTCGTGTTTACCCGCTGGACAAGTTCAAGGGCCTCCAATATCCGAAGGAGGAGGGCCGCAGCCACTGGCACACCTGGGTGGACGCCTGCCTGGCTGGCAAGAAAACCAGTGATGGCTTCCACTACGCCGGCCCCATGACGGAGGCCGTTCAGCTGGGCAATGTGGCCACGCGCCTCGCCATCCCCACCATCGACCCCGTCACCGGCCGCATGGATGACAAGCAGACGCCGCTGGAGTGGGACTCGGCAAACTTCCGCTTCACCAATTCCCCGGAGGGGGACAAGCTGCTGACGAAGACCTACCGCAAGGGCTTCGAAGTGGCCCCTGCCGCCTGAGCGGATCCCGTCTGGTTTGCCGAAGGCGGCTGTTTCATCAGCAAAAATATTTTCGATGCTTCTTCGAGCATCTGGCGTATTTATTGCATCAGAAACAGCATGCCTTCGGAAAACAAGAACGAATCATCGCCTTCTCTGAGCGGCAAACTGCTGCTCGCCTCACCGGCCCTGCACGATCCCAACTTCGCCCGCTCCGTGGTCTTCATGGCCGCGCACAACGTCCAGGACGGCGCGTTTGGGTACATCCTGAACCGCCCGCTGGATCAATCCGTGTCTGATCTGCTGCCGGACCAGGATCTAGGCGCGCTGGGGGAGGTGCCTGTGTTTATTGGTGGACCCGTGGCCACGGACAAGCTGGCCTTTGCCGCGCTGCACTGGAACAAGCAGCGCCGCACGCTGCGCTGCCAGACGCATCTTTCCGTGGCGGACGCCCTCCATGCCCTCAGCATGGGGCATGACGTGCGTGGCTTTGTCGGCTACTCCGGCTGGAGCGGCGGACAGCTCGAAAATGAGATCGAGCACCGATCATGGATTCCCACGCGCGCACAGGCGCAGGTGCTGACGGTGAAAACACCGGCGCAGATGTGGGGGGCTATCCTGCAGGGCATGGGGCCGGTGTACAAGGTCATGGCGGGCATGCCGGAAAATGTGTCTCTGAATTAACAGGCTGTCTCAGCCGTTTTTCAGCAGCCTGTTAAGGCCCGGCCAGAGCCTGCAACACTGCCGTGGCCCTGCCTTCAAACAAGGCTTGCCACTCCGGCGCCACCAGCGTGTCACAGTCTTCCTGCGCGTAGCCGGTGTTGGTGCGCTGGGCGACGGTGGGAGTGTAGTAGATGTAGCCGTTGGTGTAGCCGGCCACAAAGGCGTGCGGGTCTTTGGCGGCCTGTTTGATGTTCAGTCCCACCTGCACGGTGACTTCTCCTGGAAAAGTCACCAGCTTGAAGTCGCCAATGCGCAGGCCGCAAACCTCCGTGTCGAGTGTCTTGGAGCCTGCGGCCTGGGTTTCGGCCAGATGTCTTTTCAGCAGCGCCTGGTTGGTGGTCAGGCGGGTGAGGCGCTCCATGATCTGGATGTTTTGCAGATAGGCCTCCACGGCGGCGCGGTTGTCGGTGTCCAGCTTCTCGATGGCATCCTTGCCCAGCGCTTTGTCGCGCAGGTAGCTCTGGGCGTGATGGGACGGCATCTCGGGCGACATGCGCTGTTGGATGAGCAGCGGCAGGAAGGCCTTGAAGTTGATGTTGGTCGGCCTCAGCGCGGCCAGCAGCTTCTTCTGCTCCGCCTCATTGGCGGCCATGCGGGTTTCATAGTCCGCGGCACGGGGGAGCGGAAGGACCTCCCGGCTTGTCTTGAGCACGCCGCTGTCACCGGTTTTGATCTTCCTCGCCGCAGCCAGCACGGTGGCGCCGAGCATGCTGCCCAGCGGTTCCGCATCGGCGGGGCGGCTGGCCTCCTTGTAGCGCACGGGGTTGATGTCGCCGCCGCAGCCTTGGATGAACAGGGCCACCGCGCCGCCGCCGAGCGCGTCCTCGATCACCTTGGAGGCAAAGCCGGGATAGTCCGCCGAGCTGCCCTTGTGCGGCGGGTTCATGATGGGATGGCAGGCGAAGTTGTACACGACGGCCAGCGGGGTGCCATCGGCGCGGTCCAGGCGCAGCAGGCCCACCTGGGGATCGATGGGGCCCACGGAGGCGACATCCTCATCACGCGGCATGGAGTAGGCACGGCGCATGTCCACCTGCGTGCCGTCCTTCAGCAGCATGCGGCGGTTCTCGCTGATGCGGTTTTCAACACCGAGGCCCGCGCCCGCTTTGACAGGTGCCAGGTTTTTGAGGGCGTCCTTTACCACCTGCACCACAAGTTGAGCCGTGTCGCCACGCACGATGCCGTGGCAGTGGCTGGCATTGATCACCACGCTGGCAGGGGGAATGCCCGCCTCCTTTTCAAGCTGCCCGCGCACCGTCGCCAGGAAACCATTGCCGATGCGGCCGATCCCGCCAATGGCCACGGCGTCCACGCTCACCAGCACAGCGGTGGTCTCGCCCTGCCGCAGCACCAGCGCGCGGGCGAGGCTGGGATCATTCACAGGGCCTGCGTTGTAGTCCGTGATGTCAGATTTTGCGACACCTGCCAGCAGCCCGGCAGCATGCAGGCATGAGGTCGCGGCGAGCAACGCGCAGATGAGGATGGAACGGGCATGCATGGTCGGGAGATAAGGAGCGGAGACAGTGGATCATTTCGACTGCCGGGAGTAGGACACAGTCAGCACGATGTCGCGCAGCTCCTGGGCGGTGCTGGCGGCGCGGTAGCGCACCTCGTCCCACAGGGCCTCTCCCTGATCGGTGCTGTTGGATGTGCCGAAGGCGACCTCATTGCGCGGATACAGGGCGGCGCGGGGTGGCAGCGCTCCGGGTGCGTCCAGGCGCAGCTTGCCATCCACATGCACCTGCACGTCCGTGCCTTTGCACACCACGCGGTAGGTGTGGAAGTCCTCCGTGGTGTTCATCGCATGGCGGTGCTTGCGGTTGTGGTGCAAACTGATGCCCTCGGGCGAGAGCATCAGCCGCTCTCCGCTGCGGCCGTTCGAGAAGATCAGGAAACTGGACCCCGCCACCACTTTCACACGGGCCTCCACCACGCTCTCGGCCTCTGGGTCTGCCGCCCAGGTGGCGCGGTAGTAGCGGTAGTCGCCGCCCTGTGTGCCCCGGTCCGCCAGCAGCAGCGCCCCATTTTGCACCTCCTCATGGACGCGTTCCGAACCTGCGTCGCGCCGCCAGGGCAGGGCGGGCTTTGCACTGCCATCATAGCTAAGCGTCCACTCATTCTCCGGCATGGTGCTCCCTGGGCGGAGGGAGATGGAGATGTCATTCATGCCCTGCTTCAAAAGCTCAGGCTTCACGGGCGCATCCACCCAGCCATTGTTCACACGGCCCGCATCCAGCGGTTTGTCATTGAGCGTGACCTGAAGGCGCTGCGCATTCGTTAATCCAGGCACCTCAAAATGCAGCATGGTGCTGGCCGCATGTCCGGCCCTCGTCGCCGCCGCGAAGTCATCCGCCACCTGCATCACTGTCTTGAATGGCTGGGCGGTGCCCAGTGTCGCGGGATTGGCGGGCACCAGGCGGGGAAGGGTACGATACTTTTCCCCGTCGGCCAGCCAGTAGCTGCGCCTGCCGTCCAGGTCCTCCACAAAGTAGTGCTTCTCAGTGAGGGCCAGGGTCTCAAGACTGCCGAGCTCATTCCACAATGGCGACTTTGGATCGATGTCGTAGAGATTGAAAAGATACAGGCCGTCCGCGCCTGCCGCCCATGCATTGGCGGCGCGGGCCCGGTAGGCCGGGACTGACTGGCGGTGGAAGCGTGTCTCCCCCTTGACCCGCGGGTCTGTGAGCGTGGGATACACCTGCACCCCGTGCTTGTGTCCCAGCTCCACGCTGTGCTCCCAGGGGTTCAGCCTGAAATAGTCCGTGGTGATGAGGATGTCCATCAGGCCTTCCTTCAGCCAGGTGGCAAGGTCGAGTCCTGAGTCGAGGCTGTAGCCGGTGGAGTCAGGCAGCCGCATGCTGACGAGAACCGGCCGCCCCCTCTTTAGGCCCGTCTGCTCCGTCATGGCGCGCACGCGGCGCATGAGGTCCGTCATCGCGGCCACCTCCTCCGCGCTGGCTTTGCCTCCGTTGGCCACGCTCTTGAAGTAACAAAGGTGACGGAAGAAATCGAGCTCCACCCCGTCCACATCGTAGTTCCGGCATACCTCCTCGATGTGGCGGAAGGCCAGCTCGCGGATTTCCGGCCGGGCATAGTCCACGGAGCTCCAGCGGCCATGTGGCGTGCGCTTCATGTGGTCGCCCACCAGCCAGTCGGGATGGTCCGACTTCAACTGCGGAAACAAAAAGTACGGCTTCTCCGGACGGTGTTCCGCATCGTGGGTGTCGTTCATGCGGATGGACCAGAAGGACTCCATCCCCTTCGCATGCGCGAAATCCGTGACCGCCTTGAGCGGGTCCGTTCCCTGGCGGATGAGGTCGGCGGTGATGTTGCGGGCGTCAGGCTTGATGCCGTAATCAGCGCCCTGCCGCGTGAACACCGTGCCCGTCTTGGTGTTGTGGGAGAAGTGGCCAAAACCGGAGCTGATGGTGCAGTAGGAGAGGGCGCCCACCTGCGACCCGGCCAGATGTGTGGTGCGCAGGTCCAGGAAGTTTTTCTCCGTCGGCTCCCGGTCTCCGGGGAAGTACAGGACGTCGCAGCCATCATTGTTGGCGATCAGGCGTCGTGGCTTCGCCGCCATCCTGCTCCTTTCGGCTCTGAGCTCTTCCAGCGACGTGATCTTGGGCGGCTGGGCGAACAGGCAGGCGGGTGCGGCGAGAAGCGCGAGGAGGCAGGGAAATCGCATGAAGCGAATACGGGCGAATTCGCTGGGTCCATCGGCTATCTGTCCAATTCAGCCGCCTTCGTGTCCGGCGCCCACCAGATGGCGATGAAGCCGAGGGCGTAGATGGAGGCGCAGACGGTGCCAACACGCGGATAGTCACCACCCAAAGCCGTGAAGAGAAAACCTGCCGCCAGCACGCCGAAGGCCGTGGCAAAGCGCCCGGAGTTGTAGGCCAGGCCGCTGCCCGTGGCACGCACCCGCGTGGGGAAAAGCCCCGGCAGATACAGCGCCAGCCAGCCAAAGAACAGCGTGGCCACAAGCCCCTGCGCGAAGACAACGGCGTGGAAGCCCGGCTCCAGCGGGGCGGTGAGCTGGAACATCGCCAGCGTGACCCCAACCGTGGCGATGCTGATGAGGCAGTAGCTGAGGCGGCGTCCAAGCCAGCCCGCCAGTTGCGCCCCGGCAAAGCTGCCCAGCACAGCGCCCAAGGCCCACCACCCCTGCGTGGCCGCCTTGTAGCCGACATTCGTGGCTCCAGCGGCTTTGTCCGCCCAGGGGATCATCCACTTGCTGGCAGACCATGCGCCGATCATCGGGATGGAGCTGAGCACGATGCCCACCAGCGTGAAGCGGATGAGCTGCGGCTGAAACAGCTCGCGCAGCGGCGTCACCGCCCCCTTGGCCATGCCGCGCGAGGCCAGCCATTTGGGCGATTCCGGCAATGCCAGCAGCACAAAGACCCCAAGCAGCGCCGGCGCGCCCGCAAACTGAAACACCCAGCGCCACGACTCCGGCGTGATGGGCCACAGCCGCGCGAGCTGGGACAGCAGCAGGATGCCCGCGTTCAGTCCCGCCATCATCGCGCCGGAGACCAGCGGGCGCGACGCCCCCGGCCAGCACTCTGACACCAAGGCGATGCCGTTGGGCCACAAGCCGCCCACGCCCAGCCCCACCAGAAAGCGCAGCACAAGCATCTGCTCCTGCGTCCGCGCATAGGCGCCCAGCGCGGCAAAGATGGAGTAGAATAGGATGGACACGCCCATCGCCCGCGTGCGGCCGATGCGGTCCCCCAGATTTCCAAGGGCAATGCCACCGACGGCGGCGCCAAGCATCAGCGCCGCAGTGAAGTTTGCGAACCACTCCCCGCCCAGCGCCGGAGTGAAATCCGCCCCCAGCAGGCTCTTTGACACCGACAGCGACGCCACTGGCATGAGCCCCAGCTCCACCCCGTCAAAGACAAGCGCAAGGAACGCGGTGACGAGCACCAGGACACGTTGGGATTTGCTCATGCGGGTAAAAGGGCCTGGATGACCGCGCTGTTGTCCGCCTCGCCAAAGCCAAGCCCGACGGCTTTTTCGAGCAATGCACGATGCGTTTCACTCAGCGGCAGCGGGATGTCGCTGGCGGCCAGCATGAGGCGCACATCCTTGAGATGCTGCGTCAGCTTTGCCTGCGGTGTGAAGTCCTGCGTGATCATCTTCTCCCCCTTCGTGTCCATGATGCGGGAGTAGGCCATGCTGCGGCGCATCACATCAAGCGTCTGCGTCCAGTCGAGGTCGAGCTGCCGTGCAAAGGCCAGCCCCTCCGCCAGCGCGGCGCGGTTCAGCCCCAGCACCAGGTTCGTGACCAGCTTCATCTTGGCCCCGCTGCCGCACGGGCCGACGTGGACAACCTCGCGCCCGAAGGTGGAGAGCAGGCTGCGGCATTGCTCAAAGACGGCCTCCTCACCGCCCACCATCACCAGGACCTCATGCTGGAGAAGCTGCGCGCTGCTGCCAGAAACCGTGGCATCCAGGTAATGCGCACCTTTGGCGGCCAGTTCCTCCCCCAGCGCAGCCATTTCGGCAGGATCGCCGGTGCTGGTGTCGATGATGATCTGGCCCGCGCGCACAGGCGCCGTGTGCAGGGTGTCCCGCACAATGTCCGAGTTCGGCAGGCAGAGGAAGACGACATCGCAGGGGGTGAACACCTCCTCCGCCGTGGTCGCGTTCACACAGCGCGCAGGGTCCGCATCCCACCCACGCGCGGCGCCCGTCATCTTCATCAAGGCGCTGCCCATGAGGCCCATGCCGACAATGCCGATGGATGTGGATGACATGGCTGGATCAAGGCTGGGTGATGAGTTCGCTGATGTCCGGAGCCTCATGCCCGCCGGTGTTTGCGTGGCCGGGCATGTTCTTGCTTCCGTGGAATGCGACGCGTGATGTCACGTCCGGCCCGTAGGCCATGTCGGCGATTTTGAGGTCCTGGATCATGTCCTCCGCCCGCACGCCCACCCGCGTGCGGTAGATGGCGCAGTCGCGGATGCTCACCCGGGCATCGCCACGGCCTCCGGGGCCGCGTGCGCGGATGGCGATCTCGCTGTCATCAAAGACACAATGAGAGATCTCGGCGTCGATGTGCTCCTTCAGGTTCAGCGCGGCGCGGTTTTGAATCTGGGAGGGCTGGCTCCAGCCGTGCATGTGACACCGGCGGATGATGAGTTTGCAGCGTTCGCCATCGGGCTTCGTTTTGGAGTCAAAGGCGTTTTCGCCGGGGTTGTCGCCTGCCTTGAAGCCTGGGGCATCAGCCGCCAGCGGCCCTGACCAGAGGCGGCAGTTCTCGATCGTGAGACTGCCGCGTGAGGCGCGGTCGGGGTCGAACTGCACACAGTCCCCTGAGACGTGGGAGATGTCGCAGTTGCGGATGATCACATCCCCCCAGCGTCCGGTGATGCCGTGCGCGTCATGCTGCTCCTGGAAGGTGCCGCTAAGGAGGTGATGGATGCGGCAGTTCTCAATGACGACACGTGTGCCGAAGACGCCCACGCCATTGCCGCTTGCATTGAAGATCTCGCAGTGGCGCAGCGTCACGTCATCGGCGGTGATCTTCACAATGTTGCCGCTCTTGCCCTGCGCATCGACACGGTAGTTCTCATACACGCCCGGCTCCGTGATCTCCAGGCGGTGGACCAGCTTCGGATTTTCCAGCACGCCCACCTTGCCCGTGGTGCCGGCGCGCTGGGGCGGCTCAGCAGCGGCGGCATTTGCCAGAGCAAGAGTGCAAAGCAGGAGGCAGGTCTTCATGGCGGGCGGGCTGGGTTGCGATGGAAACCATCTCAACGCAGCCGCAGGCCGTGACGTTGCCAGAAAGCTTGCAGCCCGGCCTCCGATCCGTTGAAGACATTGCGCTCCACAGGACGGTCCAGATTGCCGAAATAAAGCGGAAAGCGGTGGCCGCCGTGGTGGTAAACCTTGGGGCGCGAGCGGCCGCGTTCCCAGTCCACGCCCCCGTACTGCCACATCGTCCAGTCATGCCACACCTGGTACTGGTTCAGCAGTCCGCGTGGGTGGACCGGGGCCGGATAGACGGGGCCGGCTCCACCATCGTGGGAATACAACGCCAGCCAGTAGGGCATGCGGCGCAGCTTTGCCTTGGTGGCGCCGTCGGCGCGGCTGAGAAGCTGCTTCATATGGGTGCTGTTCTCCAGATACGCCACGGGCACCACGCCAGTGCGGGATTCCACACGGTCCATGAAACGCAGAATGTCGGAGAGGCGGGAGTTCGCGTCAAAGTCACCGCACAGCAGCAGCGACGGCGCGTTCCATGTGCGTCCGCGTGCCAGTGCCTGCGCGCGGGAGATGAGCTGGTCCGCCTGCGCCACTGCATCCACATGGTTTTGCAGCCGGTAATAGACACCCGGTAGCAGTCCGGCACGGTCGGCGGCGGCCAGAAAGTTCGCGCACTTCGTGTCCAGGTTTCCGCCTTTGCCGGCGCGGGCGATCAAGGCCCTGGCTCCATTGGCGCGGAAGGCGGAGACATCATTCTCCGTGTAGCCGCGCCCTTCGCGCTGGCGCTCCTTCGGGTCATACGCGGACACATTGATGATCTGCGGCAGCCCGCGCGCGCTGCTGGGTCCGCCGCTGAAACTGACAGCAGGAGCCGGGGCGGCGCAGTGGGAGAGGAGCAGGGCAACAGCAGGGAGGAGGAGAAGTCGTGCGCGCATGCCCCATCATCACGAAGCCTCACCTGAGCGCAAGGCGGTTTGCCACCCCTGATGCGCGGACAGGTGATTCCATGAGAAAGCAAGGAGACGCGGGGACTCCTCCCGCGCCTCCTTGCCAAAGGCGGTCAGCCGTCGATGCTCCAGCCTTCGCGGTACTCCTTCTTCATGAAGGCGTTCGCCTCGGGCGTGTCCGGGCTGGTGCCTGTCTTGCCGTCGTACTGGATCTTCTTGCCTGTGCGGTAGGCCACCAGGCCCAGCAGCATCATCTCGATCATGTCCGCGCTGTAGCCGAAGTCGCACGCGGTGGGTTTGCTGGGGTCCTTGCACGCGTCGAACCACTGCTTCTGGAAGTGGCCGACCTCCGGCAGCAGTTGGTCCTTGGCACGCGGCTTGTAGTAGCTCATGTCCGCGTCGTTGCCGAAGGGGATGATCATGCGGGAGTCGAAGTCCGCAATGATGAAGCCCTTCGTGCCCTTGAACATCGCCCCGTGGCCGATCTTGGTGAGGTCGATGGAGGACTTCGGCGAGCGCGGCATCGCCCCCCCCTGGTACCAGCTCACCGTCATGGGGCCGCGCCAGTCATTCGCCGGGTGCTCAAAGTGGGACTCACAGTTCACGGGGGTGACGTCGGAGTTGAAGGCCTCGCCCTTGGCCTCGGCGGAGGTCGGCAGCCGGGCGTCCACGGCATTCCACAGCAGGTCCATCGTGTGGCTGCCCATGTCGCCGATCTGGCCTGCGCCGAAGTCCCAGAACATGTTCCAGGACAGGCAGTTAGCCCCGGCTCCACCGGAGAAGTAGGCCGGATTGTACGGATGGTAGGGTGCCGGGCCCAGCCACAGGTCATAGTGGAAGCCTTCGGGCGGCTTGCCCTCCTCGGGGAAGTAGCCGGGCTTCGGGATCTGGCGGTTGCCCCAGGCGTAGGCGTTCTTCAGTTCGCCGATCGCCCCATCACGGATCAGCTCCTTCACCCGGTTGAAGTTCGGCTGCGCGTGGCGCTGCATGCCCACCTGCGTCGCCAGCTTGTCCTTCTTCGTCTCCCAGGTGGCGCGCACGGTGCGCGCCTCGTCCACCGTGATGGCCAGCGGCTTCTCGCAGTAGCAGTGCAGGTTGCGCTTCAGCGCCCAGTTGGCAATAAAGGCGTGCGTGTGGTCCGTGGTGCAGATCACCACGGCGTCGAGGTCCTTGTGGTCCAGGCACTTGCGCCAGTCCACATACGTGGTGGCGTTGGGGAAGCGCTTCAGCGCCTCGGGAAACCGGGCCTCATTGATGTCGCACAGCGCCACCACATTCTCCTCGCCGATGGAGTCATAGTGGGCCAGGCCGCGGCCCCACACGCCGATGAGGGCGACGTTCAGCTTGTTGCTTGGCGCGTTCTGACCGAACAGCGGGCGGGTGATCATGCTGCCGGCGACTAGGCCGGCAGCGCCGACAAAGCGGCGGCGGGAGAGGGGAACTGGAGGTTGGGTGTTCATGGCGGGAGATAAATCGCCGCGTCAGCCTCCACTCATTCATCAAGGTTGGCTGATCCGCAGCCCGCGAAACTCCAGCGCCCCCGCCTTTTCCCCCTCCGGCCCGCCGGAGTCGCCGCCGAGGCCGAAGGTCTGCTTCTCCTCCGCAATGCAGGGGTGCGTGGCGCTGATGCTCCGTCCATCCACCGTGGCCGTCAGGGTGTCGCCACGGAGCTCCATCTTCACCCGATGCCATTCACCCACCGCGAGCGGCGCAGGTATCCTCAGCAGCTCCTTGTTCTCTCCTTTCTGCGGATGCGCCAGCACCCGCGTTTCCTTTGTGCCCATGACGAGATGCACCAGATGCCCGCGTTCCTGCGCCCCATTGAAAATGATGCCCGCAAAGGTGGCCTTGCCCTCCAGGCGAAACTCGCATTCGACGACCGCGTCTTTGCAGGTCAGCCGGCGCATCTTCACCGGGCCATGGCGGCGGGGGCCGGACTCAAAGCCGCGCAGGATGCCGTTCTCCGCCTTCCAGGTGCCCAGGCCCCAGAACCAGTCTTTGGAAAGCTCCGTGCTGAATGGCTCCTGCAGCAGGACCTTGGGATCAGCCGCCTGTGATGTGGCGATGCCAAGGACCAGCGAGAACAAAAATAGGGTGAGCTGCTTCATGAGCGGTGGAGGTCGTGATTCAACGTCTTCCCCGCACGCCTGTCTTCAGCGAATCCAGATTCCTTTCCCTGTGCCGCCCTTGGGCAAAGTTTTGGGATAGTCGGGGTTGGGCTTCTGCTCGATGACCTTCACAACCTCATCCACGGACAGGGCGGTGCCGGAATTCTGGGCACGCACGTTTTCGACAGTGAGATGTTTCACCGTGCAGTCCAGGTCGGGGGAGAAGACCTCCGTCCAGCGTGCAGGATCAGGACCATGCTTGTAGGTGGCTGACTTGGGGCCGATGAAAACCAGGGATTTTTGAGGGCTGAGGAGGCGGACATTTCGAATGGAAAGGCCGCTTGTGTTGGCATGAACTTCAATCCGCGCGGGGAAATGCAGCTCAAGGTCTTCAAGGCATATGTCGCGCAGCTCCCCCACCCCCTGGCTGAAGTCGTTTTCGCGTCCCAGCTCAAGGTTGGGTTGGTCGTAGAGCTTGAACTCACGGATGTCCGTGGCGCGTCGGACAGTCACTTCGTGGATCGGGCAGGCCAGCGTCGTTCCATCCTTGAACTGCTTTATGCCGGGCAGGAGGCGGATGGAGTTGGCTGCATGGATGCCAGCACGCGTGCCGGTCACATCGTCGATCACGATGTCATGGATGAGACCAAAGCTGGGCGCGTAGTTTTTCCACTCCCACGCATTCAGCGCCACGGTGTCATCTGCGGAATCTCCGCGTACCTGCTGGATGACGCCGCTGCCTGCCGGACCATTGACGTGAACGCCATCGCGTCTGTGGCGGTCCAGAGTCACTCCCTCCACCATGAAGTCCCTCACGTTGGCGAGATGCACCGCAAAGGCCTTGCTTTGGCGCACGGTGATGTGGCGCACGTTCACATGACGCGCATTGTGCAGCAGGATCACACCGTGCGTGCCGTGGACCGCATTCTCCCTTGCGGAGGCGCCTCTCAGGTTGCCATTCGTCTCCTTATGGGAAGTGGCCAGCGTGGTCCAGATGCCGCCCTCAATGGAGATGTCCACGTCGGGCCGGGTCTCCTCCGGCACAGGCTGTTCGGGAAATCCGACGATGTGCTCGTTGCGCACCATGCAGGTGTTTGTGCCGGGGCGGAGGCGGATCTCCGCCTGCGGATCCGCAATGAGCTTCTGGCCTGACTTCAGGATGATAGGGCCGTCCAGGTAGTAAGGCTTGGCACGTGCAGGAATGCGCAGCGTGTCCTGCGTCTCCAACACCGCCTGCATGGCTCGTGTCCAGACTTCGGCGGTGACGTCACGTTGCCCGCCGTCATCCGGCCAGTTCTCCGTCCACGTGCCGGTATGGACAAGATGCCGGAAGTCCTCCAACGAACGCTCCTCGGCAGATGCCGAAAGTGTGAGCAAGGCCAGGAAGCAGATGGCGAGGCGCATGGTCAGGCAACTCCGTTCACCACATTTTCCAGCGGCTCCCCACGCACCGCCCCCAGCGCAATGCGGGCGGAGGTGCTGCGCATCTCGATCTTCGACTCCACACTGCAAAACGCCGCATGGCAGGTGGCAATGAGGTTCGGTGTCGCAGCCTCCTCTTCCGAACGAAGAGGCTCATCCTCGATGACATCCAGCCCCGCCCCGGCAAGGCGCCCCTCCCCCAGGGCCGCCAGGATGGCGCTCTTTTTGATGACGGCCCCGCGCGCCGTGTTCACGATGAAGGCCTCCGGCTTCATCAGCGCCAGCTCGCGCTCGGCAATGAGGTGCCGTGTCTCCTCGTTCAACGGGCAGTGCAGGGAGAGCACATCGCTTTCGGCCAGCAGCTCCTCCAGCTTTCGCACCCGGCGCAGGCCCACCGCCTTGTCCGCCCCATTGGCCAGATACGGGTCATAAAACACGACATTGAATCCCAGCGCCTTCGCCCGCAGCGCCGTCGCAGTTCCAATACGGCCCAGGCCCACGATGCCAAAGGTCAGCCCCCGCAGCCGGCGCAGGCGTGGCGTCACACGGATGTTCCAGCCTAGCTGTTTCGCCTCCGCATCCAGCGGGAAAAGCTGGCGGCACAGCGCCATGGCCAGCGCGATGGCATGGTCCGCCACCTCCTCCGTGCCGTAGTCCGGCACATTGCACACGGCGATGCCTCGCGCCCGCGCGGCGGCGATGTCCACCGAGTCAAAGCCCACGCCATTGCGGATGATGGCGCGGCAGTTTTTGAGCTTGGCAATGCCTGACGCCGTCAGCGGCATGTTGTGCCACAGGATCACCGCATTCGCCTCGGCAATCTCATCCGGCAGGTCGTCATCCGTCTCGCAGAGGAAGCGCGTGATGCGCGCGGCCCGCCCAAGAATCTCCCGCTCAATGCCGGAGTTTGGGTCGCCCTGCGGAGAGGTGGTCCAGTCGATGATGGCTACGGTGGGAGGCATGGTCACGGTCATGCAATGAGTTCCTGGATCACCCCATGCCCTTCCAGGCCGGTGAGGCGTTGTTGCAGGCCATTGTGATAAAAGGTCAGCCTCTCATGGTCAAGCCCCAGCAGATGCAGCGCGGTGGCGTGCAGCTCATAACTGTGGACGATGTTCTCCACCGCCTTGAAGCCCAGCTCATCGGTGGTGCCATAACCCAGCCCGCCCTTGATCCCACCGCCCGCCATCCAGGCGGTGAAGGCTCCCGCATTGTGGTCGCGGCCCTTGCCGCCCGTGCCCTGGGCCGCAGGCTGGCGGCCAAACTCGCTGGTGCAGATGACCAGCGTGCTGTCCAGCAGGCCGCGTGATTTGAGATCGGCCAGCAAAGCGCTCGCGCCAGTGTCCAGCACCGCGCCCCAGTAGCCATGGTCACGCACCAGGTCCTCATGGCTGTCCCAGTTCGGCCGGATCTTCTTGGCCGTGGTGTTTTCCGCGCCGCAGTAGATCTGAATGAAGCGCACACCCCGTTCGGCGAGCCGCCGTGCCAGCAGGCATTGCCGTCCAAAGGGGCCGATCTCGGGGTCATCCACCGCGTAAAGTTTCCGCGTCAGCTCGCTTTCACCACGAATGTCCGCCACCTCTGGCGCGCTGAGCTGCAGGCGCGCGGCCATCTCGTATGCCGCAATGCGCGCGTCCAGCTCCGTGTTGCCGGCGCGTGTGGCCCGGTGCTGCGCATTGAGCTGCTGCAAAAATCCCAGCGTCTTCTGGTCTTGCGCGCGGCTGGTGCCGCCGAAATCCTTCGGAGGAAACAGGTCCGCAATCGGCTGCTCCGCATTGCCGGTGTCCAGCGTGGTGGCCTGATGCACCGCAGGCAGAAAGCCCGCGCCCCAGTTGATCGGCCCGCCAGGGGGCAGTCCGCGCGGATCTGGCAGCACCACAAACGATGGCAGGTTCTCGCTCTCGCTGCCGAGGCCATACGTCACCCACGCGCCCATGCTGGGAAAGCCCGGCAGCGTCTGGCCGGTGTTCATCATGAAACAGCCCGGCCCATGCAGCGCCGTCTTGCTCTGCATCGAGTGGATGAAGGCCATGTCATCCACATGCGTCGCCAGTTTGGGGAGCAGGTCGCTCACCCACCGTCCGCATTCCCCATGCTGGCGGAAGGGCCACCACCCCGGCTGGCAGTTGCCCGGCTTCGAGGCAAAGAACTGCACCTTGCCATCGGGATCAAAGGGCTTCCCCGCGCGTTTGATCAGCTCCGGCTTGTAATCAAACGTGTCCACATGGCTCATGCCGCCAGGGCAGAAAATCTGGATCACGCGCCGGGCCTTCGCGGCATGGTGCGGCTGCGCACCACGCGCGAGCATGGAGGTCAGGGCGAGCCCGCCGATGCCACCGGCGGCGTTGTGCAGGAACTGGCGGCGTGACACAGGGCTCATGGCTTCTTCTTCTCGGTTTTCGGTGTTTCCTTGCCCATCAGGATGAAATCGAAAAGCTCCCCGTGGCGCCTGCCATCGAGCGTGATGTCGAAGGGCACGATCTGCACCCCTCCGGCGAGCTTGGAACGATCCGTGACGGTGAGCTTCACGGGAAAAGCCTGCCGGCTCTTTGCGGCAACACTGCCTTCGAGCGCGCCAGGCTCCGCCGTGATGCCCGGCGGCACCTTCAACACCACGCGATGCTGCTGCGGCCTGTCGCGGAAATTGCGCACTGTGACCTGCACCGTCTGCGTGTTGCTCGACATCAGGTCAACACGGTAGGGATACGCGCTGACCCAGTACGGGTCGTAGCCGTACTCATAGTCCTCGCCGGGCAGCAGTTCCTTGTACTGCCGGATGGCGCGCAAGGCCCAGTCATGGTAGCGCCCGATGAACGCCGCGGGATCGGTCATCAGCACGCTGTGCGCGCCCATGATGATGTCGGGCTGCAGTGTTTGCAGATACCTCGCGGCCACAAGGTAGCCTTCCTCAATGAGGGCGCTGTTGCGCGCGTTGACGCACTCATGACCGTTCTGCGTGGGATCGGACGGGTCGCCAAAGAGATTGTCACCGGTGAAGACGATCTTCTTGCCGTCGAGTTCCAGCCACAGCGCATTGCCAAACTCTGTCTGGCCCGGCATCCAGTCGATGTGCAGCTTGTGGCCTTCCCATTCGATCACATCGCCAGCCTTGAGCACGCGGTCGATCCGCGCCTTTTCAAAGCCGGCGTTGTAGGCGCCGATCATCGCCGGGTAGTCATAGTGGCGCGGGTTCTCGCATTTGTCCACGATGCTGTCCATCGTCCAGAACTTCACGCCGTGCTCCTGCAGCGCGGGAAACAGCGTGAAGTGGTCGCCGTGCGAGTGGGAGATCCAGCACGCGTCGATCTGTTTCAGGCCAAGGTGCTCCTTCATGTCGCTGATGATGCGCTCCAGCACCAGCTTGGGGAACAGGCCGCAGTCCAGCAGCAAGGCGTGGCCGCTGTCGGCGATGATGATGGCGAAGTTCTTCCCCGCCATCTCTGGGCCGAACATATACAGATGCGGCGTCACCTGCATGATGTAGTTCGCCTGGGTCGGCTTCAGTGACGGGTGCGCCGGCCGCTTGCTGAGTGAATCGACAGGGTAGCCACGCACGTAGTCAGGGCGGAAGTCCACCAGCTTCTGGTGGTAGGCCTTGAGTTGTTCAGTCGCATGGGCGACGACCGGCCCCTGGGCGGAGAAGGCCGTTCGCGGATTCAGCTCGGCCAGCTTGGACACCGAGACGGTCAAGGCGTCGAGTCCTTTGGCAAAGCCATAGTCCCACTCGGTGTCGAACCAGTTCGTCATCTTTGCGCCATCGTGCATCACGCCTCCCAGGAAGACCTTGTCATCGATCTGGTAGCTCATGCCGCCGGGCGAATGGCCGGGCGTGAGGTGGCACATGATCTTCCTGCCACGCCATTCAAACACCTCGCCATCCGCCAGCCAGCGGTCCACCTTCACCGGCTGTGCAGGCGGCCGCAGATAGCTTGCTCCATGCACCGCAAACTTGTCTGTCAGCAGCGGGTACCATTTTCTGAACGTCGTGGGCGTCTCGAAAAACGCCTGCTCCTCCCTCGGCGCGGCGACTTGAGTCACCGAACGGTCCAGTTTTCCCACGCCTTGCAGCAGCTCACGATGGTGTCCGGTGACCAGCAGCCATTCAACTCTTTGCACGCCGATCTCATGCAGGTGTTCCAGCACACTGCCGTCGCCGAGGTCGATCAGCAACGCGGTGTCGCCATCGCGCAGCACATGCGCGTTGCAGGTGCTCTTCCATGAGAAGATGCCGGGCGCGGCTTCTAGAAAGCTGGCGTGGGCGGGCGTCTGCAGCAGAAGAGCGGCCAGCAGGATGAGGATGCGCGGTTTCATGATGCAGGCGGGTTCACTTCACGTGGTCAGCCCCTGTCAGGCTCTTCAGCACGGAGTGCTGCCATGCGCGGATCTTGGCCTGTAGCTTGGCGGCGGTTTCGGGTTGCTGCGTGATCAGATCGGTCTTCTCAGCGGGATCAGCGGCCAGATCGAAAAGCTCCTGCTTGGGCGCGCCTTTTTTGGGATCGTGGATCACCAGCTTGAAGTGGCCGTCGATGATGGCGCGGGCGCCCAGGAAGTCGGCGTCGATGATCTCGCCGGGATGGCGCACGTTTTTAAAGTCACGGGTCGCCTTGCCAGCGGCGATCTTGGCCAGCGGCGTGGTGCCTTCCTGCTGCTTCGGGTCAATGTAGGGCTGGTCTTTGACGCCGTTCAGGCGGGCGGTGTTGTAGTCCCAGAAGAAGATCGGCGTGGCGCGTTCCGTCATCGTGCCATCGAGCAAGGCCGTGAGGTCGATGCCATCGAGCGGGCGTTTTGGCAGCGGTTGGCCGGTGAGCGCGGCAAGCGTTGGCAGCAGATCGCTGGTGTGGGCCACAACATGGGTGCTGCGCGGAGCTTTGATCCGCGCAGGCCATTCGATGAGGCCCGGCACGAGCGTGCCACCCTCATAAACCGCACCCTTTACCCCACGATGCGGTGTGTAGAGCGAACCGTCCGCCGAAGTGCCATTGTCGCCGCAGTAAAACAGCAGCGTGTCATCGCGCAGGCCGGTGGAGGCAAGGTGCTTGCGCAGCATGCCGATGGCGCGGTCCATCGCGGTGATCTCAGCGTAGCGTTCTCGCAGCACCTCACCCTGCGGACGCGTGGTGGGGCCGCCGGTCTCGTTTGAGGTCAGCTTGACCTTTTTGGTCGCGTACTTGGCCGGAAGATCATCATACAGGGCCAGGTCGGCCGGCAGGCCGCTGTAGGGCTCATGCGGCGAGCCAAACCAGATGACGGTGAAGAACGGCTTCGCGTCCTGCTTCGCCTTGTCGATGAACGTCATCGCCTCTCGCACCAGGATCTCGGAGCTTTCACCCTGGAAGACCTGCGGAGGGCCGCCATTGCGCGAGAGCGAGGGGTTCAGCTCGAAAAAGTTGTCGTGCGAAAGCCATTCATGAAAACCCATGGCACCAGGATTCGTCGGCGAGCCAGCCTTGACCGTGCCGACATGCCACTTGCCAAAATGCCCGCAGTAATAGCCAGCTTTGTCCAGCACGTGTGCCATCGTGATCTCCTCCGGCCGCAGCGACCATCCCGGCGCAAAGGTGCCCATGCGGTTCGGATGCCGCCCGGTGAGGAAACTCGCGCGCGTGGGCGAGCAGCTCGGATGCGCGGCATGGAAGCGCTCCAGCCGCAGCCCCGTTGCCGCCATCTCATCCAGCACCGGCGTCTTCACATGCGGATGCCCGTGATACCCCGTCTCCTCCCAGCCATGGTCGTCGCCCATCATAAGGACGATGTTAGGCGCTGCGGAAGCGGAGAGCAGGGGACAAAGAGCGAGAAGGAGGAGCAATGGTTTCATGACGTTTGACATGCGGCGCTGGTGAAACGGTCAGTCCACATAGACAAATTCATTGGAGTTCAGGATCGAGCGGCAGAAGGCGAACAAATCACCGGCTTCGATGAATGTGATGGCGGGGCGGAGCTCTTCGGCGTCAGGCCCGCGGGCAAAGGCGAGCTGATAGGCGCCGCGCACCTGCGCGGCGGTGTCATCCCCCGCTTCCTGCCGCAGCCGTTTTGCAAAGTGGCGCGCCTGCCGCAGCACAAAATCATTGTTAAACAGCGCCAGCGATTGCAGCGCGGTCGTTGTCGTCAGACGCGTGGGTGTGAGGTTCGCCGGGTCCGGGCAGTCCAAGGTTGTCAGGAATCGCTGCGGCGTGCTGCGGGTGACGAAACGATAGATGCTGCGCCGCCAAAGCTCCGGCTTGTCAGCGGTGATGTGCTCATAGACAGGCGCATAGCCCTCCGTGTAGTTGAAGTCGGTGAAGCCGGGGCCGCCGGTCAAATGGAGGTTGAGTTTGCCAGAGACGGCGAGCACGGCATCGCGCAGCGCCTCCGCCTCCAGGCGGCGGGTGTTTTGCCGCCAGAGAAGACGGTTCTGCGCGTCCAACGCGGCGGCCTTGTCATTGAAGGCGCTGCTTTGCCGGTAGGTTTCGCTCATCACAATGAGCTTGTGCAGATGCTTCAGGGACCACCCGCCGCGCAGCAGCTCATCGGCCAGCCAGTCGAGCAGTTCGGGATGCGAGGGCCTGCCGCCGCCGAGGCCGAAATCGCTGGGTGTGTTGACGATTCCCTGGCCGAAGTGCCAGTGCCACAGGCGGTTCACCATGACCCGCCGGGTGAGGGGGTTGCGCGCATCCGTGATCCAGGCCGCAAGCGCCTTGCGGCGCTCCCCCTCAGCCATGTCGGACGTGCCAAAATCCGCCTTCAAATCACGCAGCAGCGCCAGGCTGGCCGGTGCCACAGCACCATCGGCGGGGGATTCCGTGTCGCCACGTTTGAGCACAAAGACCGGCGGCGGTGCCGCGTCCGCGATGACGCCATACACCTTGGGGGACTCCTTCAATGCTGCGATCTCATGCCGCAGCCGCGCCTCCTTCTCCCGCAGTGTCTTCAGCTGGGTCGCATCAGCGGCGGCCACCTGCTTCTCGTCATGCATCGGATGCAGCAGCGGATCGCCAAAGAACAGGAGATCACTGCCAATGCCATCGCCGCCGTCAGTCGCCATCAGTGTCAGAAAGCGGGCCGTCTTCGGCAGCTCCAGCTCGATGGGGACGACGGCATCCTTCGTCAGTTTCAGGCGTTGGAACACCAGCCTCCCATCCACATGCACACTCACATCTGCCAGCGAGGCTGCCTCGCTCTGCTTCGCGCCAAAGCCCGCCGTGGCAGTAAGGCGCAGCGCATCATGGCCAAAGTGCCGCCGGATCGCACCCAGGTCGAAGGTCACCGCGCTGTTGGCATGCAGCCCCAGCATCGAATGGCCCTTTTGCGAATAGTCTATCCCGCCCAGGGTCTTGCTCACTTGGGCGGAGAGAGGGCCGTTGCGCACCGCATCCCACGTGTGGCCGGAGGTGGCCGGCACGCCCTCGGCCATCAGTTGGGTGGAGGAGATGGGCACCCGCGTCTTGCCATCCGGCAGCACCACGCCATCCACGAAATTTGCAGGGGCCTTCAGCTTCCCGGGAAAACGTGGCCGCTCGAAACGGTTTGGCTGCAGGTCCTTGAAATAGCCCAGCATCTCCGACATGGCCTGCCCGTTTTGGATGCGGATGCCCAGGCCGTCCTGCCCGCTGCCTGTGCCGTCACCTCCGCCCACCATGTCCGCCAGATCCAGGGAGGCACCGGCCAGCCTGGAAATGGCCTGGGTCGTTGCCGCGAGATCGGCGGCAAGTTTGTCCCGCCGCTGCGATCGCTGGGTGTCCAGCTCCCGGTCGCCACGCTTCAGTCCCGCGAACACCGCCCATAGCGAGTAATACTCGCGCTGGGAGATCGGGTCCAGCTTGTGGTCATGGCAGCGCGCGCAGTTCACCGTGACGGCGCAGCATGCCGTCATTACCTGTGTCACCATGTCATCAAGGTCCAGCGCACGCGCGGCACGGCGCAGCTCGTCGCTCTTCGTCTCCACCTGGCCCACGTAGTCCCAGGGGCCTGCGGCCAGGAAGCCGGTCGCCGCCACGGACTGCGCATCATCAGGCGCCAGGACATCGCCCGCTATCTGCTCGCGCAAAAACTGGTCATAGGGTTTGTCGGCGTTCAGCGCCGCAATGACATAATCACGATAGCGCCATGCGTTGTCACGCCGCTGGTCACGCTCAAAGCCGTGCGTGTCCGCGTGGTGCGCGATGTCCAGCCAGTGGCGGGCCTGGCGTTCTCCATGGCGCGGGCTGGCCAGCAGCCGGTCCACCAGCTTCTCATAGGCCCTGGGGTCACGGTCATTCACAAAGGCCTCCACCTCCTCCGGCGTCGGCGGCAGGCCGTGCAGATCAAAGGTCAGCCTCCGAACCAGGGTGCGCGCATCGGCTGGAGGGGAGGGCTTCAGCTGCTTTTTCGCGAGTTCCGCGCGCACAAAGTCATCAATGCCCTGCGTCTTGGAGGACGGCGCAATGGGCTGCCACGCCCAGTGGGCCAGCCGCTTGTCTGTCAAGGCGGCGCGGTCCGCCGCGTTCTCCGGCCACGGTGCGCCGGACTCGATCCACTCCTTCACGGCCCTCGTCTGGGCTGGCGTCAGGGGTTCTCCCTTCGGTGGCATGCGTTCATCCTCATTCGTCGTTACCAGCCGCAGGTGGAGCGGGCTTTTGCTGGGATCGCCTGCCACAATCGCCGCTCCATCATGCCCGCCTTTGAAGGCGAAGGCCTTCGCATCCAGCCGCAGCTCCCCCTTCTGCTTTTCCTCGCCATGACATTCCACGCACCGCTCCCGCAGCAGCGGGCGGATGTCCCTCTCAAAATCGGCCGCCTTCACGGATGCGCCAGCCACGCAGAGGAGGATGAGGAAAACGGTTTTCATCGTTTCAGCTTGGTTTTGGCGGCCAGATCGCGCACGGCCTCGTCCATGTGGTGCTTCATCGCCCTTGCCGCCGCGTCTGGATCGTGGCTGGCAACGGCGGCCAGGATTGCGGCATGGTGGTCGATGGCGCGTTGTCTGCCCACATTGCCGATGGTCACACGGCGGCTTTCGCGGCCCAGGTCGGCCAGCGACTCCAGCATGATCTTGAAAATCTCATTGTCCGCAATGCCCGCCAAGGCGCGGTGGAAATCGATGTCCGCCTCCACTGCCTCGGTGTCATTCGTGGCGTTGGCCATGCAGGCATGAATCTCGCCCAGCCGCCGGATGTCGGTCGCCTTGGCCCGTTGTGCGGCGAGGCGTGCCATCTCCGGCTCGATGGCGGCCCGCGCCTCCAGCAGCTGTCGCAGCCTCTCCGGCAGTTCCGGCAGCAGCAGGGAAAGGGAGCCGTTCAGCGGCTTGTGCAGCCTGTTCACCGCGCGGATGCCGCTGCCGTGGCGGATTTCCAAAAGTCCCTGTAGTTCCAGCCGCTTGGTGGCCTCCCGCAGCACCGTGCGGCTCACGCCCAGCTTTTCCGCCATGATGCGCTCCGGCGGCAGTTTGCCATCGCCAGTCTCACTCTCGGCACGGAGCTGCCGCGCCAGCCGGGAGCAGACCTGCTCCACAAGAGTGGGTGTGGGTTTGAGGGATGAAAATTCCATGAAATTGGTAGGAGGTCGTACCAATTCGCGCGTCGTCATCGTTTTCTTTCCTGGTGTGGCAAAAAACAACCGCGCAGGCGCGGCGGGCCAGGCGCTGTACTTGCAGCTTGAGCGGGCGCTTGAGCGCGGGACAATGACGCCACGATGTCCATGCCCCTGCGCGACACTCTTCTCAATCTCGCCATCACCTGTGTGCTGGTGCTGATTGTCGTGCTTGTGGCCATCCTTTTGAAGGAAAGCCGTCCCGTGCCGCTGTCCGCCGTGCCGGTGGGCGTGGCGCAGTTGCCGCCGGATGCGCAGGCCGGTGGCGCCAGCGCGCCGCTGCCAGGATTCAAGATCTTTCCCAAGGCACGCCTGGTTGAAAGCCGCACCAACGAGGCCGACACCCTGCGCATCAAGGTCAGCGAGACCGAGGACGAGCATGTGTTCGTCCTCTATTTCGTCGATGCGCTGGACACATCCCTCACCCATCCCCAGCGCGTGCAGGAGCAGGGGCGCTACTTCGGCGTGAGCAGCCAGCGCGCCATTGAGGAAGGGCAGAAAGCCGCCGCCTATGTCACCCAGCTTCTCAAGCAGCGCCCGTTCACGGTGATGACGCGTTGGGAGGAGGTGCCCGGGCTGAGCCGCTTTTATGCCCTGATCCTGGTGGACATGGGCGCGGGAAAGTGGGTGTATCTGGCGGACCTTCTGGTGCAGCAGGGTTACGCACGGGTGGCAGGGGTCACCACCAGCCTGCCGTCAGACTCCCGCTCCTTGAATGAGTATGCCCTGGAGTTGCAGGCGCTGCGCAGGCAGGCGGAGCAGCGCAAGGCGGGCATCTGGGCCGCATCCAAGTTCTGAGAAGGGCCGAGGCACCCTGGCAAAACTTCGCATTGATGAATCATCATGCGTTGATATGATCCTCTTTGCGTGGCCTCCGTCTTGAAATCTCTGAGCCTCATTGCCGATCCCACCCGGGTGCGGCTGCTGCTGTTGCTCAAGCAGGAGGAGCTGAGCGTGGCGGAATTGCAGGAAGTGCTGTCGCTGCCGCAGTCCAACATCTCCGCCCAGCTTGCCAAGCTGAAGGGCGCGGATCTGGTCAGCGACCGTCGCAGTGGCAAGAACCGCCTCTACCGCCTGGATGAGCCAAGTGCAAAGGACCAGCCGGCGCACGGTCATTTCCTGGCCCTGCTGGAGGCCGCAGGCGAAGAGCTGAAGGAAGTCAAAAAGGACTCCGAGGCCCTGCAGGTGGTGCTGCGGAAGCGCGCCCAGACCGCGCAGGCCTATTTCGACGCGCTGGCCGGGAAGTTTGGCCGCCACTACATCCCCGGCCGTTCGTGGAAAGGCCTGGGCGAAACCTTGCTCAAGCTGATGCCGCCGCTCATCATCGCGGATCTCGGGGCAGGGGAGGGAACGCTCTCCCAGCTGCTGGCCCAGCGGGCGAAGAAAGTCATCGCCGTGGACAACAGCGAGAAGATGGTGGCCTATGGCTCGGAGCTGGCGCAGAAGCACGGCTTCACCAATCTGGAGTACCGCCTCGGCGACATCGAGGCGCCGCCCATCGTGTCCTCGAGCGTGGACCTCGTTTTCCTCAGTCAGGCGCTGCATCATGCGCAGAATCCGGAGAAGGCGCTGAAGGCCGCCCAGGCCATGCTGAAGCCCGGCGGCCGTATCGTCGTCCTGGACCTGCTGAAGCACCAGTTTGAAAAGGCGCGGGACCTCTATGCGGATGTGTGGCTGGGCTTCTCCGAGAGTGATCTGCACGACATGCTGGGCCGCGCAGGCTTCAGCCGTGTGGAGACCAGCGTCGTGCATCGCGAGGGCAACAGCCCGCACTTCCAGACCATCCTGGCGCTGGCGGAGAAGTAGGGCGGGCGTCACTTCGCCACACCGCCGGGCGGGGGCTTCACCCGTGGCGCGGTCACAGTCATGCCGTTTTGTTGCAGGACCAGTCCGGTGAGGTTCTTGTTGTCGTCGCGCGTGAAGACCAGCGCGGCCTCCACCACATCGTATTCAAACCGGTCTGCCGCTGTTTGGAAGACGGGCATGAACTCCTGCCCCTCCAGTTTGGCAAAGAGGGTGCTGGCCCGCACCTCAATCCAAAGTTTCTTCATCCCCATCAGCGCGTACTCGCCTTTGTAGGGGGCGAGTTCCTCGGCGGTGTGCATGATGACTTTCGGCGCATCGCCCTTGCGTTTGGCCGTCAGCTCACGGCCGTGCTGGTACAAGGTCAGAGACTGGATCTTCTGCTCCTTGTCCCGGGTGAAGCCCACCTCAGCCGCCACGCGGGTGTTGAAAAAGCGGTCTGCCGCCATGGCAGACATCGGCAGAAAAGCCTGGCCGGTGAGCCGCAGCCAGAGCTTTCCCTTGTGCAGCACCAGGGTGAAGCGTGTGTCGCGGTCCAGCTCATACACACCGGGATAATTTTTCATCTGGTCCGCAGGCAGCGCGATCTCCTTGAGGTTCTTGGCCGCAGCGGCCTTGGCCTCCGAGGTGGCGGCAATCACCTCGCTCCCGCCCAGTTCGTCGTTGTTGATCAGCGCCACTCGCACGATGCCTTTGGCGGGGATCACCTGCAGCCCGGATCGGTAGCCGCCGGTGCCGCCATCGTGATGCAGCGTCTGCTCTCCGTCCTGCTTGTTGATGAAGATGCCGAGGCCGATGTGGCCACCATCAGCCGGTGCCTCCGCGTGCGGCTGTAGGGCGATGGCGAAGGCCTCGTCTAGCGGTGTCTTCTCCGGGTGCAGAATGGCCTCGCCGAATCGCAGCATGTCCGCCGCCGTGCTGCGCAGCGCCCCCGCGCCGCCGACCGCCGCAAGGTGCCACGGCTTGACCTCCTTCTTGCCAGAGTTGGGTGTGGCCACGACGAGGCCGTCCGGAGGGGTGACGGCGGTGTCATGCAGCCCCAGGGGGCGGCACACCTTCTCCAGCATCGCCTTATCCCAGGTGCTGTCATACACCCTGCCGAGCAGGTAGCCCAGCAGGCCCACGCCGATGTTCGAGTAGCTGCAGGTGTAGGGGCCTTCGCCTCTGAGCTTTTCACCCTGGATGTAGGCCAGCAGCAGCTTCTCATCGTAGTTGGCGTAGGGGTCGTCTTCGGCCACGCCTGCGGCGTGATTGCTGGGCAGGCGGGGCAGACCGCTGGTATGGGTGGAGAGCTGCTTCAGCGTGATCGCGGCCACGCGCGGGTCGGCAAATTGGGCATCCTTTCCCAGAACCTCAGCCACAGTCGTCTCCAGCGTCACCTTCTTCTCCACCACGGCCTGGGCCAGCAGCAGCCCGGTGAAGACCTTGGTGATGGAGCCGATCTCAAACACCCATTTCTCCGGTGGCCCCCCTTTGGCTTCCGGTGCTTTGCCTGCGATGGCAAAGCTTGCCTTGCCGCCGTCAAGAAGCTCTCCGGTGACGATGCAGCCTACCGGGAGTCTTTTGGCCTGCTGGGTGGCAGCCTCCGCCAGGGTGCGGGCGTGGCCGGCGGGAATGGCAAGGAAAACGGCCAGCAGCGTCGGGAGGAGACGTTTCATGCCCGCAGGCTACGAAATTCGTGCGCAAACATCAAGGCGTCTCGTTTGACGGGGGGCGCTTCCCCGCCTCCAATGACGGCCAGTGCAAGACACCCTGGAAGACCTCGAAAATTTCGTCATCGACGTGATCATTCACAACCGTCGTGGCATCCGCGCATCCCTTTTGCGTCTGGTCTTCCGTGGTCTCTCCGGCATCTACTCCGCCGCCGTGCGTACACGGCTCTATCTCTACAGGCACCGCTACATTCACGATCACCACCTCGGCGTGCCGGTCATCAGCGTGGGAAACCTCACCGTCGGCGGCACCGGCAAGACCCCCGTGGTGGAGATGCTGGTGAAGGCCCTGCGCGAGCACGGCCGCAACGTGTGCATCCTGAGCCGCGGCTACAAAAGCAAGCGGCAGAAGAAGCTGCCCTTCACCAAGAAAATCGCCGCGCGCCTCGGCTGGATACCCCGGCCGCCGGAGCCGCTGCCACGTGTGGTGTCTGACGGCGAGAATGTGCTGCTGGATTCCTACAACGCCGGGGATGAGCCCTTCATGCTGGCAAAGAACTGTCCCGGCGTTCCTGTCGTGGTGGACAAAAACCGGGTGAAGGCCGGCGCGTATGCCATCCAGAGGTTCGGTGCCGACGTGCTCGTGCTCGATGACGGCCTGCAATACCTGAAGCTCAAGCACCGGCACGACATCGTGCTCATCGACAAGACTGCCGCCTTCGGCGTGAACGGCCACATGCTGCCGCGCGGCACGCTGCGGGAGCCGCCGCGCAGCCTGCGCCGCGCCAGCTACATCTTCATCACCAAGTCGGACGGAGACACCGAGGACCTCATCAAGCAGATCCGCCGCTACAACCGCGCGGCCGAGATCATCGAGTGCCGCCACCGCGCCCTGCACTTTGAAAACATCCACACCGGCGAGCGCATTCCCATCGACGGGTTGCGGGGCCAGTTCGTGGGCGCGCTGTCGGGCATCGCCGTGCCGGAGAGCTTTGAGAACCTCCTGCGCAAGCTCGGGGCCAAGGTGGAGGTCATCTCCCGCTTCGCCGACCATCACCACTTTCATGGGCCGGAGATTCGCGGCTTCGTGGAGCGCTGCGTACGGCGGGATGTGCACTGCATGGTCACCACGGAGAAGGACTACGTGCGCTTTCCCAAGCTGCCCGTGGCGGACATCCCCTTCTACTTCATGCGGGTGGAGATCGAGATTTTGAAGGGGCGCGAGATTTTTGACAAGATGGTGCGCCTCATCGCCGAGCCGCGCCGCGTGCCTGCGGGCGTGCTGGCCGCAGACTTCATGGAGTCATCCTGACCATATGAGCGCGGAGAATCCAGCCATCGCTGAAGTGCAGGTGCACAAGGTGAGCACCGCCGGCGGCGTGCATGTGGTGGACGACGTGACCGCGCGTGAGGAGCCGCTGGAGATCCGCGTGGAGGGGCGCTCCGTGGCAGTCGTCATGCGCACACCGGGGAATGATGAGGAGCTCGCCGCCGGGTTTCTCGTCACCGAAGGCGTGGTGCAGAGTGCGCGCGACATCCTGGAGATTTCGCAATGCCCCAGCACTGGCAACATTCATGGCAATGTGGTGGACGTGCTGCTCGGCGGAGCCGTGGTGAACTGGGGGTCTCTGACCCGCCATGTCTTCAGCGCCTCAAGCTGCGGCATCTGCGGAAAGACAAGCATTGACAGCGTCTTCCAGCGCTTTCCTGCGGTGAAAGGAGCATGGAGCGTTTCCCCGGCCTTGATCGCCAGCATGCCCGACAAGCTGCGCGCCGCGCAGGAAACCTTCTCCCAAACCGGCGGCCTCCATGCCAGCGGCTTGTTTGATCTCGAAGGGAACCTCTTGGTCTTGCGGGAGGATGTGGGCCGCCACAACGCGCTGGACAAGATCATCGGCCACGCCTTGCAACAAAACCTCCTGCCACTGGACCGGCACATTCTTCTTGTCAGCGGGCGCGTCTCATTTGAGATCATTCAGAAGGCTCTCGCCGCAGGCATCCCGCTGGTGGCCGCCATCTCCGCCCCCAGCAGTCTGGCCGTGGAGTTTGCGCAGGAGGCCGGGCAGACGCTCATCGGCTTTCTGCGTGGAGAAACCATGAATGTGTACACCCATCCGCAGCGTGTGATTTCCGCCCCCACATGAAACCCATCCAACTGATTGTCTTCATCATCTGGGGGGCGCTGTGCTGTTCTCTCATCATGTACATCGTGGTGCTGAACGTCATCACCTTTGCGCCCGCAAAGGAGGCGCACGATTCGCCCGCCAGCATCTTCGCCCTTGTTGCCGGAGCCATGGCTCCACTGACGTTTGTGCTGCGCAAGGTTCTGCTGGGGGGCTTTTCCGCCGGGAAGCTCAAGGTGGACAACCCTGCCGGCCGCAACCGCTTCGTCGCGGGAAACATCGTCATCTTTGCCATGTGTGAAGGCATGGGTGTTCTCGGCTTTGTGAACGGCCTGCTGTCTCATGGCGGGCGGGACGCGTGGCTGCCCTTCATCGGCGGCTCGTTGATCCTGCTGCTGTGCCACATTCCCCTGCCGTCCCGGTTTGAGCCGTCGCCAGGGAACTATCGCAAGTGAGCGCGCCCGGCATGAACGGCTATTTCGACCACAATGCCACCACGCCGCCGCATCCCGCCGCGCGTGAGGCCTGGCTGCGCGCCAGCGAGAGGCACTGGCACAATCCCTCCAGCCTGTATCGCGACGCCGGACTGGCCAGCCAGCAGCTTGAGGCTGCGCGGGAGCGGCTGGGCTCGCTGCTCGGTGCGGAGGCGGAGCGCATCGTCTTCACCAGCGGCGCCACCGAATCAAACAATGCGTTGTTTGCCTCTCTGCCCCAGGATGCTGTTGTTTTGATCTCCGCCATCGAGCATCCCAGCGTCCGCGAGGCAGCCCGTCGCCGAAAGGTGATCGAGCTGCCCGTGAACACGGATGGCATCGTCGAGCCGGACGTGGTGGCAAAGGCCATATCCGCGCATCAACCTGTCCTTGTCTCAGTGATGGCGGCCAATAATGAAAGCGGCGCCTTGCAGCCCTGGCAGGAGATTGCCGCGCTATGCCGGAAGCATGAAGTGCCCTTCCATGCCGATGCCGCTCAATGGATCGGCAAGCTAGATGCTTCCACCCTCGGCGAGTGCGACTTCATCACCGGCAGCGCGCACAAGTTCGGCGGACCCAAGGGCTGCGGTTTTTTAGTGCTGCCTGAAGAGGATTCACGCCTCAGTTTCATGCGTGGGGGGCCGCAGGAAAACGGGCGCCGTGCGGGAACAGAGAACTATCCTGCGATCGAGGCCATGGTCGCCGCGTTGGAGACTCTTGTGCCCAGGCTTGAAGAATGCGCCAAGGTGCAAGCGGGACTGCGGGATCAGTTTGTTGCGTCCCTGCGCACCGGTTTTGGGGAGCTGCGTGTCATCAGCGAGGCTGCGCCGCGTCTTTGGAACACCGCCCTCATGGTCATGCCGGCGCATGACAATTTGAAGTGGCTCACCCGCCTCTCTCGCCGAGGATTCAGCATCTCCACCGGTTCCGCCTGCAGTTCTGGCAAGGAAGGCTCGTCCGTCGTCGTCACCGCGCTCGGAGCCACTCCAGAGGAGCTCAGGCGCGTCGTGCGCATCAGCAGCGGTTGGGACACCAGCAAGGAAGACTGGCAGGCCCTGGCCGCCGCCTTTGCCGAAGTGTGCGCCGAGCTGAACCAAGGCGGCAAAGGCGCGTTTTCCGGACTGTAGGCCGGCCATGTTCGGTGAAGAGAATGCCGGACAGCAGAGCGTCCTACATTCCAAACAGATGACGATGTTCAAAACTGATTTCCGGGTGGCCAGGCAGACGCTGGAGGAATTTGTCCACCGGTTCCTTCGTCCACCACGGCGGCTGGAGGACCAGCCGCCCCACCTGTCACTGGACGCTCGAATGTTCAGGCCGCTGGAGGCAGGGAGCTTGGTCCTCCAAGCTCCGCCGAACGTCTCCTGACGTCTTCCCGGAAATAAATTCCGAGAATCTCTATAGCCCCTGCCTTCTGCTTTCGACGACTGCCCTGTCACACGTTGGACTTCGGCCGGATCATCAGCACGATCACCAGCGACACCACACAGATCAGCGAGAACACCCCGAAGATCATGTTCAAGGCCACGCCTGCGTCCGTCATGGCACCAAAGCCCCAGTCGGCCGCGCCGCCGCACATCATGCTCACAAAGTTCATGAGCCCGTAGCCCGTGGCGCGCAGTTCCGGCCGCGTGATCTGGCTCAGGATCGGCATGTTGTTGCAGTCAAAGAAGCCCCAGCCGACGCCGAACAAGATCAATGAGGCGATGGCCAGCGTGAACGAGTTCAAACCAGGCGCGTTCCCCACGCCAAACATGGCCGGGATGATGAGCATCATGCCAATGGCGCTCACGTAGATGCGGCCGCGTGCGCTGCGCTGCATCCAGCGGTCCGCCAGCCAGCCGCCGAACACGGCGGCCACCAGCGCCGCTCCTTGCCAGTACAGCGCGGCGGACACACCCGCCTTGCCCTGGCTGATGTTGAAGGCCTTTTGCAGGATCGCAGGCATCCAGTCTCGCACCACCCAGGCCGCCAGCGCGGGCAGGGTGAAGTAGAGCACCAGCAGGATGAAATTCCGGTTTGTCAGCAGCTCAGACATCGCTGTTTCGATGGAGGGTTTGGGCGCGGCCACCACTCCTGCCTCGGTCTGGCGCGGCACATCACGCAGCAGCAAAAGCAGCGGGATGGCATACAGAATCCCAGCCAGACCGGTAAAGTCGAACATGAAGCGCCACCCCAGGTTGGGATCGTCCGCCACAAACCCGGCGAAGCCGCCCACCATCACCCCGCAGTAGATCCCCATCTGGTGCACGCCTACCGCGCGGGAGCGTGTGCCGCCCGTGTGGTAGTCCGCGATCAGCGCCAGCGCCGCCGGAATGTAAAACGCCTCGCTGATGCCCATGGCCGTGCGTGCGATGTACAACTCATTGAAGCTGCTCACATGTCCGGTGAGCCAGGTGATGAGCGACCACACAAACAAGCTGCCGCAGATCGTCAGCTTCCGGCTGAAGCGGTCGGCAATGTAGCCGCCGATGGGGCTGAAGATCGCATACACCCACTTGAAGGATGCCAGCATGTGGCCCCAGTTGGCCTCCGTGCCGATGTCCTTGATGTCGCCCATCACCGACACCTTCATGGAGGCGATCATCTGCCGGTCCAGGTAGTTCAGCAGAGCCACCGGAAACAGCAGCCCCACCACCAGCCAGGCGCGGCGCATGAGGGTGGAGGAGGAGTCGGTGCCAGGGGTCGGGAGCGTGGACATCCCGCCATTAATCACAGCCCCGCAGAGACGAAAAGCCCGAAATCATGCCCAGGTTTGATGTGGGCATGCAGGAAACCAACCGGGCTGTTTAAAGGCCGAGTTCGGCCACCGCCAGACTTGCTCCACCTGTGCCCGGAACTGGGAGGGTGTCGCCACTCCTAAAAACGGCTTTTTCGGTGTATCGCGCTCCATCAGGTTTGCGATAGGCGGTGACATCCTTGGCATTCAAATCGACCAGCCACGTTTCCTGGATGCCGCAGGAGGCATAGAGAGGAACTTTGGCCTCACGATCAAACGAGAGGCTGGTGTCCGCCACCTCGATCACCAGTGCCACATCTTCTGGATATGGATGACGGTTGGCGTAAAAGTCTCCCCTGTATTTTGCCACCACAACATCAGGCTCTGGTTCCGAATATTCGTGGATGGTGATGGGGTTTTGGCCCCTCACGATTACATCGTCCTTGAGGATTCGATGGAGGAAGCGCTCCAGTTTCGAAACAACAGCACTGTGCAAGGAGCCGATGGACACCTTGGTAAAAAGGTAGCCGTCAATAAGCTCAATCTTGTTGTCCTCCTTCAACGAGCCATTTCTAATCATCTCATGATAAAGATCACATGAGATGCGCAGGAGCGGCGGGCTCTGGGGAATCTGGCTGCCAGCAAGCATGCCGGGAAAATAGTTTTTTACCTTCAACTTGCTAGCAGCTGTTCCTGCCATTGTCTGCTCAATCAATGAACGAGCAGATGTACTCGCAGATGCCGGAGTACACATTGATGTCGAAGCCGCTGTTGGCGGGCACGTCGAAGTACTGCCCGCCGGTGTAGCTCTTCTTTTCCTCGCTGCCGTCCAGCTTCACGTCGCACTCACCGGCCACGATCTCCATGCGCTCCGCCTTGGCGGTGCCGAAGTGGAAGCTGCCCGGGTAGATCAGGCCCAGGGTCTTCTTGCTGCTGTCCGGAAACAGGATGCTGTGGCTGACCACCTTGCCGTCGAAATAGACGTTCGCTTTGGTGACGGCGGTGACATTGGGGAATTCGGCTGGGATGGACATAAGATAAGATGGGGCGCGAGGGATAGGCGATGATTGCCGGACCGGCAAGCGCAGCGTGCGGCCCGCCCCACTCCAGGCTTGTCGTCCACAGGCACGCCACTGTAGGCTCCGGCGCATGACTCCTCGCTTCAGCCGTCGCACCTTTCTCCAGCACGCCAGCCTGGCCACCTTCAGCCTGTGGCTGCCGAAGTCCTACGCCGCAGGCACCCCCGCCAGCCTGCCGCGCAGCACCCCGGAGGCGCAGGGTATGTTCTCCCAGGGCATCCTGGATTTCCTGGCGGCGGCGGAGAAGGAAAAGTTCGAGCTTCACAGCCTCATGGTCCTCCGCCACGGCCATGTCGTCGCCGAAGGCTGGTGGGAACCGTATGGTCCAGATCTGGTCCACACCATGTATTCCATGAGCAAGAGCTTCACCTCCACGGCGGTGGGCTTCGCCGTGGCGGAGGGAAAGCTGACCGTGAAAGACAAGGTGGTCTCATTCTTCCCCGATGACCTGCCGGAGAAGATCAGTGAGAACCTCGCCGCGATGACCGTGCAGGACCTCCTGACCATGTCCACCGGCAACGAGAAAGAGCCGACCCAGCCTGTGGTGAAAAGCGAAAACTGGGTGCGCGCCTTCCTGGCGCAGACCATCGCGCACAAGCCCGGCACGCGGTTCATGTACAACAGCGCCGCCACCTACATGTGCTCCGCCATTGTGCAGAAGGTGACGGGGCAGACGATCATTGACTACCTCACTCCCCGTTTGTTTCAGCCGCTGGGCATCTCCGGCATGCGCTGGGAGACCTGTCCCCTCGGCATCAACACCGGCGGCTGGGGCCTCAGCATCCAGACGGAGGGCTTGGCCAAGTTCGGCCAGCTTCTCCTGCAAAAGGGCAAATGGAGCGACAAGCAGCTCCTCCCCGCTGCGTGGGTGGAGGAGGCCACCCGCTTCCACATTCAGCAGCCCGGTGATGACAAGCCAGACCGGCCCAAGGCGCAGAACGACTGGCTGCAGGGCTACGGCTACCAGTTCTGGCGCTGCCAGCATGGAAACTTCCGTGGCGACGGCGCCTTCGGCCAGTTCACGATCGTGTTGCCGGAGCAGGACGCCGTCATCGTGATGACCAGCGAGAACAAGAACATGCAGGGGCAGCTCGACCTGGTGTGGAAGCATCTGCTGCCTGCCTTTGACGCACCCGTTGCCGAAGGCAGCAAACGCACCTTCAGCCTCAAGCTTGACCCACCGCGCGGAAGCAAGACATCCCCCGCCGCCAAGAACCGCACTTTCAAGCTGGACGCCAACGACCTCGGCCTCAAGATCGCCTCCTTTGTCTTCAATGACGACACATGCGTTTTCACCGCAGACGATCACTCCCTCACCTGCGGCATGGAGTCCTGGCACCGTGGCGAGGCCGCCTTCCCCGGCACCCCACCCCGCCTCATCTCCGGCGGCAAGCCGAAGAACACTCCGAACTCCAAGATCGCCGCCAGCGCCACCTGGACCGATGAAAACACCCTTGTCATGACCTGGCGCTACTACGAGACGCCTCACAGCGACACGGTGGCGTGCAAGTTCGAGGGGGATGGGGTGACGATCACCTTCCTCAACAGCATCACCGCCATGAATCCGAAGGCCAAGGATGTGCGCGCGGCACTGAAGGGAAAAGCGGTGGGGTAGCCACCCAAACGCAAAACGCGCCCGGCCTTTCGACCAGACGCGCTTTGGGGTTTTGGGGTGGGAACGTGTCGCGCAACCATCTCGGTTGCGGAGTGGTGCAAGCGTCCCGCTTGCACCAAGATTAGTAACGGTAGTGGTCCGTCTTGTAGGGGCCGTCCACCGGCACGCCGATGTAGTCGGCTTGCTCCTGGCTCAGCTTGGTCAGCTTCACGCCGATCTTGGCCAGGTGGAGGCGGGCCACTTCTTCGTCCAGCTTCTTCGGAAGGACGGTGACGCCGACGGGGCGGCTGTCCTTCGTTTCCCAAAGCTCGATCTGCGCCAGCGTCTGGTTGGTGAAGCTGTTGCTCATCACGAAGCTCGGGTGGCCGGTGGCGCAGCCGAGGTTCACAAGGCGGCCTTCCGCCAGCATGAAGATGCTGTTGCCAGCCGGGAAGGTGTACTTGTCCACCTGGGGCTTGATGTTCAGGCGCTTCACGTCGGAACGGGCGTTGAGCTTGTCCACCTGGATCTCGTTGTCGAAGTGGCCGATGTTGCACACGATCGCCTGGTCCTTCATCTTCTCCATGTGCTCCAGGGTGATGATGTCCTTGTTGCCGGTGGTGGTCACGTAGATGTCGCCGGTGCCGAGGGTGTCCTCGATCGGCATCACGCGGTAGCCTTCCATGGCGGCCTGCAGCGCGCAGACGGGGTCGATCTCAGTCACGATGACCTGGGCGCCCATGCCGCGAAGGGCGGCGGCGCAGCCCTTGCCCACGTCGCCGTAGCCGCAGACCACACCCACCTTGCCGGCGATCATCACGTCCGTGGCGCGCTTGATGCCGTCCAGCAGGGACTCACGGCAGCCGTAGAGGTTGTCGAACTTGGACTTCGTCACGCTGTCGTTCACGTTGATGGCGGGGAACAGCAGCTTGCCGGCCTTGGCCATTTCATACAGGCGATGCACGCCGGTGGTGGTCTCTTCGGAGACGCCCTTCAGCTCCTTCACGATCTCATGGAAGATGCCAGGGGTGTCCTTGGCGATCTGCTTGAGCAGATCCTTGATCACCTTCACCTCATGGTTGTCGGAGGGGGTGTTCACCCACTCATCACCGTTTTCCATCTCATAACCCTTGTGGATGAGGAGGGTCACGTCGCCACCGTCATCGACGATGAGCTGCGGGCCTTTGTTGCCGGGGAAGATGATGGCCTTCCAGGTGCACCACCAGTATTCTTCCAGCGTCTCGCCCTTCCAGGCGAAGACCGGGGTGCCCGTGGCGGCGATGCCAGCCGCAGCATGGTCCTGGGTGGAGAAGATGTTGCAGGAGGCCCAGCGCACGTCAGCGCCCAGCTCCTTCAGGGTCTCGATCAGCACACCCGTCTGGATGGTCATGTGCAGGGAGCCGGTGATGCGGACGCCAGCCAGGGGCTTCTTCGGGCCGTACTTCTCGCGGGTGGCCATCAGGCCGGGCATCTCGCTCTCGGCGATGTCGAGTTCCTTACGGCCGAAGTCGGCGAGGGCGATGTCTTTGACTTTGTAGTCGCTCATGGGTGTTGGTTCAGGTTTGGTGGGGTAAAAAGATCAAATCAACGTATCAGGATGCGTTGATATGTTCCAGCGAAGAGGCCGGGTGTCAAAGGGATTTCCGATCACGCGTCGCTGCATGACCGCGTGGTGGGCAAACACCTGGACACACCTCCTCCCTCCTCAAGGCTGTGAAGGCGTGGGGCGGGATCCCGACCTCCCTGCCTGGGGCACCACATCGTTTCTTCCAATCACGCCTTCCACGCCACCATCTCGATGGAGACGAGGTGGCCCATTGAGCCGGGGGAGTGATGCGCGGCGGCGGTAATCTCAGACAAACTCGGCTTGGTATTGTTCGTCGGTCACGTGTTCCAGCCAGTCCACATTTTTGCCGTCCAGCATTTCAGAAATGGCCAGGTGGGTCATGGCCGTGGCCGGTGCCGCGCCGTGCCAGTGCTTCTCTCCCGGCGGGAACCACACCACGTCGCCCGTGTTGATTTCCTCCACCGGGCCGCCCTCGCGCTGCGCACGACCATGCCCGGCGGTGATGATGATCGTCTGGCCCAGTGGATGCGTGTGCCACGCCGTGCGCGCGCCGGGTTCAAAGGTCACACTCGCCGCAGTCACCCGGGCCGGTGCCTGTGCCTGCACCAGCGGCTGGATCTTCACCGTGCCGGTGAAATAGTCCGCAGGCCCCGCGGTGGCTGGCTGCGATCCGGTGCGTTTGATTTCCATGAGACGATGGGAGGGATGAGTGAAGGCAGCAGGGACGGAGACAATGCTGGGAGACTCCTGCAAACCGTTCAACTTACGGCGGCAGGGAAGTTTCGGACGCTGGCGGCCTGTGGTCACGACACAAAGGCCCCAGGTCGCGCTAGTTTGCAGCGACGGCGGCGTTAATGCCGCACACGCCGCCATGAAATCATTCTCGTCAGTTCTGTTCTCACTCGTCCTTCTTAATTCCGCATCCGCCGCGCAGCGGCCCAATGTGGTGCTCTTCCTGGTGGATGACATGGGCTGGATGGACAGCGGCGTGTATGGCTCCAGGTATTACGAGACGCCGAACATGGACCGCTTTGCCACCACGGCCATGCGCTTCACAAACGCATATTCGCAGCCCCTGTGCTCGCCCACCCGTGGCTCGCTGCTCACGGGGCAGTACACCGCGCGGCACGGCATCACCACTGCCTCAGGCCATCAGCCGCCGCAGCCCGCAGGGCACAAGTTCCTGCGGGAAAGCGCGCCTGCCAATGTCGAGATGCTCACCCCCGAGAGCAGAAACTACCTTGATCCCGCGCAGATCACCCTGGCGGAGACATTGAAGGATGCGGGCTACCGCACCGCCCACATTGGCAAATGGCACCTGGGCTTGACCCGCCCGCACTGGCCGGAGCAGCAGGGCTTTGACGTGGCCTTCCACTGCCATCCCGACCCTGGGCCTCCCGGGGAATACTTCTCCCCCTACGGCGTCACAGCAGAACGCAGCCCCAATGGCAGGACCCGCGTCGGCACCATCACGGATGGTCCCCAGGGCGAGTACATCGTGGACCGTCAGGCCGACGAGGCCGTGAAGTTCATCCAGGGCAGCAAAGGCGGCCCCTTCTTTCTCAATCTTTGGTGCTACGGCGTGCACGGCCCCTGGGGGCACAAGGAGGAGTACACCCGGGCCTTTGCCGCCAAAAAAGATCCCACAGGGAGGCAGGGGAATCCTATCATGGCCTCCATGCTCAAAAGTGTGGACGAGTGCTTTGGCCGTGTCTTGGACGAGCTGAAAAACCAGGGCGTGCTGGAAAGCACCCTCATCATCTTCACTTCCGACAACGGCGGCAACACCCACAGCAACACCGTTGCGGACGGTCGCAAATCCGCCAACGCGGCCTGGCAAAAGTGGGCCGGCCTGCAGCCGCCCACCATGAACACCCCGCTGCGCGATGGCAAAGGCACGCTCTACGAGGGCGGCACCCGCGTGCCGCTCATGTGGGCCTGGGCCGGCAAGATCCAGCCCGGCACCCTCAGCGACGCCATCGTGGGTCCCATCGATGTTTATCCCACCGTGATCGACCTGCTCGGCATCGCCAAGCCGGAACAGCAGACATTCGACGGCGTCAGCTACGCCAGGGTGTTGAAGTCCGAGGGCGGGCTCGACCGCCCCGCCTACTTCAACTACCACCCGCACGCGGGCCTGCATCGGGCGGGCGGCGTCTGGGCTCGCAGTGGTGACTTCAAGCTCCTGCGCTGGTTTGGCAATCCCGGCACGCATGAGCTCTACAACCTCAAGGACGATCTCGGCGAGGCGAATGACATCGCCGCCAAGATGCCGGAAAAAGTGCAGGAGATGTCGAGGCTCATCGATGGCTTCCTCGCCGACACCGGAGCCACCTTCCCGCGCCCCAATCCCGCCTACAAGCCAGCAGTCGCGGCACCGACCGCGCCTGCCGGGGGGAAAGGAGACCCTCTGGCCGGCTGGAAGGAGCGCGGCTGCAAGGCCACACTCGCCAACGGCATCCTCAGCATCCAGGGTGCGGGCAGGCCTGGAGCCGCCTTCCTCGGGCATGGCATGGCCAGAATGCAGGGCCCTGCTGTGGTAAATCTGCGCGTGCGCGCGGTCGCAGGAGGCGCCGGAAAAATCGACATCCTGCCCAACACCGCCGCAGACCCCACGGGTCTGGTTTCGACCCCCTTTGAGATCACGCCCGGAGAGTGGCAGGAGGTGAAGGTGGCCCTCACCAGCAAAGGCCCTCTTGGCACCCTGCGGCTCTATCTTCCTGTGCATGACCATCTGGTTGAAATCGACTCCATCGAAGTCATTCCCGCCAAAGGGCAGGCGCAGCGCTGGAACTTCTGATTTCGCCACGTATCCAGCATCATCCCCCCACGCCCTCCTCCCATGATCCGCCACACCGTCACCTTCCGTCTCAAGCACCCCGCAGGCTCCGCCGCCGAAAGTGATTTCCTCAAAGCCGCCTGCGCCCTCACCAGCATTCCTGGCGTGCGGAATTTCGAGTGCCTCCGCCAGACCAGCCCGAAGAACAGCTTCACCTTTGGTCTCTCCATGGAGTTTGCCGACGCGGCCGCATATGCCGCCTACAGCATCCATCCAGACCACGATGCCTTCGTGCGGCAGCGCTGGATTCCCGAGGTCAGCGAGTTCCTGGAGCTCGACTACGAGCTCATCGCAGTGAGCGCTCCTGTCTGAAAATAGCAGGCTAGAAAAGCGGATCAGTCCAGCACGGCTTCTACAGGCTCAATAGCTCACTTGCACTTGTGCTCTTGATTCCAGCAAGTCCGGCAAGTCGTCACCCATTGCCATCACTTCACCACCCGCCCGCATGCAGCGGCTGCCTATCGCCCTTCGGGCATAACGATGCTCCGGGCATCAGCGCATCGCCCCTGCCTTCACTTCATGAAGACATCTCATCCCACCGCACGCGTGCGTAGTCGTCGCATGGCGTAGAGTTC
>CAZPSQ010000007.1:0-55956 GCA_964588755.1 uncultured Prosthecobacter sp. | reverse complement strand
CCAGCTCTCCGAGGCCGTGCGCCGCCGCCCTTACTCTGTGATCCTGTTCGACGAGGTCGAGAAGGCGCACCCGGATGTCATGCACCTGCTGCTGCAGATTCTGGAGGAAGGCCAGGTGACTGACAACTTCGGCCGCAAGATCGACTTCCGGAACACCATTGTCATCCTGACCTCCAACGTGGGCGCTGAGACCATCAAGCGCCAGACCAGCCTTGGCTTCATGGCCATGCAGCAGGATCAGGCCGACCACGCCGGCATCAAGGGCAAGATCAACGAGGCGGCCAAGAAGTTCTTCAAGCCTGAGTTCCTCAACCGTCTGGATGACATCGTGGTCTTCCACATGCTGGAGAAGAGCCAGCTCAACAAGATCGTCGATCTCGAAGTCAACAAGGTCGTGGTCCGTCTCAAGAGCAAGAACATCCACATCTCCCTGGACGACACAGCCCGCGAGTTCCTGATGAAGGAAGGCTACGATCCGCAGTATGGCGCGCGTCCGATGCGCCGTGCGGTGGAGAAGAACATTGAGGACCCGCTGGCCGAGCATCTGCTGCGTGGCGACATCCGCGAGGGCGACACTGTCTCCGTCTCCTACGATGATGAGCAGAAGCGCCTCAAGTTCTCCGCTGCGGAGCGTGCGCCCGCCGAAGAGGCCCCTGTGGCCTCCTCCGGCACGGCCGAGCCCGGCCAGGAATAAAAAGATTCGGTCGAACGACTGCCCGGCCCTCTTTCGCCCCGTGCGAAAGAGGGCTTTGTCTTGAAATGAGAGGACGCCTATTGTTTCGTCAGCCCCCATGATCCGTGTTCTCATCCTGCTGCCATTGCTGGCCGCCCTCGGCTGGTGGCTGAACCGTGAGCAGCAGGCCGGGCGCTTCCAGCGCGTGGACGAGCAGTTTCTTGACTTCCTGGTGGCCAATGCCCGGGATCGTTTTGAAAAAGCCACGCCTGCCAGCGGCGCGGCCTCCCCGGTGGTGCTGGTGAAGATGCAGGCCGCAGACAAGGCCGAATATGCCGGGTGGCCTCCCCGCCCGCTCGACTGGCAGATGGTGCTGAAGGGCCTGCGGCCGTTTGATCCCGCCGTGGTGGTGATCCCGGAGACGCTGATGTGGGGCCGGCCCTCGCCGGAGTTCGTGCGGGAGGCGGCCGAGGCCCTGGTGCCGTTTCCCAGCAGTGTTTTGGGCATTGAGGCACGGCTGGCCCCGAATGCGGATGTCCCGGCCTTCTTGGGCGGGCTGGAAGAGGTGCTGCCGCGTTTTCAACAAGGGGAGGTGCATGGGGAGACGAAGGCTGTGCCGGTCCTGGGCGCTTTCGTTGCCGCGCCGGACGACCTGCTGCGCCGCCAGTCTGAGGTGGGGGTGGCCATATCCCGTGACGAGGCTGGGAAGACCTGGCTGCCCTACGCGGTGCAGGAAGGCGGTGTTCTGAGGCCCACCGTGCTGGCCCAGGCGATGGCGCATGTCTCAGGCACCCCGTATGCCACGCATCGTCTGCTGCTGGGCGCTGGCGCCGGCGCCTATCTGGCCAACGGGGCCTTTGTGCCGCTGTCCTCCAGCGGTGAGTTTCAGGTGAACGCTGAGACGGCACTGCCGGAGGTGGACGCCCTCAACCTGATGACGGTGGAGATGGCGGACGCGCTCACGCCACAGGACAAGCAGGCCCTGGGTTCCGGAAAAGTCGTGGTCATAGGCACGGATGAAAGCACGGCAGGCGGCCTGGCACGGCAGCATGCGCAGGTCTTGGCGCGCCTGCTGGCCATGCCCCGCATTCATCTGCTGCCCCCTGCGGCAGAGCGGGCGGTGTGGTCCGTGGCCGCACTGGCTGGCTGTGCGCTGTTCTGCTTCGTGCCGAAGGAGAAGGCGCTGGTGCGTGGCGGGCTGCTCGTCTTCCTGGGGCTCGCCACCTGTTTTGTGGCCTTCAAGTCGCAACTGATCTGGTGTCCGCCGACGCTGCCGGTGGCGTTGCTGGTGGCGGCGACGTTGTGCGCGAGAGTCGCCAGCAGGAGCGGTCAACGCAGAGTGACGGATGACGAATCCATGGCCAAGCCGGAAGCAGCTTTGTAGGTCATTCGGGTTTCGTCATTCTTAACGATTTTCCACCCACTGCACGGCGTGCCGCACCAAGGCGGCCCCATCTGTGATGCCCAGCTTTTCTTTAATGTGGGCGCGGTGTGCCTCGACGGTGCGGGCGCTGATGCTGAGCTGGGCGGCGATGTTCTTGGTGGCCACGCCTTTGCCAATGAGCTCCAGGATCTCCATCTCGCGGTCCGTCAGCGCATCCATGCCTGAAGGCTTGGAGCGCGGCGCGCCGGTCATCTGCTCCAGCATCCGGGCATTGAGGGCCTCGCTGACGTAGAGGCCGCCGCCAAGGATTTTGTGGATGGCGGTGACGAGGTGGTCGGCCGCCGCCTCCTTCATGACGTAGCCACGCGCGCCGGCGCGCAGGGCGCGCTCGCCATACATGGCCTCGTCGTGCATGGAAAGGACGACGCACTGGGTGGCGGGAAAAGCGGCGCGGATGTCCTTGACGAGTTCCAGGCCGTTTTTGTCCGGGAGGGTGAGGTCGATGACCGCGAGGTCGGGCTTCAGTGTTTCGATCACCTCGAATCCTTCACGCGCGCTGCCGGCCTCGCCGCAGACATCCAGGCCCTGCTCCGCGCGAATGAGCACGGCCAGGCCCCGGCGCATGATGGGGTGATCATCGATGAGGACGATCCGCTTCACGGGATGGACTCCTTCACGGGCGCCGGAATGCTGCATGTGACCTGGGTGCCGCCTGCGGGGCGGGGGGTGACGGTGACGCGGCCGCCCATCATCTGGGCGCGGTGGTTCATGGTGAGAAGGCCCATGCCGGTGCCTTGGGCGGGTGTGTTGGGGATGCCAACGCCATCATCCCGCACCGTGAGCACAATGCTGCCGCTCTGGCGTGCCAGCCGGATCTCCACCCGCCGCGCCTGGCTGTGCTTCACCGCGTTGGAGACGGCCTCCTGGGCGATGCGGAAAAGCTGCACGGCCAGCTGGTTGTCATCCACCTGCACGGGATTGTCATAGTAAAAGTCGCAACCGATCTCGTAGGCGCGTGCGGTGCCGCCCGCCAGCTCCTGCAGGGCTGCCATGAGGCCGCCGGAGTCCAGGACCACGGGCATGAGGCCACGGGAGGTCTCGCGGGCACGGGTGTTGGCCTTGGAAAGGAGGCGGACGATCTCGTCCAGGCTGCCAGCCTCCGTGCTGCCGGTGGCAGCCAGGTTTTTCTGCGCCACGCGGGCCAGGCAGCCGATGGCGGCAAGCTGCTGGCACAGGTCGTCATGAATGTCCTGGCCGATGCGCGCCTGCTCCTCCTCGCTGATGTGCAGGATCTGGTCCTCCAGGCGCTTGCGCTCGGTGAGGTCGCGGATGATGCCGGTGAAGATGCGCCTGCCGCTGGGCAGCACGGCCTCCCCCACGGAAAGGTCGATGGGGAAGACAGAGCCGTCCTTGCGCTGGGCCACGGCCTCGCGGCCCAGGCCGATGATGCGGCGTATGCCGGTGGTGAGGTAGCTCTGCACGTAGCCGTCATGCCGGTCACGGTAGGGCTGCGGCATCAGCATGCGGATGTTGCGGCCGATGATCTCCTCCTTCTGATAGCCAAACAGCCTCTCCGTGGCCGAGTTGGCGGTCTCGATGATGCAGTTTTCATCGATGGTGATGATCGCGTTCACCGCGGTCTCCACGATGGCCGCCGCGCGCTGCTCGCTGGCCTTCAGGGCATCCTGAAGCTCGGCGATGCTGGGCTCTGACGTGGCGGGTGTTTTGCTTGGCATGTGGGAACGGATTAACCGGCAGACTGGACAAATCCATCAGGTTTCACGGCCAGGATGGAGCAGGGGGCGTGCTGCACGATGGTTTCCGCGGTGGTGCCGATCAAAAGCTCGCGCAGGCCGCTCTTGCCACGCGTGCCAAGCACGACGAGGTCGGCATGGGCCTCGGTGACATGCTCCAGAATGGCCTCGCGGATGTTCACGCGCTCCTTGATCAGAGGTGTGACGGCCACCCCGCCGGCCTCTGCTGTCAGCGGGGCCAGGAAGGCATGCAAGTCCTTGCGCCAGCTTTCCACCGCCCCAGGGTCCACGGTGACGGGCAGGGGCGGGGCGAAGCTGCCGTAGTCCAGGGACATGGCGATGGCGCTTTGGTACACATGCAGGCAGTCGAGGGAGGCGCCGTCCTGCCGCGCCAGATGCAGGGCCTCCTGCACCGCTTTGGCCGAATTTTCCGAAAAATCGACGCAGGTGACGATCTTCTTGAACGGTCCTGGCGCGTCTTCCCGCACCACCAGGACATCGAGGGGCGCCTTGCGCACGCATTTGGCTGTGATGGCGCCGACACGATGAGGCTCATTGCGGGAGCCTTTGGCGCCCATCACAAGCAGGTCGGCCGCGTGGGCGTGACATGCCTCCACCAGTTCGGTGAACGGATGGCCGATGCGCACCTCCGCGTTCACGGAGACCGCGCCGACCTCGGCCTCGGCCACGAATTTCTTCAGCCGTTCCAGCCAGTCCGCACGCACGGAGGCCTGGTCTGTCATGAGCGCCTGCTTCAACTCATGCACCAAAAACTCATTCATGACGTGCACCACGGTGAGCGTGGCGCCGTCCAGGGAGGCACGGCGCGCCGCCTCGCGCAACGCGCTGCGGCAGGAGGCGGAGAAATCGATGGCGGTGATGATGTGGCGGAACGTTTTCATGGCGGTGGCGTTTTGGGGGTTTTGCCTGATTCCAGCATAAATGATTTACGCTGGCAATGCCGCGCGCGGTTTGGGTGGTTGTGCGCCGCTCTTGCGGAAGTCTGGAAGGGATGCTTCTTCCAGGGACGAAAGAATCCTGTGTTTGCGCCGTCACCTGTAGTCCGCATGACCCGCCTGTTTCCCCGCGCCACCGCCTTCTGCGTGCTGCTGTGCGCCTTTGCCAACGCGCAGCCAGCCACCAAGCCTGTGTTCTGGCCTGCGAAAGGCGGCCCCACGGGTGATGGCGTCGTGCCTGCGGCTGACGCCGCGCGCCTTCCTTTGGAATGGGACGGGGCCACGGGCAAAAACATTGCCTGGCGCACACCGCTGGAGGACCAGGGGCACTCCTCCCCGGTGATCGGCGGGGACATGATCTGGTTCACCTCCGCCACGGAGGACGGCACGAAGCAGTTTATCTATGGCATCGACCGCAACGACGGGAAGATCATCCACCACAAGCAGGTGTTTGAGAACGCGGCCCCGGAGGGCCTGGGGAACCCCATGAACAACTATGCGGCGCCCTCCCCTGTGCTGGAAGAGGACGCGCTGTATGTGCATTTTGGCACCTATGGCACCGCGCGCATTGACCCTGCCACCTGTGAGAAAGTGTGGGAACGCCGCGACATCAATGTGCGGCACTACCGTGGCCCCGGGTCCTCCCCCTTTCTTCATGGGGACCTCATCATCCTGACCTTCGACGGCATTGACCAGCAGTTTGTGACCGCGCTGGAGAAGAAGACGGGGAAGAGCGTGTGGAAAACCAACCGCACCACGGACTACCAGGACCTGGACAAGGAGGGCCACCCCACCCGTGACGGCGATTTGCGCAAGGCCTTCCACACGCCCGCCGTCTTCACCATCCATGGGCAGGAGGTGCTGGTCTCCGTGGGCTCACGCGCGGCTTTTGGCTATGACGTGAGCACGGGCAAGGAACTGTGGACCGTCCGCCACGGCGGCTTCAATGCCGCCATCCCGCCGCTGCGCCTGGGGGACATGCTCATCCTGAACACCGGCTCGGAACGGGCGCACACCCTCTGCGTCCGCATTGATGACAAAATGCAGGGTGACATCACCGAAAGCCATGTGCTGTGGGACCGTGAAAAACGCAACGCCAGCGAGGCCGCGCTGGCCATTGTGAACGGCACGCTGTTTCAGACGACCCGGGGCGGCATCGTCAGCGCGGTGGATGTGAAAACAGGGGCCGACCTGTGGGATGACCGCATGGCGGGCAAGCATGTGCCGGCCCCCCTGGTCATCGGGGACAGGCTGCTGTTCTCCAACGATCGTGGCGAAAGCTATCTGATCCGGGCCACTCCGGAGAAGTTCGAGCAGGTGGGCATGAACCAGCTGGCGGAGCCGATGTCCGCCTCCCCTGCGGTGGCGGAGGGGGCGCTCTTTCTGCGGGCCAACGGGGCGCTTTATAAAATCGCCAGCAAATAAAAATTCACCTTAGTTGGGGTGATGTTTTCCCCGCGTGTGGAGGCCTCCTGGGCATGCAGGATGAAAAGAGCGCTGAAAGAACTCATTTTCAGGCCCTCATACGAAGTCAACCTGACCTTTCTATCAGTGATCAGGGCATGTAGGAGAAAAATCTGGCCTTCCACACAAAACCGTCGCAAACCTATCGCAACGTGTTACTGTGCGTTCCTCTATGGCTACTACCACACCGACACGCAAGACACGTTTCTCCCGCCGAGTCCCTGACCATGTGACAGACGAGCTCGTTAATGTGCTCTCCAAGCCTGAGACCTATGAGTTCAACCAGCTGTTCAGCCTGGTCTATGACAATCTGAAGCTGAAGAACGCTGTCAGTGGTGGTGAGGAAATGCTGCGTCTGCGTTCCTATGAGAAGCTGCAGAACCTGGTGAGCCGCGGCCTTTGTGCCAAGGTGGGCAAAACCTACCGCGGTCTGGAAGGCCTCCGTGCCGCCCACAATGCAGCGATCGCCGCCCGCAGCGCCGCTGTGGCCGCCCGCCGCTAATTTTTTGACTTGCCCTAAAAGGCCGCCCTGCCTCCGCGCACGGGCGGCCTTTTTTTTCCGGGTTTGACGCTACGCCACCTTTCCGCTACCCATCCGGCGTCTTTTCACTTTCCCCATGTTTGAGAATTATCTGCCCGTTCTGCTGCAAATCGTCATCGCCGGTGGCTTCGCCGTGGTGACCCTGATTGCCTCCGCCCTCCTCGGCCAGTCGGCCAAGCGCAATGCCATCAAGGATTCCGCCTATGAGTGCGGCATGCTCCCTGTGGGCGACAGCCAGCCGCGCTTCAGCGTGAAGTTTTACATCGTGGCGATGCTTTTCGTGCTGTTCGACATCGAGGTCGTGTTTCTCTACCCCTGGGCGGTCATTTACAAGGACTTCATCGCCATGCATGGCCCGGCCATCCTTGGCACGGCCTTCAGCTTCGTCAGCATTCTGCTGGTGGCCTTTGTCTATGCGTGGAAAAAGGGCGTGCTCGACTGGAAGTCGTAGTTCCCTGCCAGTTCCAGCCAGCCTTTCCGCCGCCTCCATGATCGCCTACGTCAGTTTGTTTCAGCTCAAACCCCAGGTGACGGAGGAAAAGCTGGAGACGATGATGTCACAGACCCGCGTCATGCTGCTGCGCGTGCCGGAAGTTTTGGCGGTGAAGACTGGCAAGCGTGTCAATCCCGCCGATGCATGGCCCTGGTTTGTCTATCTGGAGGTGGAGAGCATGGACAAGCTGGCCATGTGCCAGGACGATCCGCACTACATCAAGTTTCGTGAGGAGGTGCTGAAGCCCAACATTTCCGAGCAGGAGAGCACGGCCTTCGAGATGGAGCCGCGCAAGGACGTGAAGTACTCGTAGCGGAGATCACTCCGCCCGCTGTGGTGCCAAGTGCCGCGTCAGATCCCCGGCATGGCCCGCCAGCTCCAGAAACGCGCGGCCAATGGTCTGACCGTCTGTGTCCAGCACGTCGCACGCGCCTTCCCAATACGGCAGCTGCGTGATGCCGCCATCCTGCTCCTGGTCCTGTGCCAATGGCTTCAGTTCGTAGGACCGGCCTTCAAACCGGATGCGGACATGGTTTGGATACACCGCCCCGTTGCGCGGGCTTTTCCAGGTGCCGAGCTCCTCCCAGGTGAATGCGTCGCTGGTCACCTGGCGCATGGTCCCATCCCGTGCGATGACCGCGAGTGTGGACGCGGCATCCACCTGCCCATCTTTTCTGCGCATGCGGTAGACCATCAGCTCGCTCCCATCCTTGAGCTGAATGGAGGCCCAGTCCCAGCCGACCTGCCCCTCCTCCAGCTGGCTGCTGCTAAACTCATGGTCCATCCAGGCCTCGCCGCGCACGGCGTGCTCGGCCGCGCCAAGTCTCACACTGCCCTCCGCTGTCAGGCGCGGCCACGTCAGATAGTGGCTGGCAGCCGTGGCGGAGACGCCTTTGCGCGACACCCCATCCTTGCCAAAAATCACCAGCGGTTTGGCCACCGCCAGTTCCAGCCGTAGCAGCGCCTCGTTTTTCACGGTGGCGGTGATGTGCAGATGCTGCGTGGCCTCGTCGAGTTTGAGCGCCCAGTTGCCGTTCCGCACGTCCAGGGTGTCCTCGGCGGAGGCCGCGTCCCACCCCTCGCGGTTCAGCCTTTCCTCATGCACGAATGTTCCGGCCTTCGCATCCAGCAGGGCCGTGTGTGCCAGATGCAGGTGCAGCGTTCTGCCATCCTGACGCCTTGCCTGGCGGAAGAAAGTCACCTGGAAGCCGAAGCGCCGGCCATCCTTCCCATCCAGATGACCGGTCACATACCACCATTCGGTGCGGAAGCTTGGGTGGCTGCCGTGGTCGCGCGGGAACGCAAACACCCTGCCCGGCTGGGGCAGGGCAAAGCCGTCCGGCGTGGTGGTGCTCTGCGCGTGCAGCAGCGGAGCGATGAGAAAGAGAAGGAGTGTCCAGCGCAGGGTCATGATCATTCCTCCGGGTGTTCCGCGGGCAGCATGGCGGCCCATTTACCGACGCCGGCCGCCACCAGCATGCCCACGGCGACGACCGCGGCGCACAGCAGCGCCAGGTGCCACCACACGGCATGAAACTGCAGCGTCCAGCCAAAGCATTGCTTGTTGATGCGGTACACCAGCAGCCAGCCCAGCCAGAGGCCTGCCGCGATGCCGGTGAGCGCCCCGGCGCAGGCCACACCGAGACCCTCAATGGCGGACGCGCGTGCGATCTCGGCGCGCCGCATGCCCAGGGAGCGCAGCGTGGCCAGCACGGGGCGGCGCTCCAGCAGCAGGCTCGTCATCGCAAGCCCCAGGCCGATGACGGCCACGACCACGCCAATGACCTCCAGCGCATGGGTGACGGCGAAGGTCTGACGGAAAATGCGCAGGGCCTCGCGCCGCAGGTGCGCGTTGGTGAACACGCTCAGGCCTGGATGCGCGGACTCAATGCGCGTGCGCGCCGTCTCGGCATCCACGCCGGGTTTCAGCATCAAGGCCACCCGCCAGGCCTCGTCGGTGTCGAACCATTCGCGGAACACGTTCTGTGGCAGGGTCAAGGAGCCGCGCTCGTTGCCATATTCCGCGTTCATGGCCACCACACGCAGCTTGTGCCCGGCCAGTTCGATGACGTCACCGGCCTTGGTGCCGAAGCGCTCTCCCCAGCTCTCGCTGACAAACGCCGGGGTGATGCCGTCCCGGGCCTTCCACCATTCAGCCGATGCTGGCGGATGCACCCAGGCATGGAGCTGATGCCTGTGGCTGAAGGCCGGGTCAATGCCGAGGACCAGCACCTCCCCGCCATTCCAGCGCAGGATGCGTGACTGCACATGGGACAGCTCAGCCACCTCGGGCCTGGCTTCAAGGGTCTTCAAGGTCTGTGCCGAAATGTGATGCGTGGAGGAGGCGCTCTGCGCGCCGGCGCTGCTGATGTAGATGTCCGCCTTCATGGTGCGTCCGATCCAGCCGCGCATGGTGTGGTCAAAGCTGGCCACCATCACCGCCATGCCGGTGGTCATTGTCACCGCGCTGGTCAGCGCCGCCACGGCAAAGCGGTGCCGCACCGTGGGGCGGCGCAGGCAGGAGGTGGCGATCCGCCACACGGCCGAGGCCTTTTTTCCCTGGGCGGCCAAACGCAGCACCGAGGCTGCGGCAAGCCCTGAGCCAAGCAGCCAGCACAAGGCGGACGCGTAAGCCGCCAGGGGAATGCGAGTGCCGCTTTCAAGCCGCAGCACGGGAAGCTGTGCCAGACACACTGCCACAAGCATGAGCGCCCAGCCAGCCCATTCGACCCGCCACACCGTGCCGCCTTCAAAAGGTGGGGCATGCCTTCCCAGCATGTGGGCTGGTGGCGTCCGCGCGGCCATGCGCGCCGGCCACCACGCGGCGATGAGGCTTGCCGCCAGGGAGATGGACAGCGCCAGCAGCGCCTCGCGCAGGCCCAGCGCCGCCTGCTGCTCGCTTGTGGCGCCATACAGGGCGTTCATGGTTTTGGTGACGCCGCCCACCGCGCCCTGGGCGCCCGCCCAGCCGAGCAGCACGCCCAATGCGCCGCCGCACAGGCCCAGCAGCGCCGCTTCCAGCAGGAAGGCAGCCTGGATCGCGCGGTTGGTGACGCCGAGGGATTTCAGGATGCCGATTTCCTCCCGTCGTCGTAGCACCACGCCATCCAGCGCCTGGAAGATGAGGTAGCCACCGACCAGCAGTGCCAGCAGGGAAAGGATGGTGAGATTGAGCCGGAACGCCTGGGTCATGGTGCCTGCGAGCTGGCGCCGGTCCGCGCCGCCGGTCACCAGCCAGCGCGTTTTCAGAAGGTCGCCTGTCTCCGCGCGCAGATGTGGAAACAAGGCGCTGTCCTGTGCCAGCACCTCGACACGGTCCACGCGGTCTCCCCGCAGCAGGATCTCCTGGGCGGCGGGCAGGTCCATGAGCAGCAGATGCCTGGGCAGGGCGGGGACGCCGGGTGTCTCCGCCACCACTCCCGCCACGGTCACGGTGATCACGCGGTCATCCACGATCAGGCGCAGGGCATCACCTTCCTGCATGCCCAGCCTGCTGCTGACAAACACCCCGGGGCGGGCGGTGCCTGCCTGTGGCTGGGCGGCTGCCAGGCCGGCGGGGGCCTCGGAACGCAGGTTCTGCAGCGCGATGAAGTCCACGCCCAGCAGCCGCCATGTGGGGCGGGAGCCGATCTCGCCATTGCCGCTGTCCTGGGCGGGCGTCACGGTTTCCTCCACCACGGGCAGCAAATGCACGGGCCGGTGGGCCAGCACCCCACGCATGGCGCGCACGTCCGGCTCCCTGAGTGATCCCGCCCCTGCCTGCACCGTCCAGTCCGGCTGGCGGGTGATGCCGTCCGTGAATGTCTCAAAGCCTGACAGCGCCGCGTTGCTGGCCAGCCGGACAGCCAGGTAAACACTGGAGCCCAGGGCGAGGATGAGCATCAGCGCCGCCTGCTGCCGCCATGCCAGCCGCCAATGCCGCAGGGCACAGCGCCGGAGGATGAGAAGCACCGTGCTCATGCGCCTTCGATGATCTGCCCGTCCTGCATGCGCAGCACGCGCTGGCAGTGCCGCACCGCATCACTGCTGTGCGTGACCAGGAGCAGGGCGGCCTGTGTCTCCTGCACGATCTCCGCCAGCAAGTCCAGCACCTGTGCGCCGGTGTTCGAGTCCAGGCTGCCGGTGGGCTCGTCCGCCAGGATCAGCGCCGGGCGATGCACCACGGCACGGGCGATGGCCACGCGCTGCATCTCGCCGCCGGACAACTGGCCGGGCAGCGCGCGTGCGCGGTGGGTGATGCCGACGCGCTCCAGCAGCGCGCGCACGCGTGCCTCACGCTCGTTCGTGGCGATGCCGAGCAACTGCAACGGCAGCTCGATGTTTTCCGCCGCCGTCAGTGTTGGCAGCAGGTGGTAAAACTGAAACACGGTGCCGATGTGCTCGCGGCGAAGCTGGGCGAGCCCATCCGCATCCAGTTTCCCCAGCTCCTGCCCTGCAATGGTGATGCTCCCGCTGTTCGCCTGATCCACACCCCCCACACAGTTCAGCACAGTGGTCTTGCCGCTGCCGGAGGGGCCGAGCAAGGCCGCGCGCTCCCCCTTTTCCAGGCTGAAGGACACGCCGCGCAGGATGGGACGCTCCGCGTAGGTTTTGGCCAGGGATTCGACTTCGAGGACGGGCATCGGAAAAGGAAACGGCCTGGGCGGTCGTGTGGACTCATTTCATGGCGCGCATCAGCTCGCGCACGTACTTGCCCAGCATGTCGAACTCCACATTCAGGCGGTCACCGGGCTTCTTGGTGTGCAGGTTCGTGAGCTGAAAAGTGTGCGGGATGATCCAGCAGACGACGCTGCTGTCTGTCACTTCTGCGGCGGTCAGGGAGATGCCGTCCAGGCAGATGGAGCCTTTGGGAATGATGAGGCCGCGATGCTCCGCCGGGAGCGCCACCTCCAGCCGGTGGTCCTGGCCGTGCGCGCTCCAGTCCGCCACATTCACGGTGGCATCCACATGCCCCTGCACGAAGTGGCCGCCGAAGCGTGCGCCGATGCTCATGGCGCGCTCCAGATTGACCAGGGAGCCGGTTCGGAGATCGCCCAGGCTGGTGACTTTCAGCGTCTGCATCAGCAGGTCGAAGCTGGCGGTCTGGGCCGCCGCATCTTTTTCTGTCACGGTGAGGCAGCAGCCATTCACGGCGACACTCTCACCATCGGCCAGCCCGGCGGCCATGGCGCCCACGTTCAGTGTCAGCCGCGCGCTTTCGCCGCGTGGTTCCAGAGAGATGACATTGCCGGTGGCTTCAACGAGACCTGTGAACATGGCTTGAGATATACGGGCAACCCACCGCTGTCGATGGTCTTGTTCCATCAAACTGGGCATGGAAGGAGATGGCAGGCCTGGCGCGTAGTACTGGCTGCCGTGCTCCGCCAAATTACTCTGCCAGGTGTCTTCTGCCTCTTCGCCAGCCTCTGCCCGGCGGAGCATTGGTCGTTTCAGCCTTTGAGGGCGGAGAAAGGCGGCAGCATTGATGAGATCATCCGGCGCAAGCTCTCTGAGCATGGCCTGCAACCTGCCACGCGCGCGGATGACCGGACACTGGCCCGGCGTGCCTCCTTTGACCTGACTGGTCTGCCGCCTCAGAGACCTGGGGCCGCATCTTACCCACAGCTTGTGGATGAACTGCTTGCCTCGCCCCACTACGGGGAGCACTGGGCACGGCATTGGCTGGATGTGGCCCGCTACTCCGACACCAAGGGCTACGTCTATGCCCGGGAGGAGAAGACATGGGTGCATGCCGCGACGTATCGTGACTGGGTGGTGCGGGCGCTGAACGAGGACATGCCGTATGACCGCTTTGTGCTGCTGCAGCTCGCCGCCGACCAGCTCGTCCCCGAGCGCTCGCCGGATCTCGCGGCGATGGGGTTTCTCACGCTGGGGCGGCGCTTTCTGGGGGTGACGCACGACATCATTGATGACCGCATCGATGTCGTCACGCGCGGCATGCTGGGCCTCACCGTGGCGTGCTCGCGCTGCCACGACCACAAGTTTGATCCCATTCCCACACGCGACTACTACGCGCTTTACGGTGTGTTTCAGAGCTGCGCGGAGGCGGTCGTTCCCTGTGCTGGAGGACGGGACAAGGAATTGGACGAATTGCAGCGGAAGAACCGTGAGATGCTGACCAAGGTGCGCGAGGAGCGGATGGCGAAAACACGATCCCAGGCCAGGGAGCATCTTGAGGCCCAGCTGGAACTCGAGCAGTACCCGGAGGAAGTCTTCAGCCAGATCCTTGATGAGAATGACCTCAATCCCGTCATTGTGCGGCGCTGGAAGGCCTGGCTGGAGGAGGACGCCAGGCGCGGGCAGCCCGTGCTGGCTGAGTGGCATGCCCTGCGTGGCAAAGGAGATCCGGCAGAGCTGCAAGCCTGTGCCACGCGCTACGGGCGTCTGTTTGCCGATGTTGAGAAAGAGTGGCGTGCGCTGCTGAAGACGAACCCAGGGGCGGCCGGCCTGCCTGACATGCAGCGGGAAAAGCTGCGCGGAGTGCTCTATGGACCGGACTCTCCCTGCCATGTGCCGGATGAGCATGTCGCCAACATCGAGCAATACTTCCCCACAGGCGTCATCGTGAGCCTGTGGAAGTCGCAGGGGGATGTGGACCGCTTCATCCTGCGCACCAAGGCAGCGCCGGCCCATGTCACCATACTCACGGACCGGTCGCGGCCCGGCACTCCACGGGTCTTCATTCGCGGCAATCCATTGACCAAGGGTGATGCGGTGCCGCGCCAGTTCCTCGGCCTGTTTGGGGAGCAGCAGCCCTTCACGCATGGCAGCGGCCGTCTGGAAATGGCGCGGGCCATCGCCAGCCCGCACAACCCGCTGACGGCGCGGGTCATGGTCAACCGCATCTGGCAGCATCACTTCGGCCGTGGGCTGGTCGGCACGCCCAGTGACTTTGGCAGGCAGGGCAGCCTGCCCAGCCATCCGGAACTGCTGGACTGGCTGGCGCAGCGCTTCATCGACTCCGGCTGGAGCATCAAGGCCATGCACCGGCTGATCATGCTCTCGGAGACTTATCAGCAGGGCAGCAGCGCGCAGAACATCAAGGCAGTGCAGATGGACCCGGACAACCATCTGCTCTGGCGCATGAACACGCACCGCCTGACCTTTGAGGAGGCGCGGGATGCGTGGCTGCTGGCGGCAGGCCGTCTCAACCTGCGTGCTGGCGGAGGCCCGGCCGCCTTGTTTGCGCCGGACAACACACGCCGCACGCTCTACACCCTGGTGGACCGCGAGAACCTGCCTGCCGTGATGCGCACCTTTGACTTTGCCAATCCGGACCTGTCCATTCCGCAGCGCAGTGAGACCACGGTGCCGCAGCAGGCGCTGTTTGGCATGAACCATCCCTTCATCGTGCAGCAGGCGCGGGCCATGCTGCAGCGGGAAGACCTGGCATCTGCTGATCCCGCCACACGCATCCGGCGTGTCTATGCGCATCTTTTCCAGCGGGAGCCGGATGCGGGAGAACTGGCTGGGGCGCTGCGCTTCGTCCAGGCGGAGGAGCCGCCGGTCATCGCGGAAGCGGATCATTCCCAATCGTGGCAATACGGCTATGGCGAGTGGGATGAAGCCGCGGGCAAGGTGAGGCAGTTCAATCCGCTGCCTCATTTCACCGGCAGCGCCTGGCAGGGAGATGCGGCGTGGCCCAATGACAAGCTCGGCTGGGCGCAGCTGACGGCGGAAGGGGGGCATCCGGGCAATGATCGCAAGCATGCCGTGGTCCGCCGCTGGGTGGCACCTGCCGACGGCACCTATGCGGTGAAGTCCACGCTGCTGCATGAGCCGTCCCCTGGGGACGGCATCCGTTCCTTCATCAGCCACAGCCAGCAGGGAAGGCTGCATGCCGGAAAGCTCCACCAAGGCAGCGCTGATCTCAACTTTGACACGCTGGCTTTTCGTGCGGGCGACACGCTGGACTTCATCGTGGACATTGGTGATGTGTTGAACAGCGACCAGTTCCTCTGGTCCGTCCAGGTCCAGCAGGCACCCACCGTGGGGGCTGCCGCCGACACCCCGGCCCAAACCTGGGACGCCGCCAAGGACTTCTCCGCCCAGCCCAACTCGCAGCTCAATGCCTGGGAGCAGCTCGTCCAGGTGCTGATGCTTGCGAATGAGTTTATGTTTGTGGATTGAGGGGACAGCAGTTGACGGTGGCATCACGGCCACCCAGCATGATGGCGTATTTTCATTCATGAAAAGAAGCCTGTTGTCCTGCGCAAATCCTCCAGCTTGGGAGCACTTATTGCTGAAGTGCGGACGCTTGTGCAGTCCGCTTGCCACGCTGCTGCCGCCAGCGTGAATGCCCTGCAGGTGCTCACCAACTTTGAAATTGGCCGGCGGATTGTCGAGCATGAGCAGAAAGGTGCGAAGCGGGCGGCTTATGGTGCGGAGGTGTTGAAGGAATTGTCGGCGCGGCTGGCAGAGGAGTTTGGCAGAGGGTTCTCGAAGGCAAATCTTGAATACATGAGGCGCTTCTTCTTGGCCTATCGGGAGCGCTGTCAAATTGCCTAATCACCCATTGGGCAATCGGAAGCAGTCCAAATAACCCAGTTGGCGATTGGGCAATCTCGGCCTCCATTTATGCTCAGCTGGACACACTATCTGACCCTCCTCGGCATCGAAGATACAGATGAGCGCAGCTTCTACGAGATCGAGGCCGCATCCGAAGGATGGAGCATTCCTGAATTGAAGCGACAGGTCGGCTCATGCCTCTATGAGCGGCTGGCGCTGAGCCGGAAGAAAAATGAGGTGAAGAAGCTGGCTGCTGAAGGGCAAATCATCACCAAGCCGGAGGATATTCTCAAGGAGCCTTATGTGCTTGAGTTCCTGGGGCTTGATGAAAAGGCGGGTTACTCGGAGTCAGGTCTTGAATCGGCCATCATCAACCGGATCGAGAGTTTCCTGCTTGAACTTGGGAAAGGGTTTCTCTTTGAGGCCCGGCAGCGGCGCTTCACCTTCGATGAGGACCATTTCTTCGTGGACCTGGTCTTCTACAACCGTCTCCTCCGCTGCTAAGTGCTCATCGACCTCAAGCTGGGCAAGTTGACACATCAGGATCTAGGCCAGATGCAGATGTATGTGAACCACTATGACCGGGAGATGAAGCTCCCCGATGAGAATCCGACCATCGGCATTGTCCTGTGCAAACGGAAGAAGGACGCGATCGTGGAGCTGACCTTGCCCAAGGATACCAACATCCACGCCAAACAATACAAGCTCTACCTCCCTTCAAAAGAGGATCTCAAGCGGAAACTCCTAGAGTAGGGGGTGAAAAGCAAAGGAGTGGAATGAATCTTCGTATAACTGACGATCCCTTCATGCGATGATGCCATCCCTCACACGCCGTGATTTTCTCCGCCGCTCAGGCATGGGGCTGGGCATGCTTGGCCTGGCGGATCTGCAGGCGGCGGCGAGCCTGGCATCCAGGCCGCATTATGCGCCGAAGGCTAAGCGGGTGATTCACTTCTTCCTCAACGGCGGGCCGTCGCATGTGGACACGTTTGATCCCAAGCCGGCCCTGGCGCGTTATGAGGGCAGGCCGATTCCGAGCCATCGCATCACGGAGCGGAAGACGGGCGCGGCGTTTCCCTCGCCCTTCAAATTTCAGCGCCATGGGCAGAGCGGCATCGAGGTGAGCGAGCTGTTCGCGAAAACGGCGGCGCATGTCGATGACATCACGGTGATCCGGTCCATGCAGGCCCAGGTTCCGAACCATGAGCCGTCCCTCATGCTGATGAACTGCGGCGACTCCATCCAGCCGCGGCCCAGTCTGGGCGCATGGCTGACGTATGGCCTGGGCAGCGCCAATGAGAACCTGCCGGGCTTCATCGCCATGTGCCCTGGCGGCATGCCGATCAAGAGCGCCGAGAACTGGCAGTCGGCATTTCTGCCAGGGGCGTTTCAAGGCACTTATGTGGATTCACAGCATCAGGCCGTGGACCGGCTGATTGAGAACATCCGCAGCCCACATGCCGACTCACGGGTGCAGATGCGTCAGCTCGAGCTGATGCGCCGCATCAATGCCGAGCATCAGCGGCAGCGCTTCGACCCTCGGCTGGAGGCGCGCATCCAATCCTTCGAGCTGGCCTTCCGCATGCAGATCGAGGCGGCGGATGCCTTCGACGTCACCCGGGAGCCGCAACACATCCGCGATCTGTATGGCGAAGGCGTGCATGGCCGGCAGACATTGATCGCGCGGCGCCTGCTGGAGCGTGGCGTGCGGATGGTGCAGCTCTGGCACGGGGCAGGGCAGCCATGGGACAATCACGACAACATTGAGGCGAACCACCGCAAGCTGGCCAAGGACATCGACCAGCCGATCGCGGCGCTGCTGCATGATCTTAAACAGCGCGGCATGCTGGAGGACACACTGGTCATCTGGGGCGGCGAGTTCGGCCGCACGCCCACGGTGGAGCTCAGCGGTGGAAAGTCGAAGCTGGGGCGCGACCACAACCACTACGGCTTCAGCGTGTGGATGGCGGGCGGCGGCATCAAAGGCGGCACCACCTATGGCAGCACGGATGAGTTCGGTTTCGCCGCGCAGGAGAACCCCGCCAGCGTGCACGATCTCCACGCCACCATCCTGCACCTGCTGGGCATCAATCATGAGGAGCTGACCTACCGCTACGCGGGCCGCGACTTTCGCCTGACGGATGTGCATGGGGATGTGATCAAGCGGATACTGGCTTGATTTGCCCGCCTGGCTGCGAATGCTCGCCGCATGCGTGTCTTTCTTCTTTCGCTGGCATCCCTCTCTGCATGTCTGCTGCCTTGCCCAGGCCAAAATGTGGAGCCTCATGTGTCCGACCCGCGCGAGCAGGTGCTGGTGGGCGGCCGTCCGATCAAAATCCCGGCCCCCGTTGGTTTTGCACGTGTGGATGGATTGAATGCCGAGGAGGATCGCGCGGTGGAGGCGCTCCTCAGCGCCACCAACCGCTACCTGGCGCGCTTTGATCCGGACAAGGCCAACAGCGCTGATGAGGGCCGCACCTTCAATGCGCAGGTGATGCGCAAACTGGAAACGATGGAGGTGGGCGAACGCACGTTTGAAGATGTCAAGGAGCAGACCAGGACGGAGATGGACGAGCTTCAGAAGACCATTCAGAAGGAGCTGGAGGCAAAGATGGTCGAGGCGGAGAAAAAGCACCGTGACGTGACAGGGGCGGACATGGCTCTCAGCGTCAGCGACGTGGCAGTGCTCGGTTATTTTGACGATGCTCCAGGCAGTTTCGGATTCACCATGGCCATGAATGTCGCGGCCAAGGTTGGCGGCGAATCGGCCAAGGCCAAGGGGGTGGTCGCCGGCATGTTTGTGCCGGTCAATGGGCGTCTCATTTTCCTCTATGCCAATGCGACATTCAATTCTGCCGCGGATCGTCAGTGGGCAGAGCGCTCCGTCACCGCGTGGCGTGATGCAGTTCAGGCGGTGAATCCCAGGCTGCAAGGCCCGCCGGGCCAGAAAGGGCTGTTCGACGGGGTTGGGCGCACTGCGATTATCGGTGCCATCGCAGGTGCTGTGGGCGGCCTTATTGCCGTGCTGTCCAAGAAAAAGAAAGCGCAGGCCTCCTGAGCTGGCATGGTGTCCTATTGCTTCAGATAGGCGATCAAGTCCGCCATCTGCTGCGGGCTGATGGCGGCCTCCAGCCCTTCCGGCATCAGGGAGATGCCGGGGCTGGTCAATGACTTGATCTCGCTGCGCAAAACGGTGTCTGTCCCGCCATCCGCACGCTTGAGCGTCAGGTTGCCCCCCGTCTCGCCCGCGATCAGTCCAGCGAGTGTCCGTCCATCATTGGTTTCCACGATGTAGAGCGCAAAATTTGGCGACACCTCGCGGTTGGGGTCAAACACATTGGTGATGATCTGTTCCGCCGTCCATCCCTGGATTGTGCCGAGGTTTGGCCCCACATCATTGCCACGGTCCTTGTGGCGATGGCAGACCATGCAGGCGGTTTCATAGATCCGGGCCCCGCGTGCTGCGTCGCCAGTCATCGTCATGACCGGGTCATATTTGGCGATGACTTCTCTGCGGTTCGTTGGGCTGCCTTCGCCGATGAGCTTGGCGATGCGTCCGGCCAGCACAGGATTTTTCTGCCTGCCGAGTGTTGCCTTGGCCGCAGCGCTCAGCTGGGCGGGGGTGATCTTCCTGGATTCGATGGCATCCAGCAGCTTTGCGATGCGATCGGTCCGGGCGAGCAGGAGCGTGGCGGTCTTCTCGCGCAAGGCAGGCGTGAGCGATGGCCAAACACCAATGATTTTGTCGGCCACCGCCGGTTCGCGGTAGCCACCGAGAACTTCCAGGGCGGTCTGCTGCAATTCTGGCGCCACAGCGGGGGACAGCAGGTGCAGCATGGCGGCGTTCGCAGCATCAAAAGGCTCCAACGACAGCAATCGTGCGGCCCGTTGACGCTTTCCGACCGGCCGCGTTTCGTCCATGATTTCTTCTGCGGCCTGCCGCGCCATGCTGGCAATCCACGCTTTAAGCGCGGGTTGATCCGTGGTGAAGTCTTTCAAATCCAGACCTTGCTTGGAGAGTGCTTGAGCTAGGCCGATCAAGCCGGCCGCCACAGTCATTGGATGGCTTTCCGCATTGTCCTTGAGGTGCCCAAGAAGCAGATGGACCAACTCTTTCCGATGATGACGGTCAGCTTCTCCCTCCGCTGCCTCCCGGTGGCTACCGGCCAGGAAAAACCCCTGCTGAAAAAAATCTGCCCTGGCGGGGCTTTCAGGCAGCTTCAGCACCATCATGGAGGCTGCGCCAAAAGAGGCGGGTGGCAGCAGCAGCAATGCCTGCCGCTGCCAGGTGTCATCCACACCCGCCAGAACCAGCTGCTCCAGTCCCTTGAGTGTGGGGGACACCGGGCCGCTCATCAGAAACGCCAGCGACATGCGAACCCTCGGAGAAGTGTCTGCGGCAAGGGCGATCAGGGCATCATCCAGCTTGGGCGAAACCTCCTTCCATGTGGACACCGCCTCCAGCGCTGCCTGACGAATTTCTGGATGCGTGGCAGCCAAGGCATGGCTGATCATCTCCTCTGACAAGGCACCCTGCGCATTGAGGACATTCAGCGCATGCACCCTGCCCTGGGGAAGGGTGGCGGTTTCAGCCATTGTCCTCAGTGGTTCCACCGCGTCCTTGTCCTGCCGTTCAAACAGCAACCGCTGCGCTGTCTCCCGATGCCATGCGTTGGGATGATCCAGCAATGCCACCAGCTCCGTCGTACTTGCGCCACCCAGCTTGGGCGTGGCGCGTGGTTTGAAAGATGCCGGTGCCAGACGATACAGCCGCCCCTTGTCCCGTCCGCGCAGCAGATCCACCACGGCATGAATGTCATCCGGAATGCTCCACGGATGCTCGATGACCTCGCGGTACATGTCGCAGACGTGCAGACAGCCATCGGGCGCGTTGACGAAGTTCACGGGGCGGCACCAGAGGTCGTCGCTGGTGCAGAAGTTCTTGGCGCCATCCACCTGCACGGCTTTGAAGGTGGGGCCGTCGGGCACCAGCTTCATGCGGTAGAAGAGATTCCCCGCCACATCCGCCACAAAGGCGAAGTCGCGATATTCCGGCGGATAGGCATCCCCGCGATACACTGTGATGCCCGCGCTGGAGGTGACCACGCCTGCCCCTACAAGCTCGCTCTTGGGCAGCGTGCTGCCTTCCTGCGCCCAGCGTTTGGCGCGGAACTCACGCCACGGCTCCGGCGGGCTGGTGCGGTAAACGGGGAGCTGGTCTCCCGCCTCGGCGCAGTCGTTGAGCGCGCTGGGGATGACCAGATACGGGTTACGCTCCAGATAGCGATAGGGCAGGACGACATGCTGGCAGGGGTTGCGGATGTTGCACAGGAAGCGGTTGCCCCAGTCGTCAAAGGTGTTGCCGAAGCGCGCGCCGCCGCTTTCCAGGCGGACGTCTCCGGTGCTGGGGTCAAAGCTGAAGTCGTGGCGCTTCATGGCCAGCGGTTTGAAGTCCTTTGGCAGCGGCATCACGCCCTCGCTGCCAGGCGCGCGCTGGATTTCACCGCCATTGCTGCCGCCTGCCACATGGATGCGGTGGTCCAGGCCCCAGATGGGGTTGTTCATGACCGCCTGTACATTCAGCTTCTTGAGGCCGGTGAAGACTTTCTGCCGCACATCAGCCACTCCATCGCCATTCGTGTCCTTCAGGTACCACACGTCCGGCGTGGCGGTGACGAAGACGCCCCCCTTCCAGCAGGCCGCGCCGGTGGGCCATGAGAGGCCTTCGGCGAAGACCGTGGCTTTGTCGAAGACGCCGTCGCCATCCGTGTCGGTCAGCAGGCGCACCCTGCCCAGCGGGAGGTCGGTGGGGTTTTCCTGGCTGGGCTTGTGCGTGGACTTGTCCGTGTAGGGATAGTCGTTCATTTCGCACACATAGGCGCGGCCGTCCTCGTCATACGTGATGGCCACGGGATCAGTCACCAGCGGCTCTGCGGCAATGAGCTGCATCTGAAAGCTGTCCAGCACATGGAAGGCCTTGGCCGCGTCCCGGGCCTCCGTGGGCGGTGTGGTGGGGAACTGCAGGGCGTCTGCGGCGGTGGCTGGCGCGTGGGACAGGAGTACCGACGTGGTCAGTGCATAGAGAACCGGGCAAAACAGGCGCATGGAAACAGGACGGCTGGCGGAACAGATTTCTTACGGGAGGGCATGATGGCGTGTCCGGGTCTCTCTGATTTCTTTAGGGGCAGTCAGTGATTGCTTCAAACGAGGGCTGACGTAGTCTTCGCACCCCCCATGATGTGTACAAAAAGCCTCCGCAGCAGCCTTCCAAAGAAGATTGTCTCCGCCGCATGTTTTATCGCCCTTCAGTTCCCTGGCTCCCCTGCCTGGGCGGCCGACCGCATCAAGCAAAACAACACAACGAACCTGAACGTCGCCGGAAGCTGGTCTGGAGGCGTGCCGGATCTCAGCAACATGGCGGTTTGGAACAATACCGTCACCGGGGCGAACAGCACGGTGCTGGGCGGCAATGTCACCTGGCAGGGCATCCGTATTGCCAACCCGGGCGGGCTGGTCACCATTGGCGCGGGCAATACCCTGACCTTGGGCGCCGGGCAGGCGGGCATCAGCATCGACATGAGCGCAGCCACGCAGAGCCTCACCATCAGCTCGGGCCTGTTCATCCGGACGGCGGTGGGCCAGCTTTGGAACATCGGGACCGGGAGCACGCTGACACTTGACACCGGCTTGTTCACACGCGGCACGGGCGCCACGCTCAATGTGCAGGGCGCGGGTGTGGTGAACACCTCCACCATTTCCAATGATGCGACAGGGATCATCGGGCCTTGGGCCACCATCGGCAGCGGCACAGGAGCGCGGTATGCCATGGTCGATGGCAGCGGCAATCTTGCGGGCTACGCCGCCGGTGCTGCGGCGGCCACTGCTGCGGGCGTCACAGACATCACCGGCCTGCTGCACTACGATGTCGCGGCCGGCGGAACCGTCGGGGCGGGGGCCTCTTTCAACACCCTGCGATACACGGGCGGCACGGGCACCATTGCAGGCAATTTCACAGCGAACGGCATTCTGACCGCAGGCTCCGGCGCGCTGACCCTCAGTGGCAATGTCACGATCGGCGCAGGACGCGAGCTGGTGCTGGCCAATGGAGACAGCAACGCCGCGCGGGCCATCACGGTGAGCGGCATCATCGCGGACGGGGTGGCGGGCTCCGCAGTGACCAAGGCTGGGCAGGGCACGCTCACCCTCTCCGGCAGCAACACCTACACCGGTGTCACCACCATCTCGCGTGGAAGATTGTCGGTGGCCAGCAACAATGCCCTGGGCTCCACCGCAGGCGGAACACGCGTGGGCATCAGCGGTTCCCTTTCGCTCTCGGGCGGGATCACCACGGCGGAGCCGATCTGGCTGGATGACATCACCAACGTGTACAACGGAGGCCTGATGGTGGAAAATATTGGCACCAACACCCTGTCCGGAGCGATCCGCCTCAGCAGTGGTGTGCGCTGGCAGAGCAACGGCACGCTGTTCCTGACGGGGGGCGTCTCCACCACCAATGGGAACTCCGGCACCTCCTTCGTGGTGCAGGCGGCCACGACGACGGAGATCAGCGGGAAACCGCTCTCTCTGGGCGGCGGCGGCACATTGTACATGGACCATAACAACAAGACCATCTTCCTCAACGTGCTGGGTAGCACCTATGGTACCAATCAGCTCTATGCGGGTACATTGAAGGCGGGGGCGGCGGGCGTTTTTTCCCGCACGGCAGTCATCAATTTCGGTGTCACCTACAGCGCCAACGCCGGGATTCTGGACCTGAATGGCTTTGACCAGGCGGTGGCCGCCGTGAACACCGCAGTCTACTCCGTGCATGGATTGTATGATCGTGAGATCACCAGTGCCCAGCCGGCCACGCTGACCACGGGTCTGAACAACAACAACACAACCTTCGACGGCCGTTTCACTGGGGCTGTGGCCGTGACCAAGGTCGGCACGGGCACCTTCACCCTGACAGGCCTCAGCACCACCACGGGCGGCCTCACGGTGAACGGAGGCACGGTGAATCTGAACTTTGGCCGCGCCACTGGCGCGCAGAGCGGCGCGGGTGCTGTGGAAAACTACCTCCCGGCCTCTTCTCCACTGACCCTGGGTGGAGGCACCTTCCAGCTTACGGGCCGTAGCAACGGCACCACCACCTCCCTGACAGGGGCCAGCTGGGGGGCGGGGCAGCCGCTGATCACGGTGGCGTCCACCGCGGGGCTCGCGCCGGGCCAGCTCGTCTCGCATGCCGATTTTCCTGCCGGCGCCTATGTTGCCAGTGTCGTCAGCGGCACCCAGTTCGTGCTTAGCGTTGCGCCAACAGTTGCCGGATCGGCCACCACGATCACGGCCACGACCAACAGTTTCACCACATCGCAGACCTTTGCGGGCCTCTCCTTGAATGCAGGGGCCTCCGCCGTGACGGTGAGCGTGCCCGCCAGCGGGTCTGACGGTACGGTGCTCCACCTCGGCGGCATCACCGCAGGCGCGGGTGCCACGGTGAATTTCACGCTGCCATCGGGCACGCAGGGCGCCACCCATGGCATCACCACAGACACCACCAACACAAACGGCATCCTGGGTGGCTGGGCCCGGGTGGGCAACAACTGGGCCGTGAACAGCACCAACTCCGCCGGGGGGAACATCATCGCGCTCACCACCTACACGGATGTGAGCCGCCTCGGCGGCACTTTGGCCAGTGCGGCGGGGGCCAATGTGCGCATCGTCACCGGTGGCACCGGTGACAGCCTTGCGCCTGCCGCGTCCGGCACCACGGATGTCCATACCTTGTTGCAGGCTGCCACGGGCGGGGCGGTCACCTTTGACCCCGGCGCGGGGGATGTGCTCCGCCTCGGAGCGGCGGGCGGCATCATGGTGGCCAACAACGCCGACGCGTTCACCATCGGCGCCAGTGTCGATGATGGCTCTCTCACCGCCGGTGGGGCGGACAACACCGCCGGCACGTTGTATCTCACGAACAACCACACCAGCAACCTGCTGACGATCAACTCGACGATTGCCGACAATGGCTCTGGCGTTGTGGGCGTCACGACTTCCGGCGCAGGCATCACCGTGCTGGCAGGCACCAACACGCACACCGGCCGCACCATTGTGGGTGGCGGCATCGTGCGGATCTCCAGCGAGCAAAACCTGGGCACCGGTCCGGCCAGCCCTGCGGCGGACCAGCTCACCCTGGCGGGTGGCACGCTGAACACCACCGCCACTTTCAGCATTGATGATGCAAACCGCGGCATTTCCCTGGCTCCTGCGGGCGGCACCATTTCCGTCAACAGCTCCACCACGCTGACAGTGGCCAATGTCATTTCCGGCCCGGGGAATCTTACGGTTTCTGGCGCGGGAGTCCTGGCCCTCACGGCGGCGAACACCTTCTCCGGGACCACTTTCTCCAATGCGGGCACGCTGGAGCTGGGCCATGTGGACGCCCTGCAAAACAGCACGCTGGCCGCTGCCGCCGCCGGGACCATCAGCTTCACCGCCGCCGGCACGAACACTTACAACCTCGGCGGCCTTTCGGGTGACAACGGCTTGAATTTCGGGGCCAACTCCCTGCGCGTGGGCGCCAACAATGAGACCACGGTTTTCTCTGGAAGCCTCACTGGCAGCGGCAGCCTCATTAAAACGGGCGCAGGCACCCTCAATCTGATCACGGCGAACAGCGGCCTCACCGGCGACACGCGCATTGAGGAAGGCATGATCGTGCTCGCCCACGCGAACGCGCTGCAAAACAGCACGCTGGACACCGGGCCCGCCGGAACCCAGAGCGCCAACCTCACCCTGGGCGAGGGCACCACCTATAACCTTGGCGGCCTCAAAGGCAGCGCCGACTTGGATCTGGCCGTGTCCCATCTCAGCGTGGGGGGCAACGGCCAGAGCACGGTCTTTTCCGGCGTGCTGCAGGGGGCTTTCAACAACAACGTCACCAAGGTCGGCGCTGGCACGCTCACACTCCTGGGCAACAACACCTACATCGGCACCACCACGGTCAGCGCCGGACGTCTGGTCCTGGGCGGCACGAACCTTTCCTCCATCACTGTGGCGGCGGGGGCGAATCTGGGCGGGGAGGGCAGCACAGCTGGCAGCATCATTTTTGCCGGACCCACCCACACGCTCGACATCGACGCGGGCACTGCGGCGGCCCTGGGGGCCACCGGCGCTGGTGGGTTGAATGTCAGCGCGCTAAATGCAGGCGGCTTCACCATCAACGTCACCGGCACGGTGTTCGGGCCTTTCAAAGTCCTCACCTACGGCAGCGGCGGCTTTGTGGGCGATGTGGGCAAATTCACCCTTGGCACCGTCACCACCACCAGCGCGCGCGGGGTCGGCAGCTTTGCCGACAACGGCATCGACGCCATCACGCTCGATCTTGGCTACGTCACCAACACCTGGGTCGGTGGCGGGGCGAATCCTGCATTCTGGGACATAGGCACCACCGCCAACTGGTCCAACGTGAAGGACAGTGTCTTCCAAAATGGGGATGCCGTGGTTTTTGGCGATGGAGCCCTCAACTACAACCCCACGCTGCAGTCGGATGTGACCGTGGATGCCGTGACCTTCAGCAACACCACTGGCAATGATTACACCCTGGCTGCGGTCGCAGGCCAGACGGTGACGAGCACCAATGGCGTGGTCGTCACCGGCTCGGGCAATGTCACCATCAACACGGTGATCGCGGGTGGTGGCTCACTCACACAGTCCGGCGGCGGTATCACCACATTGGGCCGTGCCAACACCTACACGGGCGGCACCTTCATCACCGGCGGCACGCTGCGCATCGGTGACGAGGCAGCCCTGGGCACAGCCCCCGGTGCTTTTGCCGCAGGTCATCTGACTCTCAATGGAGCGGGCGCCACGCTGTTTGCCACGGCCAGCCTGAGCATCAACGACGCCGGCCGCGGCATCACACTGGGGGCCAATGGGGGCGGTTTTGGCGCGGACACCGGGGCCGTTCTCACCATTGCCAATCCGATCACGGGCAGCGGTGCTTTTGTCAAAAGCGGCGCGGGGACGGTGAGCCTGGCTGCGGCGAACACCTACACCGGCCTGACCACCGTGGCCGCGGGCACGCTGGAGCTGAACAACGCCACCGGCGGCAATGCCATTGCCGGGGATGGCGTGGCGGGTACGGAAGACATCCGCGTCAACATAGGGGCGATCTTGAGAAACATGCAGGCAGACCAGATCGACGATGGGGCCATCGTCATGCTCAATGGCGGCACCTGGAACCTCAACGGGCAGAATGAGACCATTCGCCGCCTGACCGGTACCTCGGTCACCTCCGGGACCACCACCTTTCCCACACTGACCCTCGGCGGGGCCACGTTGACGCTGAACCGCCTGGACTGGGACAACAATCCTGGGACCTCATCCGCTCGCAGTTTCACCGGCACGGGCACGCTGCGTTTCGTGGCAGATGGTGCCACGCAGCCTGTGTTTGAGACGAACCACCAGGGGACCTTGACCTCCAGCCTTGCAGTGCAGATTGACGCGCTCACCCTGACCTTCCGGGCGTCCACCTTCGGCACGGAGATCTCGGGCAAGGTCTCTGGCACGGGCAAGGTTATTTATGACCCTGCCGGAGGCGCGGGTGGTCTGACCCTGATCAACGCAGCAAACGACTACTCTGGCGGTACACAGTGGAGTTCCAACAGCGGTGCCAACGGCTCATGGAATCTCTTCACGGTGAGGGCCAGCGGCGCGCTGGGCAGCGGGGATGTGACCATTCAGGGCGGCAACCAGAACACCTGGGTCACCGGGGTTAGCGGCACCCCCAGCGCGTTCATTTTCAGCGGTGGCACCACCTCCCACGCGAACAACTTCAACCTCACCGGCAGCGCCACCATTTCTGCCGGGGGGTCCAGCGGGGCTTCCGCCACGGCTGACCGGGTCACCCTTTCGGGAGGCTTCGATGTCGGTGCTCACACGCTCTTTATGCGTGGCACCGGCACCGGCATTATCAGCGGCGTTGTCTCCGGCAGTGGCGGCGTCACCAAAATTGACAGTCAGGGCACCTGGGTGCTGGCCGGGGCCAACACCTACTCCGGCGCCACCAATGTCAGCGCCGGGTTCTTCCAGGTCGGCCAGGGCGGGGCAGGGCAGACGGGCACCGGCAATGTCACGGTGCAGAGTGGAGCCACCCTGTTCGGCACTGGCGTTGTCCGTGGCGGCAGCTTCACCGCCGTCAGCGGGTCCAGCCTGCATGCGGGTGATGGCACTGCTGCGAATTCCTTTGGCACGTTGAACTTCACTCCAGCCGCTGGCGGGGGCATACATAGCCTGGCGGGCGGCATCTTCCTGGGAATCGGCACTCCCGGCAACCACGGCAGCATTGATCCCACTTTCGGGGGCAATCCTGTCGGCACGGCCGGCTACTTTGACTATGTCAATGACCTCTCCAGGTCCCTGGGTGTGGGTGCTGGCAGCCACGACCTGCTTTCCTTCAACACGGCAGGCGACGCCGCAGGCTATGGCTTGGTGGTGACCGGCAACCTTCAGGTGACAGGCAGCGGCTTCACCGCCCAGCTTGGCCAGGTCTTCAACCTGCTGGACTGGAGCGGCGTGGTGACGGCGGACTTCTCCGGCTTCAATGTGGGTGACAACTACCGTGACGGCAGCGGGGATGATGCCAGCCAGTTCAACCTGCCCACATTGGGCGCGGGCCTTTTCTGGGATGTCAGCCAGTTCACCACCAGCGGCGTCATCGTGGTCGTGCCGGAGCCCGGTCGCGCCCTGCTGCTTCTTCTAGGTCTGGCCGGCATCCTGACGCGCCGCCGCCGCGCCTGATGCCCCGCACGCAGGATGGGTGGCGTCACATCACTCCGCCTCCAAGGCGGCAAGGGCCACTGGAGGCATCTTGAAAGGGGGCTGCGGGGCCTTGCGGGAGCTTTCCAGTGCAAAGAACTGCCCGGGCAGAAAAACCGAGGTCTTCGGCGCATACAGCCGGCGCAGGCGGGCAAAAGACTCCTCCCCCGGCTTCTTGTAGGGGCCGTGGACACACATGGTGTGGTCGTTCGACATGTAGGAGTGCTGCAGCCCCAGCACGTGGCCGATCTCATGCGGCAGAAATTTCGAGATCGGGTCCCGGAACACAGAGAAGGACTCTGTCGTCCACCACTGGGACGGGTCCAGATAGATGCGGCCGCGGTTGGCTGTCCAGGGGAAGGCAGCCTGGCCCATGCAGCCCGTTTTTTTCTCCCAGGTCTTTCCTGGGGGCGCCTCAAAGCTGATCACAATGTCGGCGGTCTGTCCTTCCTGAACAGGGGAAAAGGTGAAGATGCCCGCTGGTTCCCAGCTCTTGAAGCTCTCATCCACGGCTTGGTGCAGCTTTGCCGGGTCGAGATGACCGGGAATCCGGGTCTTCGGGTCCACCTGCCAGGTGAGGTGCTTCTCATTCCAAAGCTGCGGCTTGCCGTAGCTGATCGCACGCGTGCGCCAGTTCACCGGCTTCGGTGCCTTGTGCGACAGCTCCTCATACACGCAACTGCTGATGATCAAGGCTGTGCCTAAGGAAAGGCTTATAAACGGCGCGTGAAGTCTCATAAATTTGTTACTTTGAGACTAATGGATGAGAGGTTTTCGCAAAGGTAAGAGATGTAAAGCTTTATTCAAGCCTTCAGAGCCTCTTGTAATTCCTCTGTCATTTTCGTGTCAGGAAGCCCCGCCTGCCGTCCCGCAGCGGCCTCTTGCATCCCGCCGACCACTCGCCACACTGCGGACCCGTTTTTCCCCGCCATGGCCTACATCAACGAAAACTACAACAAGCTCAAAGCCGGTTACCTCTTCCCTGAAATCGCCCGCCGTGTGAAGGCATTCACCGAGGCCAACCCAGAGGCCGCCAAGCGCCTCATCCGCTGCGGCATTGGCGACGTGACCGAGGCCCTGCCCCAGGCAGTGCGTGATGCCATGCACAAGGCGGTGGATGAAATGGGCGACCGCGCCAGCTTCCGCGGCTACGGCCCGGAGCAGGGCTACGACTTCCTGCGGAATGCGGTGGCCGAGAATGACTTCAAGGCTCGCGGCATCCAGATTGAGGCGGATGAAATTTTCATCTCCGACGGCAGCAAGTGCGACACCGGCAACATCCTGGACATCTTCGGCGCGGGCAACAAGATCGCCATCACCGACCCGGTGTACCCTGTCTATGTGGACACCAACGTCATGGCTGGCAACACGGGCGAGGCAGATGAAAGCGGTGCCTACGCAGGTCTGCACTACCTGAAGTGCACGCCATCCAACGGCTTCGTGCCGGACATTCCGAACGAGCCGGTGGATCTGGCCTATCTTTGCTACCCGAACAACCCGACCGGCGCCGTGGCCACCCGCGCGCAGCTTGAGGCCTGGGTGAAGTATGCGCTGGCCAACGGCACCACGCTGCTCTACGACGCCGCCTACGAGGCCTTCATCCGCGACCCCGAGCTGCCCCGCTCCATCTACGAAATCGAAGGCGCGCGTGACTGCGCCATTGAGTTCCGCAGTTTCTCGAAGAACGGCGGCTTCACCGGCGTGCGCTGCGGCATCGTGGTGATTCCGAAAGGCCTCATGGGCAGGAAGAAGGACGGCACGAAGCAGGCCATCCACCCGCTCTGGAGCCGCCGCCACAGCACGAAGTTCAATGGCACCAGCTACATCGTGCAGCGCGGCGCGGAGGCCGTGTACTCCCCTGAAGGCAAGCAGCAGGTGAAGGAGCTCATCGAGCACTACATGGGCAACGCCGCCTTGCTGGTGGACGCCTGCAAAAAGGCCGGTCTCCAGGTCTTCGGCGGTGTCAACGCCCCCTACGTCTGGGTCGGCTGCCCGCAGGGTGTCACCAGCTGGCAGATGTTCGACAAGATGCTGAACGAGGCCAACGTCGTCATCACGCCCGGCAGCGGCTTCGGCAGCGCTGGTGAAGGCTACTTCCGCATCAGCGCCTTCAACAGCCGCGCCAATGTGGAGGAAGTCTGCCGCCGTATCGCGCAGCTTCAAAAGTAGTCCTGCTGCGCCGCAACGGGCGCCGATCACACAACCTTTGGGAGGGAGCCTTGTGCAAGGTTTCCCTCCCTTTGTTTTTACCAGGGCCACGGGCTCGCCTGCAGGCGCACAAAGCCGCTTCCGGTGAACGCGGCGTTCGCCGTGACCGACCCGTCTGGATGGGTCACGGTGTGCTCCACGGGTATGTCTGTCCAGTTGACCAGATTCGGTGAGGCCTGGGCTTTCAGCGTGCCCCATTCCAAAAAGACCGGGTTCGGCAGATAGGTCAGGCTGAGTGAGCCGCCTTGATAGGCGGGCAGCGGCAGGGTGGACTGGTTCAGGGCGAACTCCATGCCATTGGGCACGCCATCACCATCCGAGTCCTGCTCAAACGCCCCGGACTGCCCATTGGCCGCCATCCACTCGGCATACGGTATGTTGGGATCCAGGCCCAGCACCGTGGTGACGATGTAATAATCGTCCAGCGGAGCGATGGCTGTGGCAGGATAGGCGCGGTTGAACTCATCCACCACCATCTGCGCGATCACGGCATGTGCGCAGGTGTTGGGGTGGAAGCCGTCGCCACTGAAGGCATAGCGCGTGCGGGAGTCCGGGTCTGCCTGCCGATAAAACTCAATGCCGCGGATGCGGAACGGCTGCGTGATGATCTTCTTGGTGAACTCATACGCGCCCGGCACAAAGCCGATGCCCCGGGACTGTGCGAAGGCTGCCAGACTGGCGTTCAGCTGGTCCATGGCCGCGGTGACACGCGCGGTCTTCACCGGATCGGTGGGGTAGCCCTGCTGGACCTGGGGCGTGCAGCCCACATGCGGCACGCTGACCAGCACGATGGGAATGGCGGCGCGGACGGTCTGTATCCGGTCCACCATCCACTGAATGTTGGTCAGGGTGGTGTGCGTCACCTCCGGCCCCACCAGGCCATTGTAAAGGTCGGCATAGTAGCTGTCGGCATCATTGCCACCGGCAAAGATGACCACGCGCTCCACCTCGTTGCGGATCTGGTCCTCAAAAGTGCCCGTCCACCAGCCGTTCCACAGAATGTTGCGAATCTCCGCAGTGGTGGCCCCGGGCAGCGCCCAGTTGTACCGATGGCCTGTGGCGCGGGCATCCCAGTAGGCGCTCCAAGTCCCGGTGTCGAACCAGTCAGTCCGGCGCTGGTGCAGGATCTCGATCCAGTTTCGCGCCTGCCAGGAGGCCGGATTTCTGGGAAAGAGCCCCTTGAACTCGGCCTCATACTCCTTCGTCAGGCTGTCCCCGATGACCAGACATTGCTCAGCCCGGACAAGCGGGGCGCTCATCAAAAACAGCAACAACATGCAAAGCCTCTGCATCATGGTTTCTGACGAATGAAACGGCGGAAACTTCATTCGCAGGCGCATGCAATTTGCAGACGCGGATGTTCACACAAAATCCGTTATCGAACCAAAGTCCGCGTCAAAGAGACGACGGTAGGTGCGGAAAGCAAAGTGGTCCGTCATGTTTGCAATCCAATCGCACACCAGGCGGGCGCGGTGAGCGGCGTCCACGGCCTTCTGAATTTCTTTTTCAAGGGACGCTGGCAGCAAATGCAGTCCCTTCTGTTTTTCAGATTCGATGTAGCGGTCGCGCAGCACCTCAAACAGGCGGGTAAGGATGAAGTCCGCCTTGTGGTCGAGCTGCTGGAGCTGGGGGCTGAGGAAGACGAGATCCAGAGAGATCTTTTTATGCAGATCTGCCCTGCGCCGCTGGGCGGGGGCGATCTCCAGCACAAACTGGTGCCGCAGGGTGCTCTGGCTCAGAAAATTGGCCGTCGGCACCAGCTTGGTGGCGCGGATGCATTCACCAATGAGCCGGTTCAGGCGGCCCTCCACCCGCCCGTCGCGAATGGCCTTGCAGAGAAACTCGATGTCGGCCTTGTCCTCATCGCTCAAGGCTTCCTGCTCCGCCGCCCAGCGTTCCACCCTGCTGGGGGTGATGAATCCGGCGTGGATGCCGTCCGCGAGGTCGTTGAGCGAGTAGGCTGTGTCATCCGCCCAGTCCATCACCTGGCATTCAATGCTGCGGAATCCATTGCGCACATCGCCCGGCGTGAGCTCCAGCGGGAAGGCCTGGCCGCCCATGGTGAAATCCAGCCACTTCTCCTGGTCGTCGTAGAGGTAGTGATTTTTGGCGTTGGGCGTCTCCACGCGCAGCGTCTTGTATTTCAACACGCCATCCAGCAGGGACCGCGTGGGGTTCATGCCCACGCGGCCCTCGCTGAAAAGAGTCTGCGTCAGAATGCGCAGCGTCTGCGCATTCCCCTCAAAACCCCCATACGGCTGCATGACGCGGTGCAGCGTGCGCTCGCCGGCATGGCCGAAGGGCGGATGTCCCAGGTCATGGCTGAGGCAGATGCTTTCCACCAGGTCAGAGTCGATGAAGCAGTCGTCTCCCAGGATGTCGCTTTGCTGCGTCAGCCAGGCGCAGATGCTGCGGCCGATCTGCGCCACCTCGATGCTGTGCGTCAGCCGCGTGCGGTAGAAGTCATACTCGCCGGAGAGGAACACCTGCGTCTTGCTTTGCAGGCGGCGGAAGGCGCTGCTGTGGATGATGCGGTCGCGGTCGATCTGAAACGGATTGCGGTACTCCCCGTCCTGCGGCGGGCGCGGGTCGAACTTGGCAATGTCGAAGGAGGAGTAGAATCGGTTCGCGGGCATGCGGGGTAGGCCGCGATGCTAGCAGGTCACGCGTGCAGGGCAACTGCGCTGGTTCATCCTGGGCGGCGGAATGCCAGCGGCCCCGGGAGGATGTGCGGCTCCTCACCCTCTGCCGGGGGCCTGCGCTTGCCATTTTGAAAAGCAGGGCGGAAAGACGGACCCTGGTCTGCCTGCCAGACACGGATTTCCTCCTCGGTCATGCCTTCGGCGCGCAGACGATTGCGCTCGCGGATCTGGCTTTTCTGGCTTTCAAGCATGGGATTTGGCAGGTTTGACCCGCGCCAGCTTCCCGATGTTCAAAACTGGCCGGTGCCAAGAAGCACCAAGGTGCAGGCGTCCTCGCACCTGATGCCTGCTTTCTCCAGCTCTGCCGCCAGGAGGGTGTTCTCCGCGCCGGGATTAAAAATGACGCGGCGTGGTTTCAGCGCCACAAGCTTGTCCCTCATGCCGGCGGAAATCTTCTCTCCGACGTACATGGTGACGGTGTCCACCGCGCCGGTGACTGCGCCCAAATCATGGACGACGGGAACGCCCTCGATCTCCGTCGTGGAGAGGGTGGGGTTCACGGGCACAACCACATGCCCATGCCGCACCAGGGCGAGCTGGGCCTTGTGGGCGTAGCGATCTGGCTTCGGGCTGGCGCCCACAATGACAACGCGTTCGGTGCTCATGAGGAAGGTGGTGGGTTGGGATTCGTCCAGGTCTTGTTCGTCGAGATGAAAGTGATGCAGCGTCCGAGATGCCGCCGGAGCGGGCACAATCGGCCCATCACTGATATGAAGACTACGCCGCTGAACAGCGCATGGAATGCCGCAAATTATTTCAACCACTCTCAGGTCGGTCCGGCCTCGTCGAAGCGGCCCAGAGGCAGACTACGATGCATCATCGCACGCAAGATGCTGCCCGGAGAGCCAATGCCACGCCACGCCGCTTCGCACTACGCGTCAGTCTTGGGGTTCTTTTCTCGTTCCACCGCACGCTCATGCTCGATCCAGCGCAGCAGGGCGCGGGCGCGCCTGGCTGCTACTCTGTCGATGGCACCGATCAGAGTGATGATGCTGCCGAAGGCGGTGAGGGCCCACAATCAGTGAGCTTGCGGCGTGGTGGGCCTGGAAAAGGGCCAGCACGCCGATCATGAAGGCCAGCCAGGCCTGCCATTCTTGCAGGATGGAGCGGGCCATGGCTCTGCGCAGCAGCTCGTCTTCCGCGCGCTCCCGATTCCGGCCGTGCAGCAGGGTCACGCCTTTCTGAAACCAGGCTTCGCCGCTGGCGTCATCCTCAAACTTCGGCTCAGCGGGTGGATGCATGCCAGGAAGATGGGGAGTGGCGCCGAGGTGGCAATGCGGAATATGTCGCGGAGGCCTCCACGCGGAATCACCTGCGTGGCCGCGAAGCGCATTCCGCGCCACAACTTGGCAGCCTTAGTGGTTAAACAAGAACGCGGGGGAATTGATCAGCGCCCAGGCGAGATCCTGCGCGGCGGTGAGGCGCTTGTTGGTGAGCTGCTTGGCGCTGAGATCGCTGTCGCGGCGGAGCTGGATGAGCTTGATGTCGAGCTGGATGGGCTTCTGGCTCTCCGTGTGCTTCGTTTCCAGGGCCACAAGCTGTGGGTCCACGGCCAGCGGTTTCTTGGCGTTGGCCAGGACCTTCTTCTGGCTCTGGTAGTCACGGAACTGATTGAGGAAATGCTGGGTCAGCACGGCGTTCTGCTCCGGCGTGCGCTTCATGGAGCGCACGGCATCGGCCACGGCCTTTGGCACGCCGAAGCGGACCACGGGGCTGGTGGTGACCCAGATGCGGAAGCGGCCCAGGTTGTATTTCCCGTTCTGGAAGGGCTGGCTCATCTGGATGGCCAACTGCACGCCGCCATCGTACGAGACGGGCTTGGCAAACTCAAAGGTGGCCTCATGGCGGAAGCCGCCTTCAGGGCTGACGGCCCAGCCTCTGTCGCGGTTGCCCTTTTTGAGCGCCTCGGCCACGGCAAAGTTCTTTTGCTCGAAGTCGGCTTTTGGGTTTTTCAGCGCCTGCTCTTCGCCGCCACGTTTCGCCATCTTGGCGTTGATCGGGTCGGTGCGGACGGTGATCTCGCTCAGCACAAAGTTCCCGTCAGGCGCGAGGCCGGGGCCGTTGTTGGGCAGGCGGTCGTCCGGCAGGACTTCCAGCTTGATCGCGGTGATGTTGGTCAGCGTGGTCTTGCCGCGGAGCTGGTAGTTGCCATTGGTCTGGCGGCCTTCCGGCAGCGCGGTGGCAAAGACACTGCCGTCCGGCAAGACTTCCAGCTTCTCCACACCTGCGGCGCGGCCCACCTGGACATCCAGCAGATGCCATTCGGTGGTCAGGTCCAGGTAGCTCTCCCAGCGTGGCTGCTGCTCGGGGGCCTTCTCATAAACGGCTTTCGCGGCGGCTTCGGCCTTGGTGATGGCGGCCTTGCGTGCGGCTTCCTGCTTGGCCACCTCGGGGGCCATCTTCACCTTGTGGGCCTCCAGCTCTTTTTTGGCGGCATCGATGGCGGCCAGACGGTCTTGTTCGGCCTTGTCGATGGCGGGCTTCTGCTCCACCTCCTTGGCTTGATGCGCGGCGGCCAGGGCCTTGTTCTCGGCATCCAGTCCCTGCATGTTTTCTAGCGCGACGGAGATTTCCTTGTCCGTGGCGTGGCGGTTCAGCACGCGCACAAAGATGGCGTCCACCAGCTGGCGGTCGTCCTTGATCTCACTCGTCAGCTTGGCCAGCGCGTTGCCGGCATCGCTGATGGCGTCGCCCACGGTTGGGCCGCTCATCAAGGCCATCACGGGGCCGAGGTTCACCTCGTTGCTGCGCTCGCACTCGCACACGGACTCACGCGCGGGGCGGCCGAAGTTCGTGAGGAAGCCGTCCTGCAGCTTGACCTGCGCGTCGGCCAGCGCGGCGGCGCGGGTGCCCTTCGGCACGCCGGGGATGTTTGGCATGCTGCCGGTCACGGCGAAGACAGAGTCAAACAGCACCTCGGCCGGCAGGCGTCGGGCCTTGGCATGGCTGTAGTTCACCTTGTCGTCCTCGTTCCACTTGTTCGTGTCCAGCGCCAGTTGGTAGGTGCGGCTGTTGGCGATGATTTTCATCAGGTGGCGCACATTGAAGCCGCTCTGGACGAGCTCGTTCGTCAGGTATTGCAGCAGCTCAGGATTGCTGGGCGGATTGCCCGCGCGGATGTCATCCAGCGGCTCGATGACGCCGGTGCCGGTAAGGTAGCCCCAGATGCGGTTGGCATAGCTCATGGCGAAGTAGTCGTTGTCCGGGCTGGTCATCCAGGTGGCAAACTGCTCCCGGCGGCTGGTGGCGGTCTTGCTGATCAGCTCGGTGTCATAGGGCACCATGGGGGCCACGGGCTTGTTGGTGCGGAGGTGGATGGCGTCGCCCTCCTTTTTGTCGCCCACGATCTCATACAGCGGCTTGGCGCCTTCCACCGCGCTGCCGCCAATGGTGGCGCCCTTGGCGTTCGGGTCCGCCTTCATGTCGATCTGGGCAAAGTAGGAGGCAGTCTCGTAATACTGGTCCATCGTCCATTTCTCGAAGGGATGGTCGTGGCACTTGTTGCAGTTGAAGCGCGTGGCCAGGAACAGGTGCGTGGTGTTCTCCACCAGGTCTTCCGGCGTGCGCACAGTCTTGTAGTAGGCGGCGGCAGGGTTGTCCTTGTTGGATCCCGTGGCGGTGATGATGCGGTACGCCATGCGGTCATACGGCGTGTTGTCCGCCACCTGCTGGCGGATCCAGGTGCGCAGGGCGGTGGCCCCCTCATTGCCCAGGAACTTGGAGTTCACCTGCAACATGTCGGACCACTTGTTGGCCCAGTGCTCCACAAAGTCGGGGTTGCCGATCAGCTTGTCGATCACCTCGCCGCGCTTCGTGCGCGTGTCGCGCTTGTCATTCAGGAAGGCGGTCACTTCTTCAGCTTTCGGCGGCAGGCCGGTAAGGTCCAGGTGGATGCGGCGCAGGAAGACATCGTCGCTGCACACGCCGCTTGGTTCGATCTTCATGCGCTGCCACTTCTGCGCCACCAGTTCGTCGATCTTGTTCCACTTCTCCGGCTCCTTCCAGGCATAGCCGGTGCGGTCGCCCATCACGGTGATGGTGGTGGCGGCATACGCGCCTTCAAAGCGGGCCAGGATGGGGGCCTCGCCACGGCGGAGGCTGGTCGCGAGCCCTTTTTTGTCGGTCTCGATGACATCGCCATTGCCGCTTTCCAGGAAGGCCTCGGCGGTGACGTCCTTCACATAACCGTCCGCATAGCGGGCGATGACGCGCATCTGCTGGCGGCTGCCGATTTTTTCCATGACCGGGTTCTTCGGGCTGACCTCAATGCTCGTCACCTTCGGTGTCTTGAGGTCCACCTTGGCACCCTGGCTGATCCAGGCCTTCAGAGACTCATAGTAAAGCTCCCCCGGCACGGTGAGCTGCCCGCCTTCATGCGGCACGGAGCCGCTGGCCTTCAGCAGCATGAGAGAGTGCTCAGGAGAAGCCACATTCGCACGGCGGCTGCCGAGTTCATCCGCATAAGCCAGCACGTCATAGATGGGGTCGTAGCCGCGCAGGGAAAGCTTGAAGCCCGCCTTGCCCTCCTTCGCACCGTGGCAGGTGCCCTGGTTGCAGCCCAGCTTGGAGGTGATCGGCATGATGTCGCGCACATAGTCCGGCTTCAGCGCCGTGTTCATGCCGCTCACGTTTGCAGGCACGCTGGCTGTGCGGCCCATGAAGCTGATGTTCAGCATCGTCGCGCCGTCCTTGTCCGGGCGGATCATGCCGCGCGGGTCAACCTTCACCACATTGGCGCCGGCGGCGGCAATTTTCGCCATGCGGGTCACATCGGCGCGCGTGCCGTCGCTCATTTTCGCGGTGATCAGGATCTGCGCGTATTCCGTGGGCTTGGCGATCTTGATGTTCGCAGGCTCCACCTCGATGGACGCCACCGTGGGGCCGGTGTGCAGGGTCTCCACCTTGTCGTCGTTTTGCACGTCCACGCGCACGGTGTCATCCGCGATCACATCGCTGGCGGCCAGCACCTTCTCCTTCACCAACGGCACGGAGGTGAACTCCTTGGCGATGGTTCCGGTGGCGGCGTCGATCAGGCGGATCTGCCCGTCCTGGCCTGCTGCGGCCACGGTCTTGCCATCCGGGCTGAAGCTCACGGTGAAGATGCCGCATGGAATGGGCGTGGAGCTGAGCTGCTTCACATCCTTGGTCACCCACTCGTCGAGTTCCGGTCCTTTGCCGTTCACCGTTTCCACGATCTTCTTTACTGGCTCCGGCAGGGTGCTGTCATAGTCGCTGGCGTAGATGTTCACCGCGCCGCTGCCTTCAAAGGATGCGCCTGCGGCGATGCGCTTGCCGTCTGGCGCGAAGTCCACCCCAAAGATGCGGCCCTCCATGCCGGGGAATTTGCGGATGAGATTCGCGTTGTCGCCAATGACGCGCTTCGTGATGCGCTCCATGCGGTAGATCGCAGGCACGCCGTCCGTGCCGCCGATGAGCACCTCGTTGCGCTGCGGATGCCGCGCCAGCACCTGCACGCCGCCCTTCAGCGCGCCGGGGGTGATGGAGGTCACGTTGTCCACAAACCGCTGCGTGGCCACCTCGGTCAGCTTCACGCTCATGTCTCGGCCGCAGGAGACGACATGCTTGCCATCCACGCCCCACACCGTGTCCAGCGCCCAGTCGCTATGGCCGCCCATGAAGAGTGTTTCCTTGCCCGTGGTCGTGTCGATGGCGCGCACTGCATTGTCCCCGCAGCCAAAGGCCAGTTGCTTGCCGTCGGGCGACCAGCTCGCGCCATACAGTGTGTCAAATGTCAGCGACTTGGACAGCTCCAGTTTCTTGTCCGCCACGTCCCAGATTTGAATTTCGCCCATGCGCGCGGGACTGCCGCCGGTGATGGCGATCTTCTTGCCGTCCGGCGACCACGCCAGCTTCTGGATGCGCTCCGCCAAACCGACGAGACGCGCCACGATGCCGCTGCCGTCCGCCTTGTGCACCAGCACCTCATGGTAGCCCGCCACCGCGATCTGCGTGCCGTCCGGGGAAAATTCCACCGATGTCACCGCAGGTGCCGTCACATACACCGGCGGATGTGCCATGTCATACTGCGCCTTGGCCGAGGCCGGCGTGTCATCCTTCGCTCCCTCATTGATCCAGCGCTCGATCAGCGCGATTTGAGTGGCATGCAGCGGGTCTGCTTTCTGCGGCATCTCCGCCTTGCCCTTGTCATCCGGCTTGATGAGCTTGAGCAGATTCGACTCGGCCGCCTTGCCCGGCACCACGGCGGAGCCTTCCTCGCCGCCCTTCAGCAGCGCGGCGAAGTCCGTCATGATGTAGTCGCCCTTCTTCTTGGCAGGCTGGTGGCAGCCGTTGCATTGTGCCTGGAAGATGGGGCGGATGTGCTTGTAAAACGAGACCGGCTTGTTCGGGTCAATGCCCTCCTCTTTCTTCGGCGCCTGCGCAAACGCAGCAGCGGCGGTGGAAAGGCACAAGGCGGTGGTGAGGAAACGCGTCGTCATGGTGGTGTGAGACAGTTCGGTTCTGGTCTGGTTGGGGGCGACAAAACAAAAACAGGCGAACCCACCCAACGCCCTGGGCCTGAGGCGTCTTGCGCAGCCGGGGAAGCAGGGCGGGATCGTCCATGCCGGGGGCGGGAATGAAGGGGGCAGGGGGCAAAATCGTCCTCGTTCTTGTGCTCCTACTCGTCCTCGATCCTGCAACTCCAATCCAAGCCTCGTGCTCAATGGGCCGAGGCCAGCTCATGCCCGCCACTTTTCTTTCGACGCGCTGTGGTCGAGGACGAGTAGGAGCATGAGGACGATTCCATGGCGCGGCCATGTCCGCGTAAAGGTTGCCACCCCGCAAACCCTCCCCATCATGCGCGGTCCCAACCTCGCATGTCCTCCGAGTTCCTCAGTTCCCGTCTTTCCCGCAGCGTTTCGGCGGATTTCTTCCGCCCGCTCGCCCGCCCCTCCGCCCCGGTCTATGTGGACTGCGCGGACCGGCTTGTGGAGGAGGCAGGAGAATCGGGCCGTCTCACCCAGCGGGAGACGACGGAAATCATCAAGGAGGTGATCGCACGCCACCCGCTGTCCCTGTTGGACGAGGATGAAGGCGCGGCCCTGCGGGATTCGCGCCAGCGTGCGGGCCAGTTTTTCAACCGCCTCATCGCCGCCGGGTGGATCGAGGACCAGACGCTGGGACTGCATGAGCGCTGGGCCGTCATCGCCCCCGGCCTGCGCCCGCTGCTGAGCATGCTGCGGGATCTGGCCGAGGACCGCGTGGCAGAACTCAAAACTTTCGCCGACACCCTGCGCGGCCTGTGCCAGACGCTGGAGGAGCGCAATGTGCTCGATCCCCAGGTGCGCTCTGGCGAGGATCTGCGTTCCGTCATCACAGACCTGTCACACCGTTTGCAGCGTGCCATTGAGCAGCTCCATGCGGTGGAAAAAATCGTCACCAGCTTTGAGCATCGGCAGCGCCAGACCGCCACGGCCGCGGACACCCTCAGCCTGCTCTACCAGGAGTTCGGCCAGGGCCAGCACATGGTCTGCTATGACGCGCTGCGCCGCGGCGGACTGCTCACCCGCATCGAGGCCGCACGCGCCAGTGTTTCCGACCGCCATGACGACCCGCTCATGCGCGAGCGCCTGGCCCAGGGCCTGCGCGAGCACTACGGCTACAACGATCTCGACGCCCAGGACAACGCGGTGATGATGCTCACCCGCCTGGAACGGGATCTCGGCGGCCTCAAACGCCGAGCCGAGGCCATCGACCTGCGCATGGCCGCCTTCAACCGTCTTTCCCAGCAGCGTTATCGCTACCAGACAGAGCTGCGTGGCCGCCGTCCGGAGCTGGTGAAGGCCTACTGCGATGCCATAAACGCCGCCTACGCGGGCCGTCGCTTCTCCGATTTTAGCGGCGGCGAGCCGGACTTCACCCCACGCTGTGTGGAGACGCGTTTCTACTTCGGCACCGAGTCCCTCTACCGCCCCCGCCGCAGCAAGATGCCGGTGGACCTCACCTTCGGCCAAAGCGGCACCAACCGCCAGAGCGAGGACGACGTGCTCGCCGCGTGGAAGGAGCGCCAGCGCCTGGCCCTCACCCCCCAGCGCGCCGCCCGTCTGGTGGCCAAGCTGCTGCCCTCCAAAGGCGCCAGCACTGGCACCGAGGAAATTGAATTGGAAACCGCCGACGACCTCCTGGACCTTCTCGCCGTGGTCGCCTACGAGCACGCTCCGGCCCTCTCCGGCAAACGCGTTCGCTGGAGCGTGGACGGTGCCCGCCGCCGCCACGGCCTGGAACCCCACGTCATCGAGCACGACAAGCTCGCCGGGCACCGCATCGAGCGGTTTTCGATCCAGCGGGAGAGCTGAGCGGAATCATTCCAGACTTGGCAGGGATGTTCATGGAGGCTACTTTCGTCGTGTCATGAACGATCCAAACTCCGCAACCATCGATCTGCAGCGGTCCATCCGCCGCGAAAAGGTGATGCGCGCGCGCTCCATGAGCGAGGAGGAACGTCTTGTGGCGACCCTGGATCAAATCGATGCCGCTTTTGAGTGGATGCTGGAAGGAGTCAGGCAGCAGGCCCCCGGCATCACGGATGATGAGGCGCGTCAGATTCTGTCCGACAGACTGGACCGGCAGCGTCGCCGTGAGGAGCGTGGATTGTTTATCGTCGCACCGGCTTGCAACTGATGGAAAAGGAGCTGGTCATCGCCATCGTTGAGACATTGGAGGCAGAGCAGGTTCCGCACATGCTTGCAGGGTCGTTTGCTTCGATGGTCTATGGCATACCACGGTCAACGAAGGATGTGGATTTTGTCGTTGAGCTGGAGGAGCCGTCCTTCAGTCGGCTGATGGTTCGCTTGGAGCCTCAGTTTGTACTCGATCCACAGCAGTATCTGGAGACGTCCACTTGGACGCGTCGCTACATCCTCAAGGCCAGGCGCTCTGCCTTCAAGGTGGAGTTCTTTCTGAAAAGCAACGACCCACACCATCTCAGCCAGTGGGCACGGCGGCGAACGGTGTTCAATTCCATCTTGCAGCACCATGTGACCATGCCCACTGCTGAGGATGTGATCATCCAGAAAATTCGTTGGGGACGTCCGCAGGATCGAATTGATGCTGAGAACGTGATCGATGTTCAGTCGCCGAATCTTGATTGGGAGTACATCGAGCACTGGTGCGGGCAGCATGGAAAACTAGCACTATTGCAAGAGATTCGTTCAGGCCTCGAACCAATGGCTTGAGCAGTCTCCCAATCGCTGCATCATCCTAGCCCCCATGTCCGGAACCACCACCGACCCCCTATGGCCGCGCTCCTTTTGGAGTGACGTGCCCGACTCTGACCGCGCTGCCCTTCGGGAGGTGCTGGCGGAGCTGCTTGGGCGTGGCGTGTTGCTGGGGGATGAGGGCAGCGGGCGGGAGCTTTACCTGCTGGCGCGGGACCACTACCGCGCACATGTGGAGGACTACCTGGCCCCCCTCGCGCTGGAGCTCATTGTGGATGAGGAGCGCTCGATGCTGCAGGCGCGTCCGCGCACGGAGTCCTGCCTGCTGCTTGGACGCTTCGACAAAGACGAGTCTCTGGTGCTGCTGGCGCTGTGGCGGCTTTACGATGACGAGGTCAGCACAGGCAGCCAGGAGGCGGTCATCGTCACCATGGACCAGCTCTGGGCCGCGTTGAAGGTGTATTTTGAACAGATCGCCACGCCGGAAAAATCGCAGATCGAAGACTGCCTTGTGCGCCTGCGCAGGCACCGCCTCATCCGCACGTTGAAGCCGGAAGGAATGACCCAGGCTGGGGAACTCCAAATTGAAATTCTGCCCAGCTTGGCGCGTGTGATTCCCTTCGATGACATCGCTGCGTGGCAGTCCCGGGTGGATGCCTATCAGCCGACGAAAACAGATGAACCCGTGGAAGAGGAGGCCGTGGCATGAGCAAGACGAGCACGACGGGAAAAACCAAGGCCAAACACACCGATGCTACCGCTGAGGCGGTAGGCGTTGAAGCGACCACCATCGAGACTGTGGCGGACACCATCGGTGCTGAATCCGCGTCCCTCGCAGTGACCGGCAGACCGGACCCTAAACGTGTCACCCTCAGCCGCATTCTGGCCGTGAACTGGTATGGCTACCGCCAGTTCATCGACGTGGCCGGTCTGTCCCTCATCACCGGCGCCAATGGCAGCGGCAAAAGCGCCCTGCTGGACCTCATTCAGTTCGTCATGCTGGGCGAGCAGCAGAGCCGCTTCAACAAGGCCGCCGCCGGTGCTGGCAGCGGCCGCTCCCTGCGTGGCTACTGCCTGGGCGACACGAACACCGTGGGCCGCGATGGCAACGAACGTTACCTCCGCCCCAGCAGCGTCACGTTGGCAGGCCTGGAGTTCACCTGGCCCCTGCAGCCGGGCGAGACCGAGCCACGCCGCGAGACCTGGGGCGCGCGCATCGAATACGAAAGCCCCACGGCCAAGCCTTCCTCCATCTGGTTCCGCACCGGCCGCCGTCTGGCCTGGCAGGACTTTTTGAACTCGGAAGCAGGTCCGGAGGCCATGCAGTTCCTCCCCGAGGATGAATTCCGCACCCGCGTCCGGCGCGAGCTGGATGGCGACGTCTGGGACCGCCAGAAGGCCTACCTGGAGGAGATGGCCATGCGTTCCCACCTCGGCTTCGACTTCGAGCAGATGGGGAAGACGTTGCCCCGCGCCATGGCCTTCGAGCCGGAGAGCAACTTTGAAAAATTCGTGCGCGAGTTCCTGCTCGAGCCCGGGATGCCGGACGTTCGCGCCGTGAAGGCCAGTGTGGACGCCCACCGCCGCGCGCAGGAGCGGCTGGAGAAAATGCACGATCAGCTGGAACGCCTCACCCGCGTCTCCACGCATCACCAATCGTGGGTGAATGCGAAGCGCGATTCCGCCCTTTACACGCATCTCAGCGATGCTTTGAAACACGAAGAGGCGCTGGAAAACCTGGAGCGCAGCCGCAGCGCGCTGGAGGAACGCCGCGCCGAGCACACCGACAACCAGCAGGCCCATGAGATGGCTGTGCAGGAGCGCGAACGCTTGCGCGATGCTGTCGAAGCTGCCCGTGCTTCCCTCGGTGACAAAGCCCTGAAGCTGGAGGAAAACGATCGCCAGCGCCGCAACCTGGAAAAGGAGATCGCCCGCCTGGACGCCGCCGCCACCACGCTGCGGGAGGTCATCCATTCCCATGTCCGCCGCTGGCAGGACTGGACGTTGCACGCCGCGCGTCTCGGCCTGAAGGATCTCGACGCCGCCTCCGCCGCCATCTCCGGCATGCAGAGCAAGGACATGACCCGCGCCCTCTCCGCCGCGCGCGACACCACCCATGCCTACATGCGCCTGCGGGATGAGGCCCAGGAGCAGCTCCGCCCCGTGGAGGCACGTCTGGCCGAATACGAGCTGCGCAAGGCCGCCCTGCACAAGGACCTGGCCCAGCTCCGCGAGGGGCAGGCCTCGCCGTCTCCCATCCTCAATGCCCTGCTCGCCCGTGGTCAGAAGGCAGTCTCCCTCGGCCGTGTGGTCGAGGTGAAACCCGTCGCCGAAAAATGGTGGCCGCTGCTGGAGGCCGTGCTCGGCCACAACCGCCGCGCCATTATCGCAGAAGACTTCCGCGCCGCATGGGACCAGGCCCAAGTGACGCCGAATCCTAACGAGCCTCTCATTCAACCTGACGAGGCCGCCAAGGTGAATGCCACGGTCGAGAAAGGCTCGCTGCGCGAGATGCTGGAGACCAAGCATGAGCTGGCAGGCAAGGTTCTGGACCAGTTGCTGGGAGACATCATCGCCGTAAACAAATCCTCCCAGCTTGACAAGCATCCACGTGCTCTCTCCCTCGACGGCTGGCTGAAGGACCCGCCACGCCGCCTGCGCCTCATGCCTGAGCGCGAGCTGACCCTGGGCGAGGAAGGCCTCCGCCGCCTGCGCGACATGCGCGAAAGCGAGCTGCGCGACACCGAGGCCGTGATCGCCGAAGTGCGCCGCGACTGCGACGATCTGCGCGCCTTCCTGCACCGTGGAGCCGACTGGCATCTCGACCGCTTCAATGTGCCCGAAGGCGCGGATGAAGTGCATCGTCTCCCCCGCCTGCGTGAAAACCTTGGCGAGCTTCAGGCCACCTGGGATCTTCTCGCCACGCCGGACAACGTGCAGGCCATGGAAAACCTCCGCGTGCAGTCCGCCACGCTGGAGGGCGTGCATGAGCGCATTGGCAGCCTCAAGGCCGCCATCACTGCCTTTCAGGTGGAGCAGAGCCGCCTGGAGGAAAGCATCGTGCGGGAAGAGCTGCTGGAGCAGCAGACCCGCGTTTCCCGCCAGGCCTCGCATGCCCTGCTGCGCGGCACCTCCGAGCAGGAGATCAACGACCTCATTGCCGCCGAGCGGAAAAAATCCACCTCCTGGCGCAAGTCCATCGAGATGGCCGCCACCCTTTCCCATCACCTGGAAGGCCGCGCCCAGGAGGCCCGCCGCCAGCGTGATGAGCAGCGCCGCGAGCTGGCCATCACCCACGCCGAATTGAGCGACGCCCTGGATCCCGAGGCCGAGGACAACGAGGCCTACGACCGCCGCCGTCAGGAGCTCGAAACGCATGAGCTTGAGCGCTTCAAAGCCGCCGCCGAGGAGGCCAAGCGCGAGTGGGAGGACCGCCTGCAGCACCAAGTGCTCGACGTGCTGCGCGAAAAACTCAGCGAGGCCGAGCGCACCAAGCGAGAGCTCAACCGCGCCATGGACCATGAGATCGGCGGCTGGCGCTACCAGCTCACCAGCCGTGCGGACAAGGCCCACACCGCCATCTGGACCCTGGTGGAAAAAGGCCTGCCCAGCGGTGCCGAGATGGAGCTCTTCAACGCCACCAACCGCGAAGACATCGAGCGCGCCAAGGCCGAGCTCATGGCCGCCATCGACGCCGCCGACAATCCCGAGGACAAGCGCCACCAGCGCGCCCTCGACTATCGCTATTATCACCATTGGGACATCGAGGCCAAGCCCGCCGGACGCGGAGACGCCGCCGCCATCAGCTTGAACAAGAGCGCCAAAAAACAAAGCGGCGGCGAAAACCAGGCCCCCTTCTTCGTTGCCACCCTCGCCGCCTTCCGCCGTGTGTATGACCTCGGCCGCCGCGAGGAGTCGCAGAACCTCGGCCTCGTCGTCATGGACGAGGCCTTCTCCAAGCTCAGCGGCGACCGTATCGACGACTGCCTCGCCCTCGCGCGGAACTTCGGCCTCCAGCTTATCATGGCCTTCCCGGAGGACCGCCTCCCCACCATGTTCCAGCACGCCGACACCGTCGTGCAGTGCCGCGTGGAGCGCACCTACGACAAGGACAACGAGCAGATCCAGAACATCGAAAACTGGGTCGTCCGCGTCGAGGGTTCACGGCTGGCGGAGCTGATGGAGTGATGGAAAGTAGCCATCACACTCCCCTGTGATGAGCCAAGGGCTGCCGCAAAAGCCATCCGGTGCAAGCGTCCCACCCGCCATGTGTCTGCGCCAGCCCGTGGGGCGGTCTTTTGGAGAAAGATGACCGCTATCCTCAAACCTCGAAGAACACTTGCCGCCGTGCTGCCCCGCGCCCATGCTTGGTAAAACCGTGGCCAAACATCCCGCATGGCTTGTGGAACTGCACCGGCGGTGGATGGACACGCGCGGCGGCCACATCGCGCCTTTTCAGCGCCCTTTCTGGTATGACTGGGATGAGCTTTTGGACAAAGCAGGCCTGTGTTCCTCCGAAGACCAAAAGGCGGCGGAGCGCGAGGCGCGGCGGATGCCCGAACTCCTGCTGGTTCCGCGCAAACGCAACCCACGCTACATCGACAAGATCAAAGTGCCTGTGGAGTCCGAGCCCTGGCTGCATGGGCTTTTTGGCACGGTGTCCGGCGCGGATGCTTTGCAGCAAACGTTGAACGTTGTCCGCCGTCATGCCGCCACGGGACACCCGCTGCTGCCTGAGATGTGGCCATCGCTTTGCGCCACCTTGGAAGCGGAGTTTTGCGTTCCCCATGTCTGTGGTCCGTTTCCTTGGCGAAAGGCGTTGCGCGTGGAAAGCCTGCTGACCCTGCTGCTCCAGCTCACGTCCCGTGAGTGGCCGGAAGGCACCCTCATTCGCGATGCCAGCACGCGCCTTGGTCATGACTCCAAGCTGCTTGAGTCCGAGCAAAGCTCTCTTGAGGGCGCGCTGGCGCTGCTCTTTGGCCGCGAGACGCCGCTGGAGGCCCTGAACATCCAGACCAGCAACAGCGTGCTTCATTACAGCGGCCCGCTGACGCTTCACTTTGCGCAGGGCAGCCCGCATGTCAGCGACACGCTCCGTTTTGAGTCCACGCTGTCCGTGGATGATCTGGCCCGCGCCACCCGCATCACCACCACGGCGGAGCGGCTCCTGACCGTGGAAAACCGCAAGACCACCTTCCGCCAGCTTGCCCGTGCCGATGCAGGCCGCACCACCTTGATCGTCGGCACCTCCTTTCCCACGCCCGCCGTGCGTCGCCTGCTGGAGAAGCTGCCTCCGCAGCTGCCGCATCACCATTTTGGCGACACGGATCCCAGCGGCTGGGACATCCTGCGCGACCTGCGGGAGGTCTGCCCAGCCCGCGCCGTGCATCCTTTCCACATGCATTGGCGCATGGAGGCCGGGTCCAAGAGCCTCACCTCCTCTGAGCGGAAGACCCTACAACGTCTCCTGGCAGACCCACGCATGGCTGACTGCCATGCGGAATTGCAGGCCATGCTGTCTGCGGGGGTGAAAGGCGGCTATGAGCAGGAGGCGCTGGGTGCGCCGCCTGCCAACGAATGGCCGTTTTATCCCATGGCCGCCACTGGAGACATAGGTTGACCAGGAGCCAGCGGCGGCGACTCTTCCCACCATGGCCAATCCCTCCTCCGACCGCGCGCACACCATCGCCGTTTTCTGCGACTTTGAAAACCTCGCCATCGGCGTGCGGGACGCCAAGTATGACAAATTTGACATCAACAAGGTGCTCGACCGCCTGCTGCTGAAGGGCAGCATCGTGGTGAAAAAGGCCTACTGCGACTGGGACCGCTACAAGGGCTTCAAGGCTGCCATCCATGAGGCCTCGTTCGAGCTGATCGAAATCCCGCACGTGCGTCAGAGCGGCAAAAATTCCGCCGACATCCGCATGGTCGTGGACGCCCTGGACCTCTGCTACACCAAGCCGCATGTGGACACCTTTGCCATCGTCAGCGGAGACTCGGACTTCTCCCCGCTGGTCAGCAAGCTGCGGGAGAACAACAAGACCGTCATCGGCGTGGGTGTGAAGCAGAGCACCAGCGGCCTCTTCATCGACAACTGCGACGAGTTCATCTTCTATGATGACCTTGTGCGTGAGGAGGAGAAAACCCGCTCCCGCCTGGCCCGCGCCAAGCCGGCGCCCGCCCCCGCCAAGGCCGCCGCCGCCTCGCCGGAGAGGAAAGCCGGCGGCGACCCTGAGAAGGCTGTCCAGCTCGTCGTGGAAACGGTGGAGGCCATGCTCTCCCGCAGCGGCAACGACACCGTGTGGGCTGGGCCTGTGAAGCAGGCCATCCGCCGCCGCCAGCCGCAGTTTGACGAGCGTTTCTACGGCTTCAGCACCTTCAGCGTTCTGCTGGAGGCCGTGGCCGCGCGCGGCCTCATGAAGCTGGAGAAAAACGAAAACGGCTACCGCATCAAGGTGTCCTCGTCCGACGAATGAGGCTCCGTTGGAGCGCCGGTTTTTGACCGGCTTCTGGAGCGTGGACTCGACTGGCCGGGGAGCTTGCCCATCGGGGAAGCTACTGCGCGCTGCGCTCAAATGCCTGCGGCTTGTCCTCCAGCAAGGCCAGGGCCTCACCTGCCAGATAAAGCGATCCAGCAATCAAGGTGGGGCACCTGCCATCCACAGCTTGGAGCGCGTCGGCGATGCTGGAGTGCATCGTGACAGGTCGTGGGGCAAGCCCTAGCCCCTCCCATAGCTCCCGCAGCTTTTCGACCGTCAAGGTCCGGGGCGAGTTGATGGGCGTGAGCGCGAGGCTGGCGATGATGGGTTCCATCTCGCGCAGCACAGCACATGTGTCCTTGCCAGCCACGCCACCGAAGATGACTTGCGCCTTCTGTTGGGGAAATGTCTCCTGCCAGGTCTCCACCAGCACGCGGGCTGCGTCGGGATTGTGCGCGCCGTCGATCACAAGGTGATCTCCGACACGTTGGAAACGCGCAGGCCAGCTCACCTCACGCAGACCGCGCTGGATAAGATCCTCCTCCAGCTCAAAGCCGACGGCCCTCAGAGCCGCCACGGCCATGGCCGCGTTCCAGCGTTGATGTGGACCCGCGAGTCCAAACGCACCTTCCAGGGGGGCCTCGACGATGGTCAGTGGCGCGTTGAGATCGCGTGCGGCGCGCTCAATGACATCCAGTGCCTCCGCGCTTTGACGCTGGGTCACCACCGGCACGCCCGGCTTGATGATCCCCGCCTTCTCCCCCGCTATCTTCGCCAGCGTGTCTCCCAGCATCTCCATGTGGTCCCAGCCGATGGGGGTGATCACACTGACAGCGGGAGTGATGGCGTTGGTGGCGTCCAAACGTCCGCCCAGGCCGGTCTCCAGCACCACCCAGGGGTTGCCACGCTGGGAAAACCACTCCAGCGCCAGGGCCAGCGCCAGCTCGAAAAAGGTGGGGTGCGGGTCCCACCCGGCCACGCGCTCCCTCAGCCGGCTGATCCCCGTGGCGATCTCCTGGGGCGTGATCATGCGCTCCGCATCGCGGATGCGCTCACCGAAATGAATCAGATGCGGGGAGGTGAACAGCCCGGCGTTGACGCCAGCCTCCCGCAGGATGGAATGGATGAAGGCGCAGGTGGAGCCCTTGCCATTGGTGCCTGCCACGTGGATGAACTTTTGCCCTGCGGCAGGCAGCCCCATCTCCCCCAGCAGCCGGTGTACATTGTCGAGGCCCAGTTTGATGCCGAAGAGCTGGGTGCTGTAGAGCCAGCCGATCTCTTTCTGTGCCGTGGAGGCGATGTCCGTGTCCGTCATTCGTGGGGGCGCGCACGGTGCCTGCGCCGCCGCCGCGCGCAAGCACAAGTGCCCGGGACGACCCCCCCCCGCCCGGCACGAAGAAACAGGATCGCATTCCTGCATTCCTGGTTTCGTCCCGCCCAGCCGCCGCTATGGTCCGGCCCTTCCATGGCCGTGACTTCCGCTTCCGATCCCGAATCCAACCTGTGGCTCAAACGCTTCTGGTGGCTGCTGGCCGCCGTGTTTGTGGTGCGGGTGGGTGTCACCTTGTTGTTTGTGCATGGAGCTGACCTTGCAGGGGATGAGGCCTATTACTGGGACTGGGGCCGCCGCCCGGACTGGGGCTACTACAGCAAGCCGCCCATGATCGGCTGGATGATGGGCGCCATCGGCTGGCTCACGGGAAATGCGGAGTGGGGCATCCGCTTCGCCTCCCTGCTGCTGGGCACCTTCACGTTGTTCATCGTGCACCGCATCGCCCTGGTGTTGTTTGATGCGCGCACCGCCTTCCTCACCGCGGTGCTGGTGCTCCTGACCATCGCCAATGCCGGGCTGAACCTTCTCCTCACCATCGATGCCCCATTGCTCCTCTGCTGGACCCTGGGGCTGCTGCTGTTCTGGTTCGCAGCACAAAAGCCCGCATGCATCACCCGCTGGCTCGCGCTGGCGCTGATCATTGGCATAGGCACTCTTAGCAAGCAGATGATGCTGGCCTTCCCTGTGCTCATGCTGGCCTTTGCCGCCGCTTCGCGTGAGGACCGCGCCTTGCTGAAAAACGGGCGCATGTGGGCCGCCATCCTCCTCGGCATGGCCTTCATCATCCCCGTGCTGAAGTGGAACCAGGATCATGCCTGGATCACCCTGGAGCACACGAAGCACCACTTCGACGGCGAGACGCCAAGCTTCACCAAATGGATCAGCCGCACCCTGGAAAACGTGGGCCTTCAGGCGCTCATCTACACCCCGGTGACCTTTGTCGCGCTTGTGGTGGCCATGCGGGTGGCCACGCGGGAAAGGAAGCGCCTTTCACGTGCCGCGCTCTTCCTCATGATCGCCTGCGTGCCGGGCCTCATCCTCTTTGCCCTGCTGTCCCTGCGGCAGCGCATCAATCCGAACTGGCCCGCCGCCTTCTTCGTGCCCGCCTTCGTCCTGGCTGCCGCCTGGATGCGCGGCTTGCTGCCATCTCCGGCAAATCCCGGCTGGCAGCGTTGGTCCCTGCGCGTGGGCGGGGCTCTTGTGCTGCTTGTGCACATTGGCCTGGTGGTCGTTTTTTCCACGGACCTCAAGGGGTTGAAAAAACTGGCGGACATCCGTGGCTGGCGTGAGGCTGGCATCGAGGCGCAGAAGTTCCTCGACCAGGTGCCGCAGCCGCAGAAGACCTTCGTCATGGCCATGGGCCACCGCTACCATGCCGCGCAGATGGCCTTCTACATGCCCTCCCACCCACGCCTCTACCGCTGGGAACCCAGCGGCACGCCGCAGTCGCAGTACGAGATCTGGCCCGGCCCCGAGGAGCGTCTCGGCTACGACGCCCTCATCCTCGAACCCTCCGCCGGAGAGGGCATGCTGCTGAGTCCCGACATGGTGGCCGTCTTTGAAAATGTGGAGCGCATGGGCACGATTCGTATTCCACTCGGCCAGACGCAGCGGGAGTTTGCGGTGTATTTGGGGAGGAATTTGAAGTCCTGGAAAGCGGTGACGCAGGCGCAGTCAAAAATGACGAAACCAGAATGAGGGATGACGAATGAATGACTGACTGAAGCCCGAAGTTCCAATCGTCATTAGGTCATTCGGGCTTCATTCGTCATTCGACATTCTGGTTTCGTCATTCTATTCCCCCTCATGACCTTCACCTGGGACATCAGCATCTTGCATCAAGTCAATGTTGGCTGGTCTCATCCCGCTTTGGACTGGCTCATGCCCGCGCTCTCCGCCATCGAGGCCTGGCTTCCGCTGATCGTCATCGCCGTGCTCCTCACCGCGTGGCGCGGGGGCAGGCGCGCGCGCATCATGCTGCTATGTCTCGGCCTCACCGTCGGCCTCACCGACGGCGTCGTGTGCAACCTTCTCAAAAAGACCATCGGCCGCGTGCGCCCGCGCGATGCCGTGGAGGGCGTCGTTGTGCGCGACCTCGGCAATGCCTCGCCCGCCTTCCTGCGCCTGTTCAAGGCCCCCGTGGTGAAACCGGCCGAGGTGCGGAATGAGACACGCGGCAAGTCCTTCCCCTCCAGCCACGCGGCCAACATGTTTGCCGCCGCCACCGTCATTGCCTGCTTTTACCGGCGTGCGGGGCTGGTCATGTGCCTGCTGGCCGCCGCTGTGGCTTGTTCACGGATCTATTGCGGCGCCCACTGGCCCAGCGACATTCCGCCCTCTGTCGCCATCGGTGTTTTGATGGGGCTGGGCGTGGTGGCGGGAATGAGGAGATGTGTTGTCAAGTGACCGCCTTCACAGCGGCCAGTCCATCTCCGTCTCGCCGTGCATGATCTCGGCCAGCACAGGCACCTCTAGAAAATGCTCCAGCACCATGCGGTTGCTGATGCTCGCCGCGTCACGCTCATCCTTCACGTGGTTGAGGATGATGCCAGCGCATACCAGCCCGCGTGCCTGGATGTTGCGTACTGTGAGAATCGTGTGGTTCAGGCAGCCCAGCTTGTTGTTCACCACCACGATCACCGGCAGCGCCAGCCGCTGGGCAAAGTCCGCCATCGTGGCAAAGCCGTTCAGCGGCACCTCCCAGCCGCCCGCCCCCTCAATGAGCACATGGTCGTTCGTCTCCGTCAGCTCATGGAAACCGGCGATCACCTCGTTCAGCTCAAAGCTGCGGTTCTCCATCAAGGCCGCGGTGTAAGGCGCGGCAGGCACCTTGAACCAGACCGGATTCACCTCATCAACGGTCAGCGTCTCGGTGCTGGCATTGGCCAGATGCACCGCATCCTCCCGCCCGCCGCACACAAACGGCTTGAATCCAGCCGCTGTCTTCCCCTCCCGCTTCAATGCCTCCAGCAGCAGGCACGTGACATACGTCTTGCCTGCGTCTGTGTCGGTGCCGGTGATGAAGTAGTGCATGAAGAGTTCGCGGTTCCCGGTTCACTGTTCGCAATTGAGTCAGGGAACCGCGAACGGCGACCTGAGAACTGCGAATGGTTGTCAGCCAATCTGCGCCAAAATCGCCGAGGCGATCTTGTCCGCCTGCGCCTCCAGATACTCCACGTCCCGGCCTTCGATGAGGAGGCGGATCAGCGGCTCGGTGCCGGAGTAGCGCAGCAGCACACGGCCGTAGTCGCCCAGCTTCTTCTCCGTTTCCTTGATGATCTTGCTGGCCTCGGTGAGCTGCTCGACCGGCGGCTTGGACCGCACGCGCAGGTTGCGGGCGGACTGCGGGAATTTTTTCAGGCACTTGCGCAGCTGGCTCAGCGTCTCGCCGGTTTCCCTCATGATGCGCAGCACCTGTAGGCCGGCGATCAGGCCGTCCCCGGTGGTGGCCCAGTCGCCAAAGATGATGTGGCCGCTCTGCTCGCCGCCCAGGTTCAGGCCGCGCTCGCGCATCTGCTCCAGCACGTAGCGGTCGCCCACGCCGGTGCGGATGACGCGGCCGCCCAGGCGGGAGACGAGGTCGTCCAGGCCGTAGTTGCTCATGATCGTCACGGCCAGCGTGTTCTGCTTCAGCGTGCCCTTGCGCAGCATGGACTCCGCCGCGATGGCCATCAGCTCGTCGCCGTCCAGCGCGATGGCCTCCTCATCGCATAGGGCGATGCGGTCCGCATCTCCGTCATGGGCGATGCCAGCGTGTGCCTGGGACTGGCGCACGATGCGCTCGATCTCCTCGTAGTGCGTGCAGCCGCAGTCCTCGTTGATGTTGAAGCCGTCCGGCTCGGAGTGGTAAACCTGCACATCCGCGCCGAGCTGCTGCAGCGCCAGCGCGCTGGTGTAGGAGGACGCGCCGTGGGCGTTGTCCAGAGCCACGCGCATTCCGTCAAGGCGGACACCCTCCATGGAGGCCACCGCATGGGCCACATAGCGGTCCACACCATCCGTCAGCTTGGTGATGCGGCCAATGCCACGTCCCTCAGGGCGCGGCGTGTCCTCATTGCCCAGCACCAGACGCTCAATGGCAATCTCCGTCTTGTCGTTGAGCTTGTGCCCGCTGCCGTGCACAAATTTGACCCCGTTGTCGGTGAAGGGGTTGTGGGAGGCGGAGACGATCACCCCCATCTGCGCGCCGAGCTGTGCGCTCAGCATCGCCACGGCGGGGGTGGGAAGCTGGCCCACCAGGATGACATCCACCCCGGCGGAGTTCAGGCCGGCGGCCAGGGCGCATTCCAGCATCTCGCCAGACGCACGGGTGTCGCGGCCCAGAACGGCCTTGGGCCGCTCCCCGCCTTCTGGTTTGCCGCCGAGCACGACGGCGGCTCCCTGTGCGAGCCGCATCACGAACTCGGGGGTCATGGGGTGACGGTTGGCCACGGCACGCACGCCGTCGGTGCCGAAGAACTGGCGCTTTTCAGACATAGGCCGCCGGTTCTAGCGCAGGACACCCCGGGTGTCAAAGCCCCGTGGGCTTGCTCTCGGGCAGCAGCGTGGTTCCAGGCTCCGCCCCGACCCCCGGCAGAGGCAGCTCCGGGGCGGGGGCGGGCAGCACCGGCACCAGTTGCGGTGAGATGGGCACGGACGTCGGCAGTGTTGGCTCCAGGCTCGGCGGGGCGGGGGTGGACTGCTGCAGCACCGGGGCGGGCGGCAGCATGTACGACTGTGCGTAGCGTGCGTCCTGCGCCTTGATCATGAACCAGAACAGGAAGGCCAGAACCAGCGAGATGATTTTCTCCCGCCAGTTTTCGGTCAATGCCCGTTTAAGCCGCCGTCCCCAGTTCATGACCGCCCTCCGTTTCGGTTTCATCGGCCTTGCCGGAGCCGTTGTTGAGAATTTCATTGATGCGCTGGCGCAGTTCCGCAGGCTCCAGGTCGTGCTCCAGCTTGCCCTGGAAGCACAGGGAAAGAGCGCCCGTCTCCTCCGACACCACCAGCGCGATGGCGTCCGTTTCCTCGGAAATCCCCATCCCCGCCCGGTGGCGCAGGCCGATGGCCCGGTCCTGGATCTCGCGCTGGCTCACCGGGAAAACACACCCGGCGGAGGAGATACGGCCCTGGTCGATGATGGCGCCGCCGTCATGCAGGGTCGTTTTGGGATGGAAAATGGTGGTGATCAGCTCGGTGGAGATCACCGCGTCCACCTCCACCCCGGACTCCGCGTAGGGCTTCAGGTCGATGCCGCGCTTCAGGGCAAACAACGCCCCGCAGCGGCGGGAGGACAGCGCCTGCATCCCCTCCATCAGCAGATCCAGAGACTCCGGGTCAGGCCGGTTGAAGGAAAAAATGCGGCTGCTGCCCAGCTCCGCCAGCACCCTGCGCAGCTCCGGCTGGAAAATAACCACCAGCGCCACGGCCAGAAACACCGAAAAACGCTGCAGCAGGCTGCTGATGACAGAAAGCTCCAGCAGCAGGGAG
>CAZPSQ010000006.1:0-56884 GCA_964588755.1 uncultured Prosthecobacter sp. | reverse complement strand
TGATCGAAAAGATCGAGCGCCTTGCCAAGGAGCACCTGCCCAGCGGCTTCGCCATCGAGTGGACCGACCTCACCTACCAGCAGATCCTCGCCGGGGACACCCTCATGTATGTCTTCCCGCTGTGCGTCATCTTTGTCTTCCTGGTCCTCTCCGCCCAGTATGAAAGCTGGAGCATGCCCATGGCCATCATCCTCATCGTCCCCATGTGCTTGCTCTCCGCCATCGGCGGCGTCTGGCTCCGCGCCCAGGACAACAACATCTTCACCCAGATCGGCCTTGTCGTGCTCGTCGGTCTCGCGGCGAAAAACGCCATCCTCATCGTGGAGTTTGCCAAGCAGCTCCAGGACGAGGGCATGGACCGCGTCCACGCCGCCGTGGAGGCCTGCCGCCTCCGCCTCCGCCCCATCCTGATGACCAGCTTTGCCTTCATTCTCGGCGTGCTCCCGCTGGTCCTCGCCACCGGGGCCGGCGCGGAGATGCGTCAGGCGCTTGGCACCGCCGTTTTCTTCGGCATGATCGGCGTCACCATCTTCGGTCTCCTTTTCACTCCCGTCTTCTACGTCATCCTGCGCGCCCTTGTGGAGCGCCGCGAGCAGCGTCGCAAGGACAGGGCCGACCTCACTCCCCCTTCCGCGCCTCATGCAGCCCACTAAACTCCTCCTGCTTCCCGCCCTCCTGCTGGCCAGCTGCAACTTCGCACCCCGCTTCAACAAGCCCAGCCCGCCCATGCCGGCGGACTACGCCTCCAAGACAGGCGCGCCGAAGACAGGCGGCGCGGACGCCACCTGGTGGCGGCGTCTCAACGACAGCACGCTGAACAGCCTCATCCTGCAGGGCTATGAGCGGAACCGCGACCTCGCCGCCGCGCGGTCCCGGCTGCTGGAGGCCCGCGCCCTCTGGCGCGAGTCGCAGTTCGACCTCGCCCCCACCATCACCACCAGCGGCACTTACGACAACACCACCAACTCCCGCACCTCCCCCGGCGGCACCTTTGGCGGTCGTCACATCGAGCTCTACCGCGCCGGTTTTGATGTGGACTATGAGCTCGACTTCTTCGGCCGTGTCCGCAATTCCGTGAAGGCCGCACGCCGCACCGCCGACGCCAGCGACGAGAACCTGCGCGACTTCCTCATCACCCTCTACGCCGAGATCGCGGTCAACTACCTCGAGCTGCGCGGCGCCCAGGGCCAGCTCGCCGTGGCGCGTGAAAACGTCGGCAATCAGGCCGACGCCCTGCGCATCGCCGAGGCCTCCCTCAAAGGTGGCCGCGGCACGCAGTTCGACGTCGCCCGTGTCAATGCCCTGCTCCAGACCACCCGGGCGCAGATTCCCACCTATGAGGAGAACGTCGCCCGCGCCATCCATCGCATCGCCGTCCTGGTGGGGCGCAACCCCTCGGAGCTTCGCGGCCAGCTCGGCGTGCACAAGCGCCAGCCCGCCGTGCCCGCCAGCCTGAAAATCGTGCGCCCTGCCGATCTCCTGCGCCAGCGCCCGGACATCCGCGCGGCGGAAAACGTGCTCGCCGCCGAGACCGCCCGCATCGGCATCGCCGTTGCCGATCTCTTCCCCCGCGTCACCTTCACCGGCCGTGTCGGCCTCGAAGGCGCCACATTTTCCAACATGGCCCAGGCTGGCAATGGCGGCGCCCTCTTCGGTCCGCGCATCAGCTGGGCCTTCCTGAACCTCGGCCGCGTGCGTCAGCAGATCAAGGCAGCCGGACATCGCGCCGACGCCGCCCTCGCCAGCTACGAGCAGACCGTCCTCCTGGCCCTGGAGGAGACTGAAAACGCCATCACCGCCTACGACCGCGAGCGCGCCCGCCTCCGCCACCTGGAGGCCGCCGCCGCCTCCGCCCGCGAGGCCTCCACCCTCGCGAGGCAGCGCTTCCAGGACGGCGTCTCCGAATTCCTCACCGTCATCGACGCCGAGCGCGTGGCCATCGCCGCCCAGAACGACGTCGTCCTCAGCCGCACCCGCGCCGCCTCCGCCTGGGTCCGCATCGGCAAGGCCATGGGCGGCGGGATCTGACAAAGCCTGCCGAGCCCGGACGGTTCCCATCTGCCAGGAAGCGGTGGGGCGCCTCAAATCGCCCCACCGCTTCGACCAACAACTAACCTCCACCCCGACACTCAAAAAGTCATAGGTTTCCGCGCGGCCTCAGTCCAGAGGCGCGTACGGCTCGACGCGGTAAAACGCCCGCCCCTCCGGTGGGTCGGGGTCCACAAACGGAATCACCCCGTCATCGCCGGCCCTTACGGTTGCCACGATATCCCAGCTCCCGGCTTCCAGTGTGACACTGCGCCGGATGTGGTACTGCACGCCTGCATGGCCTCGGAAAGCCAGGTCGATCTGGCCGTCCGCGCGTCTCCCGATCGCGGCCCCATGCTCCGTCGGCAGTTCCCCGCCGAGCACCGAGACCTGCACCGTGCCGTTCACCGAGCCGCCACGGCCATCCACGATGACCGCGCTGAAACTGTCCGCCCCCACATGCCCGTTCGGCGGCGCATAGGTCACCTGGCCGGAGTCCGCTGCTGCGGTCCCGCCCATCGTGCTCGCCGGACCGGCGCTGCTCACTGTCAGCACATCACCGTCCGGATCCTCCGCCTTGGCCAGCAGGCTGGCCACTGGAATCACCACCGCCGTGTTCATCGGCGTGCTGAGCTGGTACCCGCTGAAGGTGGGCGCCTGGTTGGTGACAGTCAGCGTCGCGGCGGCGCTGGTGGATGTGACATGGTTTTCTCCCGTCACCACAACGTCGTAGTCCCCTCTCTCTGCGCCGGTGATGCTCGTCAGCTCCAGCCAGGGCAGAGTCTCGCCCGGCAGCGGCTGTCCGTCGCGCCTCCATTGGTAGGTGATGCCGGGGGTCGCATTGGCCACCGTCACACCAAAGGTCGTGCTGCCTCCTGGATTCACCGTGCGCGCGGCGGGTGATGCCAGGATCACCGGCGCGGCACCCGTCGGCGCTGCGGAACGCACCAGCACATACAGCCTCCGGGTGGTGAAGTTGGTGGAGCTGTTGCTCGACGTCCAGTCAGGATGGTTGACCGGCTGGTTGCCGATGCCGATGTCAGCCGTTGATCCACCATTGGAGCCCCAGTTGTTGTAGGCCAGCAGCACCTGCGACTGCGCATGGTTGTGCACCTGCAGCGTGCCGTAGCCGCCCGTGCTGTCCATGCGGTCTCCCCAGTCGTAGGTGGTGGCGCTGGCGTTGGGCACGTTCAGCGCGTTGGCCCCGCTGTAGTTGTAGCCCCAGAACTCAATGTTCCCGCCCGTGGCAAAGTCGCCGGTCACAATCCCGGCCACATTCGAGGCCACGGTGAGGTTGCTCACATTTGTCTGAATGGGCGTGCTCGTCACCGCCTGTGTGGGGATGCCCAGCCTGCCTAGCACCGTGGTGTGCCGGTCAAAGGAGGCAAACACCCAGCTGCTGTCCAGCTCCAGAACATACGCCACACGGTCAAACGGCAGGGTGCGGATCTTTGTCTCATCCACCGTGTAGGGAATCGGGTTCACATTCCACTGCGGCCGGTTTGCAGGGATCGCCACCTGATACAGCAGCTCGTAGCCCGCCGCCTCCGGGATGGTGCCCAGCAGCGCTGGCATCTGGTGCCCCGTGAAATTCGCCGTCGTTCCTGCGGCCACCGCGTTGGCATGGGGGGAAAGGTCACGCACACCCGTGATCGCCACGGCATACGCGCTGCCCGCCGTCTGGGGGGAGGTCGTCAGCACCACATCCCGCAGGCCCGGCATCAGTTTGGCTCCGGTCACGGTCAGCCCGGCAATGCTGAAATTCCCCGGCGCCACGCTCGACTCCGCCAGCGGCTCGCTGAAGGAAATCGTCACCTGCTGGAGAGAGGTCGCCCCAGCTACGTTCAGCACCGTGGGCGGGACGAAGTCCGGGTCACCCGGCAGCACCAGCACATGCAGCACACGGCGTTCATAGCTCTCGCTGTTTGCCGCAAAGGTCCAGTCCACCCCCGCCGAAACAGGGGTGGGATTGTTGCCGATGCCCAGGCCAAATTTGTTGTCATTGTTGCCAGCGGCCCCCCAGTTGGTGATGGAGAACAGCGTCTGTCCGGCCCCGTGATTATGGATCTGCATGCTGCCATGCGTCCCGGTGGTGCCGCGCGTGTCCCCAAAGTCATAGTTCGTGTCGCTCGCGCCTTGGATCTGGATCGCGTTCCCCGCAGAGTAGTTCGTTGGCCAGAACTCAATGTTCCCCGTGGTTATGTTCGTTCCCTCCACGATGCCCGCCTTGTTCGACACCACGTTCATGTTGTTCAGCACCCGCTGGTGGATCGCCCCCGATGCCACCGTCGGCACCCCGATGCGTGTTGCGTCCGTCGTGAAAGCGTCGGCGGACACCCACACAAACTCCGCCGGGCTGCCAGGCTTCTTCAGCTCCATGTAGTAGGCGATCCGGCGGAACCCGAAAACCTTCGCCGTGTTGTCCACCGCGTAGGCCGGGGGCACCAGGTTCCCCTTGGCTGGAATGTCCAGCGAGTACACCAGCTGGTAGTCCTGCGCCTCAGGCACGTTCGCGGCCACCTCCGCAGGCAGTGCTGGCAGGCTCGGCAGCACCATCACGTGCAGCCGCCGCTTGTGGTACGTCCCCGCGTTCGCCGCGTTCGTCCAGTCCGGTGCCGATCCAGTGTTGTTGCCAATGCCCACGTCCAGCGTGCTGCCGTCCGCCCCCCAGTGGTTGATCGCAAAGATCGTCTGCGCCGCTCCGTGGTCGTGCACCTGCATGCTGCCAAAGCTTCCCGCCGTGCTCCGCGTGTCGCCAAAGTCATACCTCGTCGCGTCCGCGCCCGGGATGGCAATCCCGTTGGCCACGCTGTAGTCCGTCGGCCAGAACTCGATGTTCCCCGTCGCGATTCCTGCCCCCGCCGTCACGCTGCTCACATTGCTCAGCACCTCCATGTTGTTCACCACGGTCTGAAACACCGCCTTCGATGCCAGCGTGGGGATGCCCAGCTTTTTCCGGTCCAGGGTGAACGCGTCCATCGACACCCACACATACTGTGCGGCGGCCCCCGGCCTCTGCGTCTCCAGGTAGTAGGCCACGCGGGAGAAGGGCTTCACCGCGGCGCTGTCATCCCAAGAGTAGGCGTGGTTCCCCAGCGCGTTCAGATTTCCCACCTGCGGCAGGTCGATTGAGTACACCAGCTGGTAGTCCGCCGCCGCCGCGCCCACCGCGCTCATCACCTCCGCCGGCAGCACGGGCATCGCCACAGGCGCCACCGTGTTGGTGGCAATCACATTGGCCGCCGGGGAGCTGTCCCGCACCCCGTTCACCGTCACAGTCACCGGCTGCCCCGCTGGCATCAGCGTCGTCGTCAGGATGACCCGCCGTCCATTTGGCGCCAGCTCAGCTCCCAGCACCGTCGCCCCATGGCTCAGGGCAAAGTTTGCCGCCACCACGCTCTGGGCCAGCACCGGCTCGGAGAATTCCAGGTAAACCCGCGCCAGCCCGTTCGAGGCCGTCGCCGAAACCACGGTCGGCGCCACCGTGTCCCCCGACGCACGCACCAGCACATACAGCTTGCGGGACAGATACTGCGTGCCCGAGCCTGAGTGCGTCCAGTCCGGGTGCCCTGTCGGCTGGTTGCCAATGCCGATCTCAATGATGCTGTTGGCCGACGCCTGCCCCCAGTCATTGATCGCCATCACCGTTTTCTTGTCCGTCGTGTTGTGGATCTGCATCGATCCAAACGTCCCCGTCCCAGACCGCGTGTCGTCAAAGTCGAACACCGCCCCGCTGCTGCCGATCCCGCTGTTGGGAGCTTCCGAGTAGTTCGTGGGCCAGAATTCCAGATTCCCCTCCAGCCCCGTCCCCTGCGCCACCCCCGCCACGTTCGACACCACGTTCATGTTCGTCACACCCTGCTCAAAGATCGCCCCTGACGCGAAGGTCGGCACGCCCAGGTGGTTTACATTGCTTGTGAAGGCGTCCATCGACATCCACGCATACTGAAAATTGCCGTCTGGCAGCTCCAGCTCCAGGTAGTAGGCCACCCGGTCAAATCCGGCCACAAACGTCCGGTTGTCCACCGAGTAAGGCACCGCCGCCGCGCCATACGCCGCCACCAGCGGCAGATCCAGCGCCTGCAGCAGGGTGTAGCCAGCCGACTCCGGCACATTCGCCGCATACCCGCGCGGCAGCGGCGGGGTGAAGGCCGCCGTCGCGTCCGGTGCCATCGCCACAGGCTCCGTCTGCCGGTCCACAATGTGGTTGATCGTGATCGTGTACGTCGTCCCCGGCGTCTGCTCGCTCGTCGTCAGCGTCACCTCCCGCTTGTCCATGCTCAGGCTTCCCGCCGTCACGCTCAGCCCCGGGATGCTGTAGTTCGCCACATCCGCAGCCGTGTCGGCCACCGGCTTGCTGAACCGCACCACAACGCTCGTCAGCACCGCCGTGTGCCGCGCGCTCAGGACCGTCGGCGGGGTCAGGTCTTCCGCCGGGTTGATCACCGCGTCGATCGCCTCCATCCACGCGTCCGCCATCTTCTCATACCCCGTCTGGTTCGGGTGCAGGTTGTCCGGCATGTCGGCCAGCGGCACCGCCGCCCGCATGTCCAGAAAGCTCACCTTCCGCCCCGCTGCCGCATGCGCGTCCACGATCCCCGGCACCTGCGGGTTGAACAGGCTCTGGATGTTCGTGTTGTGCGGCTCGCCGCGCTCCATCAGGTTCGTCACAATGATGTTCGCATTCGGGCGCAGCACGGCGATCTTGAGGATCAGCGCGTCCAGCCGGTTCACCGCCGTGGTGATGTTGTCATTCCCGCCAAAGTCATTCGTGCCGATGTGCAGCAGCACAAAATCAGGCGACGCCACCGCGTTCAGCCAGGCCTCAATGTTCGAGTCGATCTGGGAAATCCGCCATCCCCCCTGTCCCTGGTGGTCCGGGTCCGCCAGCAGGCTGCTGTTGTTCGTCTGCGTCCCCACAAAATCCGGCGCATAGCCCGCGTTCGTCAGCAGCGTGAACAGCTTGTCCCGGTAGCCGCCCAGGTTGGTCGTGCCACCCGACCCCACCGTGATCGAATCCCCCAGCGGCATGATTTTTAAAGGCAGCGGATCAGCGTGGGCTGTCGCTGGCAGCAGGATCGAAAGGAATGACGCGCAGACACAAAGGCACGACGTGGCGAAGCAGGCTCGCTTGGGCATGAAGACGCTGGTGGGGTTGGGTGGTTTTAAGACGGCCCGTGATTTTCTCACCAACCGTCAATACAAAACGAGCTTTATTTGAAGCTCTTCACACCAAGTTCGGCCTGCCGCTGCAAGCGTGTGGCGTTGGGTGCCACGTGTTTGCGCGCATGATGTGCGCCGCTCTTAATCCACCGCCAGGCACAGCATCTTCCCCGCCGCGTTTCTCACATAAAGCTTTCCGTTCGCCAGCACCGGCGCCGACCAGCAGCGCCCCTCCAGCACCTGGTTGCGCGAGATCACCTCAAACTTCTCCGCGCTCGCCTTCGCGATCACCAGCTCACCCTTCGCCGTGATGATGATCAGCTTCCCATCCGCCGCCATCAGCGCCCCAAAGCCCGTGCTCGGCTCCGCCCATTTCTCCGTGCCCGTCTCAAACTCCAGGCACTTCAGCACCGCCGTCTTGTTCTCATCACCATCGATGCCATACAGGTGTCCCTCGATCAGCACCGACGAGTTGAACTGGTTCTTCATCAGCCGGTTGCGCCACAGCTCCTGCGGCTCCGCCGAGGCCAGTTCCAGCAGCGCGCAGCCCTTGTTGTAGCCGGAGGACACAAACAGCTTCGTCCCGCTCAGGACCGGGTCCGCCGCGTTCACACCATAGCTCGTCGTCCACGCGTGCTCCCACAGTTCCTTCCCGCTCGCCGGGTCCACACCCTTGTACGCACGCCCGGAGCTCAGCACCACCTGCTCCCTGCCATTCACCGTGATGGGGTACGGCGTGCAGTAGCCCGCGTTGTTCGTGTCGGACTTCCACACCAGCTTCCCCGTGGCCTTCTCCACCGCCGTCCCGGCCTTCCCCACATTCAAAATCAAGAGATCCCCGTGTGCCAGTGGCGATCCCGCAAAGCCCCAGTCCGGAATGTCCGCCTCCGTCTCCTCCTGGATGTTCTTCTCCCACACGATCTTCCCCGTCGCCGCATCGAAGCACATCAGGTTCCCCCACCGGCTCAGGTGGTACGCCTTGCCCGCCTCCAGCGTCGGCGTCGCCGAGGTCCCCCCCTCGTAATACTTGTCTCCCAAATCCGCCGCGTACGTGTGTTTCCACACCTCCTTGCCCGTCGCCGCGTCAAAGCAAAAAACCGTGTCCTTGCTGTCCGCGTGGCCCGTCGTGTACACCCGTCCGTCAGCAATCGTGAAGGACGAAAAGCCGGTCCCAATCTCCGCCTCCCACGCCTTCGCCACTTGGGTGCCATTGAACTTCTCCGCGGAGATGCCATCCCGCGTCGGACCACGCCACTGCGGCCAGTCAGCAGCGAGCATGCTGGAGGTGAGGAAAGCGAGAAGCAGGGCGGATTTCATGGCAGACAACATACGCCACCATGAAGCCCTTCGGACTTTATTCGTCATTTCACACCCCCGCCAGCTTCACATTCGCGTGCCCCTCATTCTGGTCAATGCGCTCCGGCCGTCCCTTGTGATGATACACCAGCTGCGTGTGGTCCACGCCCAGCAGATGCAGGATTGTCGAGTGGATGTCATGCACATGCATCTTGTCCTCGATCGCATAAAGGCCCAGCTCATCCGTGGCGCCGATCACCTGGCCGCCCTTCACCCCGCCGCCCGCCATCCACATCGTGAAGCCGTTTGGGTTGTGGTCACGTCCGCCGCCCTGCTCGCTCATCGGCGTGCGGCCAAACTCCCCGCCCCAGATCACCAGCGTCTCATCCAGCAGCCCGCGCTGCTTCAGGTCGGAAAGAAGTCCCGCGATCGGCTTGTCCACCGCGCGGCACAGGCGGCTGTGGTTCTCCTCCAGCCTGGAGTGGCTGTCCCACTTGCTCCCCGCGCCGCTGTAAAGCTGCACAAAACGCACGCCCCGCTCCACCAGCCGGCGGGCCAGCAGGCAGTTGCGGCCATACACCGCCGTCTCCGGCTGGTCCATGCCGTACAGCGCCCGCGTGCTCGCGCTTTCCCTCTCCAGGTCCACCGCCACCGGGGCCTTCGCCTGCATCGTGTACGCCAGCTCATACGCGCGGATGCGCGCCTCCAGCTCCGTGTTGTCCGTGCGCGTCGCGCCGTAGTCACGGTTCAGGGATGCCAGCAGGTCCAGCTTGTCCCGCTGCTGCTGCTGCGTGCTGCCCTTCGGGTTGTCCAGGTACTTGATCGGCACCCCCTCGGAGCTGAACTCCACCCCCTGGTGTACCGCAGGCATGAAGCCGCTGCCCCAGTTCCGCACCCCGTTCACCACCGTGCCCTCGCTGTCCTTGATCACCACAAAGCCCGGCAGGTCATGGTTCTCCGTGCCCAGCCCGTAGTTCACCCAGGCGCCCAGGGAGGGCCGCCCGCCAAAAATGCTGCCCGTGTTCATCTGGCACACACCGCCCGCATGGTTGATCCCGTCAGACGTGCAGGAATGGATCACCGCCAGGTCATCCGCATGCCGCGCCACATGGTCAAACCAGTCGGACACCCACAGCCCGCTCTGGCCATGCTGCTTCCACGCCCGTTTCGACTCCAGCAGCGGCGCGTCGCTCTCGCCCATCGCCAGCACCGGCGGCTTGAAGCTCGGCGGCAGCTTCTCCCCGTGCATCTTGTTCAGCAGCGGCTTCGGGTCGAACGTGTCCAGGTGGCTCGGCCCGCCCTCCATGAAGCAGAAAATGACGCTCTTCGCCTTCCCCAGCCGGGACGGGATCTTCGTCATCGCCCCGCTCATCGGGCCCGGCGCCGCGCTCAGCCCCGTCTCATTCAGCATCGCTGTCAGGGCCACCGCCCCAAAGCCCGCGCCGGCACGGCCCAGAAACTCACGGCGTGAAGAAGGAATGTCGTATCGATGGCAAGGCATGGCGGTTGAAAATCAGTTGATGAAACAATCAGGCGCAAAGTGTCAGTTTTTGGACAGGGAAAAGTCAGCGGACAGATTTTGTCATTTCTCAATGCAGATAGAAAAACTCATTCGCATTCAGCAGCACATGGCACAGGTCCACCAGCGCCTGCTTCTTCGGGTCCACCGGCTCCGCCTGCCCCTCCGCGTTCGCCCAGCTTAGATTGTCCCCCGGCCCGTTCTTCGCGTTCCAAGTCACCAGCGCAGGCCCCGTCCACGTCTCCTCCTTCGCCGTCAGCGCCTCGTCCGGCAGCAGCCCGCGCACAATCCGCGCCGCCTCGATCCGCCCGTCCCAGTGGTGGCTCGGCGCGCGCTTGTGCACACCGCCGATCACCAGCGCCGCCGCCCCACGCGCCAGCCCCGTCCGCACCGCATGTTGCGCCACCGACGTCATCACCGGCGCGTTCGGCTTGTCCACCTGCTGCACCCGGAACGTCACCTCATGCTTCGCGCAGGAGACCTTCACCACAATGTGGTACGTCACCCCCAGCTCCAGCCGCAGGTCGGATGCCACCGGCTCATACGCCGTGTTGCGGTTTTCATCCTCGCCCACCATCTGAATGATCAGATTGCGCGGCTTGAAGCGGGACTTCTCGCCCGTCACGCCGATGCTCCAGCCAAAGCTCTCCGTGTTCTCCTTCCCCCCCGTCCAGTGGGACGCGATCGTGCGCACGCTCGCCGCCGTGTCCACGCTGTTCAGCTTCGCAATCGCCTCCACCGTGAACTCATCCCCCGTCTCATCCACCCCGCGGGCGATCAGCCGCTCCTGCGGCGTGTTCTCCTTGAACTCACACGCCGCCGCGATCTGCGCCTCCGTCTCCGGCTTCGGCGCCACCGCCTTCTCCTTCAGCCGTTTCTCAATGAACGCCTCCGCCATGCCGGCCTCCTTCTTCGTCGGTCCCCGGCCCAGCGCATAGTTCCACGCGTCCTCGATCGAGTACACCTGGTCCGCCAGCTTCCGCGCACGCGCCTGCGTCCAGTCACCATTCACCAGCAGCAGCGCCTGCGTCGCCGTCGTCGTGCTCTGGCGTTCCGACGTGCTCGCAAAGCCGGCGGGCGCGTCCAGGCTCCGCAGCAGCTCATTCTGGCTGTTGCGCCTCTTCGTCGTGTAAATGGAGCGCCGCAGCCCGTTGCCATCGCCGGAGGGGCCGCCCTCCGTCAGGTCCAGCTCGCCGCTCGCTGCCAGCATCGCGTCACGCACCTGCTCCGCATCCAGGCGGTGCGGGTTGAAGCGCCACAGGAACTTGTTCGCCGGGTCGGTCTTCGCCGCCACCGCAGGCACCGCAATGTGCGCCGTCTGGCGGAAGGTGGCAGACAGCAGGATCTCCCGCTGCAGGCCCTTCAGCTTCCAGCCACCCGCCAGGAACTTCTGTGTCAGAAAGTCCAGCAGCTCCGGGTGGGAGGGGTCCTCCCCCAGCACACCGAAGTCATTCGGCGTCTCCACGATCCCGCGCCCCAGCAGGTAATGCCACACACGGTTCGTGATCACCCGGGTGGAAAGCTGGTTGTCCTTCCGCGTCAGCCACGCCGCCAGCGCGCTGCGCCGTCCTGTCGAGTTCGCCATCGGCTTGATCTCCGGCTCCCCCGGCTCCAGCATCGTCAGAAATCCCGGCGGAATGTCCGTCTCACCCTTGCGGGTCTTCAGCATGTTCGGCGGCCCCTTTGCCGTCGCGTCCGTCGCCACAAAGGCGTTGATCAGCGGCTTCGGCTTGATGGCGTCGAATTTTTTCAGCTCCTCCACCAGCGCCAGATACTTCGCCTTCACATCCTCCTTCTTGATCGACTTCATCGGGTCAAACCGCTCGCGCTCGTAGTTCATCTGCCGCTCGCAGAAATAGCCAAACTGCCAGTCCTGCGGGCTGCGCTCCTCCGGCTTCTTGGCCACCATCGCGCGGATGTCCGCCTGAAAGCGCTCGAAGGCGTTGTTCATCGCCCGCTGGATCATCGGCTCGGTGATCTCGTCCATCTGCGCGCGGATGTCCTTCGTCGCCTCCTCCCACTTGGCATTCGCCGTGGCAAAGGCGGCCTTCTCCTCGTCCGTCGCCAGCTTCATGTCATCCCGCCACCGCACCGGGGCAAAGAAGGCCCGCAGGCGGTAGTAGTCCTTCTGCAGGATCGGGTCAAATTTGTGGTCATGGCAGCGCGCGCAGCCCATGCTCAGGCCCATGAAGACCTCCCCCGCGTTGTCCGTCATGTCCGTCAGCACCACCTCGTACTGGCCCCGCGCGTCGCGCTGGTTGTACTCATAGATCGGGTTGCGCAGATACGACGTCGCCACCAGCACGTCCGGGTTCTTCGGGTCCATCTCATCCCCCGCCAGCTGCTCCCGCACAAACTGGTCGTAAGGCTTGTCCGCGTTCAGGCTCTTGATCACATAGTCCCGGTACGGCCACGCCGCCGGGCGCGGCGCGTCCTGGTTGTAGCCATCGCTCTCCGCGTAGCGCACCAGGTCCAGCCAGTGCTGCGCCCAGCGCTCGCCATAGCGCGGGCTTGCCAGCAGCTCATCCACCAGCTTGTCGTAGGCCTGCGGGTCGGTGCTGTTCACAAACGCCTCTGTCTGCTCCCGCGTCGGCGGCAGCCCATGCACCGTGAAGTACAGCCGGCGCACCAGCTCATGGCGGTCCGCCTCCGGCGCCGGTTTCAGCCCCAGCTCCGCATGCTTCTTTGCCACAAAACGGTCGATGTCATTGCGCGCCCACTTGCCCTCCACCTCCGGCGGCTGCGGGTTCGTCAGCGGCTGAAAGCTCCAAAACTTCCGGTCATCCTCCGTGAAGCCAAATTCATCAATCGCCACCCGCCCCGCCTCGCTCTCCGGCCACGGCGCGCCGATCTTCACCCACTTCTCCAGCACGGCGATCTCCTTGTCCGCCAGCTTCTCCTTCGGCGGCATCGCCACCTCCTCATTGTGGTAGCGCACCGCCTCGATGATCAGTGACTTTTCCAGGTCGCCGGCCACCAGTGCCGGTCCGGAGTCCCCGCCCTTCGTCAGGTAGGCGATGTTGTCCACCCGCAGGCTCCCCTTCTGCTTCTTCTCGCCATGGCACTCATAGCAGCGTTTCACCAGCAGCGGGCGCACCTCATTTTCAAAAAACTGCATCGCCGCGCGTTTCGCGTCCGCATCCGTGGCGGGTGCGGCAAAGGCCGGGGCCACAAGGCCGGAAAGCAGCAGCAGGGAAAGTTGGAGGCGTGTCGAAGTCATGCAGTCAGGTAAAAGGCGTAAAAATACGGCCTTTGGACACCATTTCCGATCAAAATCCTTCACTCCCCGGCCAGAACACCCTCCGAGGCCGCCTTCCCCACAAAGCAAGCCGCCCCCCACCTCTCACCTCTCACCTCTCCGCCGCTGTCTCCTCCCTCCCAGCACCACCAACCCCACCAGCACCAGCAGCATCCGCCCCGGCTCCGGCACCACCACGATCGTCAGCGACCCGCTCCCGCTGAAATTCAGGACATCCCAGCCCAGACCAAAGGAGCTCAGGTCCGGCAGGTCCAGATTCCCCTCATTGCCAATGTTCGCCCCGGTGCGGTGTCCCGTTCCCGTGTTGAAGGTCGTGGCAGTCCCCGTGTCCAGCACCGTGCTCCAGTCCAGCAGCACAAACGAATCGCCCAGGGTGGGCGTGTAGCCGCTCCCATCCACCACGATGTTGCTGTTGCCGTTCAGGGTCAGCGCCCCGTTGATCACCAGCTTGTCAGACGCCAGCGTCCCCGCCCCTGCGGAGCCGGTGATCTGAAACTCCGCCACCGTCGTGCTCGTCGCCGGGGTGAAGAAGAGGTCTCCCACCGTCAGCGTGCCGACCACTGTCCCGGCCGCATCACCCGGGCGGATCACCCCGCTGCTCACCGTCGTCGCGCCGCCCACCACACCGGTTCCCGCCAGCACAGCGCCCGCTCCGTTCAGAGTCACCGCGCCCGTCCCGGTCTGGCCGCTGCCACCCACGCCCACCTGCACCAGCCCGGCGGTCACAGTCGTGCCACCCGTCTGCGTGCTGCTGCCGCTCAGCACCAGCGCGCCAGCCCCCGACTTGGTCAGGTTGCCCTCCCCACTGAGTGCGCCGTTTACCGTCAGCGTTTGGCCTGCGGCCACATCCAGCGTCCCGCCGTTGTTCCCCAGCACCACAGCCCGCGCGTTGGCGCCTCCATTGTCCAGCGCCACCGTGGCCGTGGCGGAAAGAGTGCCGCCATTCAGATGCACCGCCGCCCCGGTGCTCACAGAGCCCAGGTTGGCATTGCTGCTGATGCTGGTGATGCCGTTGTTCAGATAAGTCGCCCCGGTATAGTCGTTCGCACCCGCCAGGATGAGCTGCCCGCCGCCGCTCTTCGTCAGCCCCACCGCTCCCGTGATCGTGGCATCCACCGTCAGCGCGCCCGCCGCGTTCGTGTTGTTTTGGATGATGATCAGATCCTGCCCGTTGCCGGAGGTGATGCTTCCCCCCGTGATCCGCGTGGCATTGGCCCCCACATTGCCGGTGACAAGAATGCCCCCGCCGTCCACCGCATGGCTCCCATTGAGCGTCAGCGTGGGATTGGCGGTGGCATCGTTGAAGCGCACGCTGCCCACTGTCGCATTGGCGTTCAACGTCACGTTGGAGGTCAGGTTGAGGTTCGTGCTTGCCGTGGTGGCTGCCGTGTTGGTGTAGGCGCCAGCCCCCAGCGCCACGATCTTGCCGTCGTTGTAGGCGGCCCAGTCGGTGGCGTTTGTGTGGGTCGCGCCGCCGTTCGTGGTCAGGTACGTGGCCCAGCCCCCGATGATGCCGGACGCGGTGTTGGTGCCCGTCGCCGCCAGACCAGACGCGCCGCCGCCATTCGCGCTGAAGGCCACCGTGCCGCCGGTTTCACGGCTGACAGAGCCGAGCGTCAGCAGCAGCACACCACCGCCCCCGCGGATTTGATTCACCACGGAGGAGCCGGCTTTGACCGTCATTCCGTTGAAGGTCTGGCCGTTGGGCCGCGTGTTTGTCAGTTGCCGCTCCGTGTACATCCCGCCGCCCAGGACGAGGGCGGAGCTGGCGTCGATAATGTTGTACTGCGGCGATCCGGCAATGCTGAAGTCCGTGCGCAGTTCCCCGCCGTTCACCGTGGTTGCACCGGTGTAGGTGTTGGTTCCGCCCAGGCTGAACTGCGCCGTGCCCGTCTTCGTCAGCCCGCCCGTGCCGCTCAGCGCGCCGGTGTACGTCTGGGTTGCATTCGCGCCCCCCACGCTCAGCGTCACGGCGTTGCCGCCATTGTCCACCAGCGCCAGGCCGTTGCTGCCGGTCAGGCCGCCCACCCGGAAGGTGTGGCTGGCCTCGGCGTCGTCAAACAGCAGCCCCGTGCCGCCTGTGGTGACCGTGCTGTTTTGCAGCGCCAGGGTGTGTGCCAGCACCAGGTTGCCCCCGGTCACGGTTGTGTTGCCAGTGTGCGTGTTCGCCCCGGCCAGTGTCAGGCTGGAGCCCGCGCCACCGTTCACCGTCAGGCTCAGCGTCCCGGTGCCGCCGTTGCGCAGCGTCCCCGCGTACACATCCGTTGCCCCGGCAGCCAATGCCACCGTCAGCGTGGTCGCGGCGGTGGCGCCGTTTTCCACCGCAGGCGTGCCAGCGCCGCCGCCGTTCGTGCCCAATCCCGCCACCGTGAAAGAGTTGCCATTGAGCTGAAACTTGGTGCCGGACACCGCGCCCGCACCGAACACCAGCGCCCCATTGGCCGTGCCGTAGGCGGCGTTGGAGCCGGGGGTGACGAGCTGCAGCACACCGCCGGAGTTGATCGTCAGCGTGCCGCCAAAGCTCACTGTGGCCGTGCCTGAGGACCCGCCCGTGGACACCGCGCTCAGGGCGGCGCGCTGACCGGCAAGAACGGTCAGCGCAGGCGTGAGCGTGAGGCTCGTGCCGCGCTGCGTGCCGCCCCACAGCGCCCCGCCTGTGAGGGTGACACCGTTGGTGATCGTCGTGTCCGCTGTCAGGGTCAGCCTGCCGCTGCTGATGGCGGCTTCTGCCAGCGTCACCGCGCTGCTCAGTGTCTGCATCGCGCCTGCCACGGCCAGTTTGCCGCCGCCGGAGAAGGTGCCGTTGAAAGTCTGTGTCCCGCTGCCCAGCGTCAGCGTCTGTCCGTTGGCAATGTTCACCACGCTGAAGGCGGCCGTGCCGCTGGCCAGGGCGCCGATGGTCTCGCTCGACTGCACGTCCAGCATGTTGGCGGCGCTGCCGGACATCGTCACCACAGTGCCGTCCGGCAGCGCGCTGCCGCCGCTGACGCGCAGGGTGGTCGCATTGATGCTGGTGCCGCCTGCATAGGTGTTGACGCCGGTGAGGTGGGTCCCCCCGTTGCCCCGGGCATCCAGGCTTCCCGCCCCGGAAATGTTCCCCGAGACGGTCAGGATGCTCCCGCTCTGAAACGATTGCAGAGTGCCTGTCCTGCCGGCTGCCACCGTGATGTCCCCCAGCCAGTTCACGGACTGCGTCAAGTTCATGATGAGGCTGGCGGAATTGACGAAATTCAGCGTCGTGCCGGCGGCATAGTTGTAGTTCGTGCCGCCGCCGTTGTTCTGCCGGATGTCGAGCCCCCCGCTGAGGATGTTGATGGTGGCCAGGCCGTTCAGCGCCCCGCTGTTTTCCAGCAGGGTCGCGTTGGAAGTGTTCACATTCAGCGTGCCTCCCCCGGCAAAAGACGGGTTGTGCAGCCAGAGGCGCGTGCCGGTGAGGGTGACAGTCCCGCTGCTGACAAGAGCAGAGGAGATGCGTGGGAACACAGTGTCGCCGGCTGAGTTGTTGATGATCGCCCCGTCGCTCAGTGTGATGGAGCCGCCGCTGAGCACCACAACGCTCTCTTCAAAATAGAGGCCGTTGGCAAATTGGTTGCCGCTCACCGTGATCGTTCCGGCAGGACCTTCCACCCCGGCGGAAAAATGCAGGTCGTTTGCCGCCGTGGTGGTGATCTGAAACGTGTCCGCGATGCCCAGCGGATCGCTGTTCCAAAAATTGCTCGTCCCCCAGATCCCGGCCAACGGCCCCGTTCCCTCCGCCGTGCCGTTGGTGTCCCAGTAAAGATCATTCAGCGCCCGCGCAGACCCCGGAAGAGACAGTACGGCAAAAACACAAAACAACGCGGCGGCAGGAATGGCGGAAAGTTTCAAATGCAAAAAGGGGGGTGATCAGGCGGACTGGTCGGATGGGCAGGTGGATCAAGGGCTTACGCACCTCGGCGATCCTTGACGACACCAAAAAGGTGACACTTGTGTTCCGTCAACCCAGTGACGCGCCAAGTTGATTGTGATGTGGTTTTAAACGCCACAAACGGCGTCACACCAGCTTCGCCAGGACGGAGGGGAGAGGGAGATCAAATTTCATCTTCTCCTCCGTCGCCGGATGCGTGAAAATCAACTGCGACGAATGCAGCCCCAGCCTCTTCGCCGGGTCCGTTTTCGCCCCGTAGGGCGCATCCCCCACAATCGGGTGCCCCATGTCCGAAAGGTGGACACGGATCTGGTGCCGCCGCCCCGTGTCGATCTTCATCTCCACCAGCGTCCGGTCCGCCGTCCGCTTCAGCACCTTGAAGTGCGACACCGCCTCCCGTGTGCCCTCGTCCGGCGGCACGCTCCGCACCCGCAGGGAAAACTCCTCGTTCACATGGCAGCGCAGCGTCCCGGCATCCCGTTTGATCACCCCTTCCGCCACCGCCAGATACCGCTTCTCAAACTTCTGCCAGTTCTGCTGCAGCATGCGCTTGAACGGCTCCGTCTTGGCAAACAGGATCAGCCCCGACGTGTCGCGGTCCAGCCGGTGGACGATCCAGATGCGGTTGCGTGGATTCTGCGCCCTCACATGATCCATCAGCGCGGCGTAGGCTGTCCGCCCATTGCCGGAATCCAGTGCCACCGTCAACCATCCCGGCCCCTTGTTGAGAATGATGATCGCATCATCCTCATGCACGATCTCCAGCCCGGCGGGCAGGGGTGCCGCCTTCTTGCTGGGCGCGCGCTCCACCTTGATGGTTATTTTGTCCCCGGGCTTGAGCCCATGGTCATGCCGCGTCGCCGCCTTCCCGTTCACCCGCACGCTGCCAAACTTCAGCCATTGCTTCAGACGGGTGCGCTTCACCTCCGGCCAGTTCGCGATGAGGAATGGCAGCAGTTCGGCGGCTTCGGTGGCGGTGCGCTCAGGTGGCATGGCGTTTCATGGCACGGGAACAACTTGCTGGCTAAGGAAAAGCGGGGTGGCACGTTCTGTGCCGTCCCCCCATGCCTGCCCTCCGCCACTCCCTGCCTCTCCTGTTCCTTTCCGCCACCCTCGCCGGAGCGGTGGACTTCAAGAAGGACATCCAGCCCATCCTGGAAAAAAACTGCTACGAATGCCACAGCGAAAAGACCGGAAAGCGCAAAGGCGGCTTCGTCTTTGACGACCTGGAGACCTTCAAGCTCGACATCGCCGACACCGACGTGGCGCAGATCCGGCCCGGCAAGCCCGGTGAAAGCCACTTCCTGGAGGTCATCTCCAATCCCGATCACAAAAACCACATGCCCCCCAAGGACCAGCTCTCCCAGGGCGACATCGGCAAGATCACCACATGGATCAAGGACGGCGCCACCTTCGACGGCTCCACCCGCACCGCTGCCGCCACCACGGCTTCCGCCCCGAAAAAACAGCTCCCGCCCATCATGAGCTGGACCAATCTGGAGGGCAAAACCATCCGCGCCGGCTTCGTCCGCCTCGAGGGTGAAAACGTCGTCATCCGCATGCCCGCCAACGGCCAGGAGGTGCCCTACCCCATTTCAAAGCTCGATCCCGCCAGCCAGCAGCAGGCGCGGGATGCTGGCGCCCCCTGAGCAAAGTTCACCTCTCAGCCAGCGCGCTGGCAATCGCCCCCTCCAGCGGCCGCGACCCATCCCCGCCCAGCCGCTCATCCAGCGCCTCCAGCCGGTGGATCAAATCCGCCACATGCCTGCGCGGATACATGCCGCCCGCCTCCGCGCAAAAGTGGGTGCGGCACCCAAACGGCCGGTGCTTGTAGATCGTGCAGCGCCCGTCCCGGCCCATCAGCGGGCAGGCACCGTCCGGGTGCGGCTTGAGCGCCTTCCGGCCGCTGGCCCGCACGCCTTGCGCCGCATACAGCGCCTCCCCCCGGGTCAACATGGGCGTGTGGCCCGCCAGCCGGAAATGGCAGCACCCGGTCCGCATCTCGCACTGGCGGGGCAGGGGACGCCGCTCCAGCTCGGCATAGATCGCCTCCACCTCCACACGGTGGTCGGGGGCCTGGGATCGGTGCTTCGGGTTTTTCATGCGGCGTGGAGTCAGCATGGGCGTGCTGGCAGTTGTGGCACGCGATTTTTGCAAAGAGGCAATTGAGATTTGAGATTTCCGCGTTCCACCCGCATCGTACATCACCCGGCACCGCTCCAGCCTGTTTCAGAGCGGCGTCCAGACTCCCCCCAAACCTTTCATCCAGAGAGAACCAAGCACGCATGAGTTTGCCTGAAATCGCCGGACATGAGCTGCAGGACTTGGTGGGCAGCGGAAGCTGCGGTGCCGTTTACCGCGCGGTGGCCGCCCATGGGAAGGCCTGCTCCGTGAAGGTTTTCAGCTCCATGGCCATCAACCGCAAGGCCCTGGCCACCGCCTTCCGCGTCCAGCAGCAGATGCCGCATCACCGCGGCGTGCTCCCCGTGGAAAGCTACAGTTTCGAGCGCACCCCGTATTTCTGCGTCATGCCCCTGGTTGGCGTGATGACCAAGGACAGCCACGGCCGCCGGATGTGGCAGACCCCCACCCTGGAGGCCGCCTGCGGCGGCCTGCCCCCGGAGCAGGCCTGGCGGCACATCTATGAGGTCGCCGACGCCCTCGCCTGGCTGCACAAGCACGGCCTCCCCCATGGCAACCTCCGCCCCTGCAACGTCCTGCTGGAGGACGACGCCGAGTCCTCCATCCGCCTGACCGACATCGCCCAGGGCTGGGTCGGCGGCATTCACCACCTCGAGCTCACCGACCACTTCGTCCACCTCTGTCCCGAGCAGGCGGAAAATCCCGACGGCGTTTTCGCCGGCTACGGCCCCTCCTGGGACGTTTACAGCTTCGGCGTGCTGGCCTACCGCCTGCTCAACGGCACACTGCCTCGCGGCGCGGAAGCCTGGGCCGACGAGGTCACCCGCGCCAACCACGCCGCCGCCTCCGGCCTCGCCGTGCAGATTGACAGCAACGCCCTCCTGGCCGCTGTCAAATCCCAGCCCAAGATCATCTGGCCCCACCCCGCCCAGTCCAAGTGGGACGAGCGCCGCCGCAGCATCATCGAGCGCGCCCTCGACCTGAACTCCGCCGCCCGCTGGGCCGACATGCGCGAGATCGTGCGCGAGTTCGAGGTCCTGGAAAGCGACTACCTCCTGGAGGAATCCCGCGACCAGACCGTGCGCGAGCGCCAGCTCCAGGCAAAAAAAGTGCTCACCCTGCAAAGCACCGCCATCGCCCTCCTCACCGTCTTCGTTCTGGCCGGCGTTTACGCCTTCAGCCAGCTCCGCCGCGCCCAGACGGCCGAAGGCACCATCCACAACATCAGTTCCAACTTCAAGGTGGAGAAGGACGCCTTGCAGAACCACATCTCCGTCGTCACCGGCGAGCGCGACTCCTCCCGCGCCGCCAAGGTCGTCACCGATCAGAACCTGCAGAACTCGCAAAACGCGGTCGATCAGTTCCTCACCCAGCTTCTGCAGACCCCCACCGGCAACGAGATGGAGGCCGGCTTCTCCCGCGACCAGCTTCAGCAGGCGCTGGACTACTGCATGCGCGGCCTCCCCGCCCTGGAGGAATCCCCCTCGCTGGGCGTCGAGCGCCTGCGCGCCTATGGCAACATCGGCCAGCTCCACCTCAAGCTGCGCAACACCTCCCAGGCCGTCGCCTACCTCACCAAGGCGCGTGACCAGGCCGCCGAACTCATCGAAAAAGGCGGCGACAGCATCGATCCCACCCTCCTCGCCCAGTACCAGCAGTGGCTCGGACGCTACAGCTTCCTCCTCTCCGACATCCGCAACCACGAAGGCCGCCATGCCGACTCCCTGGCCCTGCTCCAGCACGCCACCTCCAACCTCGACAAAGGTCTCGCCGCAGACCCGCGCAACCGCCTCGCCCGCAACGAATGCGCCCGCGCCTGGCTCGAATACGGCCTCCGCACCCTGCGCAACGGCGACATGAGCGGCTCCGAGGCCGCCCTCGCCCGCGTCCCCGCCATCCTCGACCCCAAGCTCATCGGCCACGACCTCATTAGCGACGAAAAATTCATCCTCGCCCGCGCAAAATTCGCCAAAGGCATCAGCCAGCGCGACGCCGGCAAGATCGAGGAGGCCCTGAACACCCTCATCGACTCCGTCAAGGACATGGGAGAGCTCGTCCTCGGCAGCAGCCCCCGCAACCAGGATCAGGCCCTCCTCCTCGCCGAGGCCTACACCGAGCTGGCAGAGCTCATCGGCAGGCACTTCAGCGGCGCCGACGCCAAGGAGGCCCACAACCAGGCCCTGCCCATCCTCCTGGAGCTCAACCGCATCCTCCCCGAATGGGCCGACGTGAAGTACCTCCTCGCCCGCAATTACGGCGCCCTCGCAGGCCTTGCGCGCGACGCCGGAAACCCCGCCGAGGCCACCAAGAAAAAACAGGACGCCATTGAGCTGGTGAACGAAATCCTCGCCGATGACAAGGACAACGCCCGCTACGGCTTCCTCCTCGCCAAGCTGCGCGGCGAATACGCCGAGATCATGGCAGACACCGGCAAAACCACCGCCGCCATCCCCATCGCCCAGCAGGCGGTCGCCGCGATGGAGGAGCTGATCAAGACCCAGGGCCCGGCCGACAACCTCACCCCTGAGCGCCGCATGTGGGCCGCCCAGCTGGCCCAGCTCTACGGCGCCCTCGGCCACACCTGCGAGGGTGCCGGCAAAAAAGCCGACGCCAGGACCGCCTTCTCCAGCGCCGTAACCATCTGGGAGCAGCTCGCCAATGCCAACACCGCCGACGAGGCCGTGCAGGCCGGCCTCACCTGGAGCAAAGGCCGCCTCGCCAAGATCAAGTAAGCCCGCCCCATGAGCAGCAGCAGCAGCCTCGCTGACAAGCAGCAGTCCCTCATCGACGACCTGAACATCATCCACGACCCGCACGAGCGCCTCGCCGCCCTCTCCTCCCACGTCGGCGCGGTGCAGATTGCGGAGCAGCACAAGGTGGACGCAAACCTCGTCCCCGGCTGTGTGTCCCGCGTCTGGCTCCATGGGCAGCTGGCAGAAGGCCGCGCCCAGTTCCGTTGCGACGCCGACTCCCCCATCGTCCGCAGCCTCGCCGCCCTCCTCTGCCAGCTTTACTCCGGCACCCTCCCGGCAGAGGCCGCCACCGTCGAGCCGAAAATCTGGGAGGCCTGCGGCTTCACCAAGCTCCTCTCCCCCACCCGTCTCAACGGCCTCGCCAGCGTCCGCAAACGCATCCGCGAAATGGCCCGGTCATGGAGCAGCGGGGCCGAGGCCGCCTGATTGGTTGCCATTGTTGGCCATGGCAGGCAAGCCTGCACACTTCCTCCGGCGTTTCCAACAACCGCAAACCACCGCCAACAACCGCAAACCTCCTTCTCCCCATGCTGCGCCTTCAAAACTTCCACGGCTCCGAGCTCGAGCCGCATCTCGACGCCCTCGGCGCGCTGCGCATCGCCGTGTTTCATGAGTATCCCTATCTCTACGAAGGCACCTTGGAAAATGAGCGCGACTACCTGCGCACCTACACCCGCAGCCCCCGCAGCCTCGTCGTGCTCGCTTTCGATGAAGACCGCCTCGTCGGCGCCACCACCTGCCTGCCCATGGTCGATGAAGGCCCGGAGTTTCAGGAAGCCTTCGCCAAGGCAGGCCACGACCTCTCCACCATCTGCTACTTTGGCGAGTCCATTCTCCTCCCCGCATACCGTGGCCACGGCTTCGGCAAGGAGTTCTTCACCCGGCGGGAGGCCCACGTCCGCAGCCTCGGCCTCCAGCTCAGCACCTTTTGCGCCGTGGATCGTCCGCCAGACCACCCCCTCCGTCCCGCAGGCTACCGTCCCCTCGATGACTTCTGGCGTGCCCAGGGCTACACCCGGCAGCCACATCTCCAGGCCACCTTCATCTGGAAGGAAATCGGCGAGGACGCCGAGTCCCCCAAAACACTCACGTTTTGGACAAAGAAGCGGCCGTGACCGCACACCGCCTCACGCGCCCGCAGGCGCGTGCAGCCCATTGTGCCGGTCCAGCTCATACTTGCCCAGCGCCAGCGCCCCCAGCAGGCCGGACCGGTTGCCCAGCCCTGGCGCCACCACGAAGTCATCCAGCGTCCGGTCAAACTCCGCCGCCCGCAGGTAGTGGTTGTTCAGCGCATGCAGGCGGCCGCGCACCAGCGGCAGGATGTGCTCCTGGCTCATCACCCCCCCTCCCAGGATGAAACGTCTGGGCGAAAGAGAGAGCGACAGGTTCATCAGCGCGTGCGCCATCACATCCGCCACCTCCTCCCACGCAGGATGGTCCACCGGTATGGATTCCGCCTTCACCCCCCAGCGGGAGGCCAGGGCAGGCCCGCAGATGTAGCCCTCCACACAGCTCTTGTGGAAGGGGCAGTGGCATTCGTGCTGCACCGCGGCGGAGTTCTGCGGCGGCGGCACCAGCAGGTGGCCGATCTCCGGATGCAGCAGGCCATGCAGCAGCTGGCCGTTCACCAGCACACCCCCGCCCACCCCCGTCCCCACCGTGATGTAAACCAGCGGGTCCAGGTCCTTGCCCGCTCCCCACAGGTATTCCGCCAGCACCGCCGCGTTCACGTCCGTGTCCCACGCCACCGGCACATGGTACCGGTCCTGCAGCATCGGCACCACCTTTGTAAACTGCCACCCCGGCTTCGGCGTGGAGGTGATGTAGCCGTACGTCTCGCTGTTCCGGTCCAGGTCGATCGGGCCAAACGACCCCACACCGATCGCCGCAAAGGGGCCATGCTTCGACTTCATCGTGGACAGGAAGCGCGTCACCCCCGCCAGCGTCTCCTCCGGCGTCGTCGTTGCGATTCGTGTGATGTCACGCAGGTCGTTCGGGCCGGTGCCCACAGCACACACAAACTTGGTGCCGCCGGCCTCGATGGCGGCAATCAGGGGGGCTTCGTCGCTCATGGCTTGGAGTCGCTGGTATGAAATGGAACCTCGCAGACGGGATGGGGGGCGGGGCTTCTGTTCTGAATGTCTTTCTCTGCCGTGCGGATCAATGCTCCCTTACGGCTGCGGACGCACCGCGGCGGAGTCACGGATGCCCAGGCTCGCGTAGATGTCCCGCGTGGCCTGGGACTTGTTCAGCGTGTAGAAGTGGATGCCGTCCACACCGTGGTCCAGCAGGTCACGGCACTGCTCCGTCGCATAGTGGATGCCCACCTTCTGCACCGCGTCCTCATCGCCTCCGCAGCGCTGGATCGCACGCTGCAGCTTCGCCGGATAGCGCGCCCCGGCCGCCAGTTCCGCCATGCGCCGCATCCCTGCCGCGCTGGTGATCGGCATGATCCCCGCGATGATCGGGATGTTGATCCCCGCAAGCTGGCAGCGCTCGCGGAAGTCATAGAAATCGTGGTTGTCGAAAAACAGCTGCGTGCAGATGTAGTCCGCGCCCGCGTCCACCTTCGCCTTTAGGTGATCCATCTCCAGCACCCGGTTCGGCGTGGACGGGTGGCCTTCCGGAAAGCCCGCCACCCCGATGCCAAAACCACGCGGATCAGGGTGCGCGCCGGTGTCGATGAACTTGCGGATGAAGGCCACCAGGTCCGCCGCATGTTGAAAGGCGTCGTTCTTGCGCTCATAGCCCGTCAGGCCCTTCGGCGGGTCGCCGCCCAGCGCCAGGATGTTGCTCACCCCCGCCTCCGCATAGCGCTCCAGAATCCCCGCAATGTCCGCCTCGCTGTGGCACACGCAGGTCAGGTGCGGCACAGGGTCCAGCGTCGTCGTCTTCTTGATCCGCACCACCAGGTCATGCGTCAGCTCCCGCGTGGAGCCTCCCGCGCCATAAGTCACGCTCACAAAGGACGGCTTGAAGGCCTCCAGCTCGCCAATGGTCTGGTACAGCGCCTCAGAGGCCTCCGCGCTCTTGGGGGGGAAAAACTCAAACGAAAGCGTCGGGCGCTGGTTTTTCAGAATGTCGGCGATGTGCATGCAAAAGTGGAAAAGACGGCCAGGGAAAGCCCGACGGTGGAAAGAATCCCCCTCCAATCCATGAAAAAATGCTTCAAGTTCGACAAGGGTCGGTGGGACGGGCGGCAGGAGCGCCCCAGACCCCGTTTGTGACAGGGTTAACAGGACGGCAGGATTATCCAGGATTGCCCGCCCTGCCTTTGGGAGACGCTCATTGATGCGCCATCGCCGATCTCACCCCTCCTCCCGGAACCAGTCACAGAAGCCAAAACAACTGGGAGGCGGAGTAAAAGAAGGATCATGAGGCCGGCTTAGATTCAACCAGCCTTTCCTTTGCAAGGCGCCAGCTCGGAGCGGTGCGTTCAAATCACAGCCGCTCAGCCCTGCATAATCTTGTGGATCCCGTCCCACCCACCACAGAGTCACCCCTGGCGTCTCCTCACGCCAGATGCTCGCCCTTCAGCACATCTTCCAGCGTCTGGCGCTCGCGCACCACAGCCGCCTTGTCGCCATCCACCAGGATCTCCGCAGGCATCGGCCGCGTGTTGTAGTTCGACGCCATCGTGAAGCCATACGCGCCCGCGCTCAGCACGGCCAGGTATTCGCCCTCCTTCACCACAGGGATCTCGCGGTTCTGCGCCAGGAAGTCACCGGACTCGCAGATCGGGCCCACCACATCCACCTTCTCGGTCTCCTCGGAGGCCGGCTGCTTCAGCGGGGCTATCTGGTGCCAGCCCTCATACAGCGTCGGGCGGATCAGGTCGTTCATCCCAGCGTCCACAATCTTGAAGATCTTCGCGCTGCCCCTCTTCTCGTAAAGCACCTTCGTCAGCAGCGTGCCCGCGTTGCCCACCATGAAGCGGCCCGGCTCGCACAGAATGCGCAGGCCCAGGTCCTGCAGGTGTGGCACCACAGCCTCCGCATAGGCCTTCACCGTCAGCGGATGCGTCTCCGCATTCTCCTCCCACCAGGAGGTCGGGCCGGAGTCCAGGCTCTGCTTGTAGTTGATGCCGATCCCGCCGCCGATGCTGAAAAACTCAATCCCGTGGCGCTCCTTCACCTGCTGCACCAGCGGCTTCACCTTCTGCACCGCTTCGAGGAAAGGGTCCACATTCGTCAGCTGGGAGCCGATGTGCATCTGCAGCCCCTTGATCACCAGGTTCGGGCACTCCGCCGCCACCCGGGCGTACACGTCCAGAATCTGGTCAAAGTCGATGCCGAATTTGTTCTCGCTCTTGCCCGTCGTGATCTTCGCGTGCGTCTTCGCGTCCACGTTCGGGTTCACGCGCACCGCCACCGGCGCCTTCAGGCCCAGCTCTCCCGCCACCTGGTTGATGTACCGCAGCTCCGCCTCCGACTCCGCGTTGAAGCAGTAGATGCCCTGCTTCAGCGCGTACGCGATCTCATCATGCGTCTTGCCCACGCCCGCAAAGGTGCACTTCGCCGGGTCTCCGCCCGCCTTGATCACGCGGAAAAGCTCCCCTGCGGACACAATGTCAAAGCCCCCGCCCAGTTGCGCGATCGTCTGCAGCACCGCGATGTTCGAGTTCGCCTTCACCGCGTAGCAGATCAGGTGGTCCAGCTTGCCCAGCGCCTCGTCCAGCCGGGTGAAGTGGTCCGTGATCGTGCTCTTCGAATAGACATAGAGCGGCGTGCCGTGTTTTTCGGCAAGGGACTGAAGCGGGACGTTTTCGGCGAACAATTCGCCCTGGTGGTAGCGGAAGCTGTGCATAAGCGGGCCGCGTAGATAGGCAGGATTCGCCACCGCGCAAGGTTGGCGGTTGTTGGCAATCGTTTACGGTTGTTTGTCATGGTTGCCCAAGCCACCCAAACGACCCACGTCGCCCATCGCCTCCGGCAACAACTGCAAACAACAGCAAACAACAGCAAACAACTGCAAACCACCGCAAACTCCCTACCCCCGCACCTCCAGCGGCCGGTTCTGTCCCAGCGACAGCACCCCCACCAGCCACTGGCGCATGGCTTTCAGTCCCTTCAGCAGCGTGCCGTCCACCACAGCCTGGCAGCCGAAACGGCTCGCAATCGTCTCCTCCAGGCTGCGGTAGCGCGGCAGCAGGATCAGCGCGCTGCGGCTGCCCTCCGCGCCTTCCGCGCCCGTCCGGTGCGCCAGGGAGGGGTGTACGATGCCCCGCCTCAGCACCAGGTTCTCCTGCGGCAGCGTCAGGTGCTTCTCCGGCAGGAACATCCACGGGCGGTAGCTCAGCACCGTCTGCCCCGCCGTGTCCTGCTTCAGCCACGCCATCGTCCGCACCGGCACCCCGGCCGTGCGGCGTGCCAGGAACCCCTTCACACCGTCCTCCAGGTCCGTGCTCGTCGCCCGCTTGTTCAGCAGAAAATCCGCCCCCATCAGCGTGCCGAACAGCGTCAGCCGGAAGGACCACCCCGCCAGCAGCAGCCCCGTCAAAATCAGCACGCCAGACACCGCCGCGCCCGCATAGGGGTGGATCGCAGTGCTGCCTGCCACCAGCGCTATCAGCCCCAGCTTCGTCAGCTTCAGCCCCGCGTCCACCACGCCAAAGGGCGACAGCGCGATCAGCACATTCAGCGCGTGCGAGCTCAGCCACACCACTGCAAAACCCGCCATCGCCACCGGGATGGAGATCCAGGGCGTGTGCACACTGAAATCAATCAGGCTCGCCAGCGGGATCGTCGCCAGCATCGGCCCGCCGCTTGCCACCCCCTCCACCACCTGCGGCGCGGCCTGCCATTTCTCCACCTGGGCCATGGCCAGCGCCACCAGCGGCACAAAGCCCACACTCGCCACCAGCGCGCTCGCCTTGTCCTCAAACAGCTCGGCAAAATCCAGCGGCTTCTTCACCAGCGCCGGGGCCGCCGCGCCCAGAAAGTCCTTCAAAAAGCACACGCCCAGCACGGACAGCCCCACGCCCCACACCCACGGGTGGCAGTACCACGGCAGCCGGTGCCGCAGCGCCGGCTCCGTCTTGAAATACGTCCACGCCCCCATCGCGCTCACCCCCAGCAGCGGGCTGATCGCCACCCCCGTGATCTCCGAAACACCCTCTGCCAGGGACACCCCGGGCAGCAGCATGGATTCCTTCACCTTCTCAGCCGCTGTGGCCGCCGGCGCGGCCGGGCTGGCCGCCTCCACCGGCTGCGCCCCCGCTCCGCCCACCAAAAGCAACGACAGCAGCAGGGCCAGGCAAAACAGAGGGCGGGTGTTCATGGGGGTAAGGCGGCAGGTGGAGGCACGTCATCATCATGATGCCCGAAAACTGAGACGAGGGAGGTGCAAAGTACGATCAATTTTCCAGCCACCCCACGGAAAGATCGGACAGCCGGGCAGCACTGGCCGCACCAAGTCACAGAACCCCGCTCCTCCTCAGCCCGCCCGTCCTTCCCCCACAGTCTCCCATGCCCGTCTCAGGTCCCCTCCCCAACAAAAATGGAAGGTCCATCCCTGCTCATGCCTTCGATAACCTTTCATACGCAGTGGCCGGCCACTGCCACCCCCCCACGCTCCTCATGGAAACCATCGAAAAATCCATCGACATCGACTGCCCTGTCCGCGCTGTGTACAACCAGTGGACGCAATTTGAACAGTTCCCCGAGTTCATGGAAGGCGTCAAAGCCGTGCGCCAGATCGATGACAGGTCCATGGTGTGGGAGGCCGAGATCGCCGGACGCACCAAGACCTGGGAGGCGGAAATCTTCGAGCAGCGGCCGGACGAGCGCATCGCCTGGCGCAGCATGAGCGGCACCATGAACAGCGGCATGGTGAATTTTGAGCCCATCGACGCCACCCACACCCGCATCACCCTCCGTCTCAGCTACAAGCCCCAGGGCATCGTCGAAAGCATTGGCGACCAGCTCGGCCTCGTCTCCTCCCGCGTCACTGGCGACCTGAAACGTTTCAAGGAGTGGATCGAGCACGGCCTGTCAGTCCCCGACGGCTGGCGCGGCGAGATCAAAGGCCGCGTAGTTTACCCCGGCGGCAAGCCGGAGTCCTTCACCTCAGGAGCCTGACGGGAGCCGTTTCCCGCAGCCCGTCGCGCTCGTGCTTTGTGCTCGCGTTAGGGAAGCGCTGATTGAATCAAGTTCATCCGGAATGACGAAACCAGAATGCCGAATGCCGAATCAATGACCAAGTTCCAATGATTGAATGACAACCCGTTGGCCCTTGGGCATTCGGATTTCGGGCTTCCTTCGTCATTGTTCGCCTGATTCCAGCAACCAGCATTCATCAGCATTTCCTTGACGGTGTCTCTCGGCATGGTTATCCGCCTCTTGCGGATGCGGTGCCGCTCCCTTTGCGTATGTCCATGTTCAAAAAGCTCCGGGCCCTCTTCGTGATCGGCCTCCCGCTGCTCCTGCTCCCAGCCTGCGACACCAAGGAATGGTTGGAGAAGTGGGTTCCCAAAGACGATGACGCCTTCGCGCGCCGCTTCATCGATGCCCTTCGCGCTGCTGACTTCGCGGCCACAGATCAGATGCTGGCCCCGTCCTTGAACAACGAAAAAACACAGGCCGGACTTCGTCAGATCAGCCAGGTGCTGGGCAGGGGGGAGGTCCTCACCACCGAGGTCATCGGCTGTTTCGTGTCGTACCATGCATCAAGCCAGACCACCAATCTGTCCTACCAGCTCCACCTTTCAGAAGGGTGGGTTGCGGGAAATGTCGTCATCGCGCGTGAGGAGGGAAAAAGTGCCATTGTGGGGGCCGCCTTCCAGTCGATCCCGGATTCGCTGGAAGTCACCCACCAGTTCACCTTTGCTGGGAAGTCCCTCCGTCACTACCTGGTTTTTGTCATCTGCGTGGTCATTCCAGGGGTTGTCCTCGTCGCGCTTGTCCTTTGCATCCGCTCCCGCGTTCGGCGGAAGTGGCTGTGGATTCTGTTCATCCTGCTGGGAGTGGTGCAGTTCCGCTTCAACTGGACCAGCGGCAAGTTCGACATCCAGCCCCTTTCGTTTCTTCTCTTCGGTGGCAGCGCTTTGCGGGGCAGCCTGCATGCGCCCTGGATCCTTGGGTTCGCGCTTCCCGTGGGGGCAGTGGTCTTTTTGATCAAACGTCGGACACTGGTATTAAAACACGCTGCGCCCCCGCCTCCACCGCTTCCCGCTGCCCCGGCCCCCCAGCCTCCTTCCGAGTCCCAGGGAAGCGCTGATTGATTCGCCATCGCCTATCTTTCTCCTCCTCCCGGAATCAGGGAGCCAGAAGCCAAGCCTTGCCCACGGCTCTCAATCCTCCTCGGTCAGCAGCATCCCATGCCTATCGCCCCATCACGCTTGTGATCGCCTCCGCTACCTTCTGGGCCAGGTGCTCGCTGCCAGCATCAATGTAGTGCAGGTCCTTGGGCTTGTGGAACTCCTCAAAGCGCGGCGTCATCCAGCCATTGAGGTCATTGATCGTCACCCCGTTTTCCTTCATCACCTTGGCGGCGATCTCGTTGTATTCCTTCACCTCGCCAAAGGTGCGCTTGGGATTCAGCTCGCCCTCGGGGATCGGCGTGGTGCTGGCCCAGATCAGCCTCGCCCCCGTCTGCTTCAGCCGGGCCACCAGCTTGCGCAGGTTGGCCTCGTAGTCGGCCGGTTCCACCTGCCGCTTGCCGTCAGGCATGTGCTTTAAATCGTGAATGCCCCAGTTGAAATGGATCACGTCCCACTTCGAGCTGCCCAGCCATTTCTCGATGTTCGCCACGCCATTCCTCGTCGGGCCGCCATTGGCAGGAATGCGGTGCACATTCGCCTTCCCCTCCAGCAGCCTCCTCACCGGCCCCGTGTAGCCCATGGAGATCGAGTCCCCAATAATCAGCACCCGTGGCAGCCCCGCCACATCCTTCACGGGATCGAGGATCGCATTCGGCGCTTTCTTTGGTTTGGCCGCGTCAGGGGCCGCTGGCTGCTGGGCAGTCGCGTTGAGAACAAGAAGGAGCGAGAGGGCGGGGATAAAAAACTTCATGGTTCTTCATTCACCACCCAAACGGCCCGATCTTTCAGCCATCTCCGGGAAAACAACCGTCAACCATCGTCAACGACTGTAAACAACCGTAAACTCAGCCTCAGACAATCTCCACGCTCACCTGCGCGCTCGTGTCCATCTCGCCGATGATCACCGCTCCGGTGCCACAGGCCAGCGCCTTGTCAGCATCCGCCGGGGACACGATGGCCGCCCAGCCCAGGCCCATGTTGAAGGTGTCGATCGCATCCTTCGGGTCAGCGTGGCGCAGCACTTTTTGGGCGACGTCGTTTTGCCAGAAAGGAATGCGCAGATTGGCGCCCAGGCCACGCTTCAGGAACATGCGGCCCAGGTTCTCTGGCAGACCCCCGCCGGTGATGTGCGCCATGGCCTTCGGGCGGATGCCGGCGGCCTTCAAGGCGGCGGGCTGTTCATGATACAGCAGTGTCGGCAGCAGCAGCGTGCGTGCCTCGTCCTCGCTCAGCTCGATCTTCTCGCGCTCCAGAATGCGGCGCACCAAGCTGAAACCATTGGCGTGGAAGCCGGCGCTCGGCCAGGCCACCAGCACATCTCCGGCGGCGATGGTGCCGGGATCCAGCAGATCACCCTTCTCAGCCGCGCCGATGGCAAAGCCGCTCAGTTCCACCATGCCCGCAGGCACGATGCCCGGCATCTCCGCCGTCTCGCCACCGGCCAGGATGCAGTTGCAGGCCTCAAGGTATTCCGTCATGCCCGCGATGATGCGTGTGATCTGGTTCTTCTCGATCTTCGGAATGCCGATGTAGTCCAGGAACATGATCGGGTCCGCGCCCGTGGTCAGCACGTCGTTCACGTTCATCGCCACCAGGTCTTTGCCCGCCACTTCCAGAAGGTCGTATTTCAGCAGCAGCTCCAGCTTCGTGCCCACGCCATCGCAGCCCGTCACAATGACTGGGGCCTTGTAGCCGCTCAGGTCATACGCCGCCGCAAACATGCCAAAAGCGTTCGCCAGCTTGCGCTTCTGCTGTGTCCGCCTCACCAGCACTCCAATGTCATCGACCAGCGACGCTGCTTCGTGGATGTCGACGCCGGCTTCTTTGTAGGTGTGTGCGGAGGGGCTGCTCATGGGTAAAGGTGGCCGGTTGGTTAGCGCGGAAGCGGGGGCGGCTCAAACGGAAAGTCGAGAGAGGGCGTTCGCACTGCCCGGTTCTCCGCCATCAGGGGCTTGTCATCAAGCCTCCCTGGCCAACGTCGAAAAGTCTCTCGTTGCGCTTTCAAGGGAAGGTGGCGTCCCCCTGACTTTCTGGAAAATCTGGACTCCCTGCTCTGCCAGAAAACCTGTTCCCTGCGGCCTCCATATTGTCAACAGGCGCATGCTTTCTCCAAAAAGCATAGGTTTCTGGCTTTCATGCCATCAGGAAAAGAACGGTGTCATCGGCGGCTTGGCTGGGCCGTGAGCGGGCCTGCAAAGGCGGGAAACGCAGGCAAAAGCCTTCCAAGGTAAATTTTTATTCAGTTGAACAATTCTTTAGGATGAGTCGAATGTCACGAAATTCTTATATTCGATAATCACAAATGAAATAATTATCAAAAATCGTTTTGTATGGCCTAAATCTGTGTTTATAGCTGTTATCACTTACGCATTAAATTTCATTATTGAGAATCGATAACCGCTACAAACCATGAAAATGACTTCCCGTTCTCTCACCTCGGCATTGGTCTTGCTCCTGGGCTCGCTCGCTGGCGTTTCGACTGCCTCCGCCCAGTCGCTGGACTTCCAAAATTACAACGTCATCGTCTTCGGCGACCTCTTTACGAACTCGGACATCGAAGGCCGCACCTTCGTGGGGGGGAACTTCACCGGCAGCAATTCTGCCACGCTGGGGAGCCGCCTGCAAAACAAGGTGGACAACAGTGACCGCGCCTTTGTGGTCGGAAATGACCTCGTCCCAGGAAACGCGATCCACCTCCAGGGCGGCAGCCTCTACATTGACGGCAACGCCAACGGCCGGGTGAACAGGGTTGTCGCCGATCACTCGATCGATGCGGCCACCGCCAGCGTCCGGGCTTACTCCGAGGCCCAGTCCCAGTCCCTCATGAGCATGGCCAGCGACAGCATCGTCACCCTGCCTTCTGGCGGCCAGCCTGGGGCGGTGAAGTTCTTTGCCACTGGCGGCAACGACGGTCTGGCCGTTTTCCATGTCAATGCGGCCGACATCTTCAACAACAACTTCGTCCAGCAGATGGAGCTGATCCTGGACGCCAACACCACTGACGTTCTCATCAACGTCGCCGGCAACGTCAACTGGGTCGGCGGTGCCAACATGGTCGGCAATTTCACCAGCAACTACTGGCAGGCCCACACGCTCTGGAACTTCTATGACGCCACCTTGGTCGATCTGAACTCCCACCAGTTCAACGGCGGCATCCTGGCCCCCAAGGCAGAGGTGATTATCGACGGCGGCAGCATCGACGGCCTTGTCGTGGCCAACAAGCTCACCGCCACCGCCGAAGTGCATCTTCCCGATGGCAATGGCAGCACCATCGCCTACAACGGCTACACCGCCCCCGTGCCGGAGCCAGGCAGCGCCATCTTCCTCCTGTCCGCCGGCGGCCTCCTCTTCATCATGCGCAACCGCCGCCTGATGGTCTGATTCCAGCAGCACCCGCATCAAGCACTACCAAAAAGGGAGAGCCTAAAAGCTCTCCCTTTTTGCGTTTTCCAAGATGACGAGCAGGGCACTGTGAATATTGTTCATATGAACAATGAAACTGCAACATAAGCTCGAAATTCTAGCAGATGCCGCTAAATATGATGCTTCCTGCGCCAGCTCGGGTGCCGCGCCAAAAAACTCCCGAGGGAGTAAAGGTGTGGGCTCCACCGGTGGGATGGGCATCTGCCACAGCTTCACCCCGGACGGCCGTTGCGTGTCCCTCCTCAAAGTCCTCCTGACCAACGTCTGCCTCTACGACTGCCACTACTGCGTCAACCGGCGTTCCTCCAACGTCCAGCGGGCACGGTTCACCCCGGAGGAGGTGGTTTCGCTGACCCTGGACTTCTACAAACGGAACTACATCGAAGGGCTGTTTCTCAGCAGCGGCATCGTGCGCAACGCGGACCACACCATGGAGCAGGTCGTCGAAGTCGCGCGGCGGTTGCGGGAAAACCATCATTTCCGTGGCTACATTCACCTCAAGACAATCCCGGAGGCCTCCCCGGCGCTGATCGAAAAAGCCGGACGCTACGCCGACCGCATCAGCATCAACGTGGAGCTGCCCACCCAGGAAGGGCTCGATCGTCTGGCACCCGAAAAGAGCCTCCACAACACACGGCAGGCCATGCACGGCATCCGCTTGAAGATCGAGGAAAACCTGGCCGCCAAAAAAGAAGCCCGCCAGGTGCGCCATCTGCCACGGGCCAGGGTGCCGGTGTTTGCCACCGGGCAGAGCACGCAGATGATCGTGGGCGCGGACCAGTCCAGTGATGCCGTGGTGCTGGGCCGGGCGGACGAGCTGTATCGCGCCCACCGCCTGCGCCGGGTTTACTACAGTGGGTTCAGCCCCATTCCGGAACCCAGCGTGCTGCTGCCCATCAAGCCGCCGCCCCTGGTGCGGGAACACCGGCTGTATCAGGCGGACTGGCTGCTGCGCTTTTACGGCTTTGCGGTGCAGGAGCTGCTCCCGCAGGAGCACCCGCACCTTGACCTGGAACTCGACCCCAAGCTCGCCTGGGCGCTGAGGCACCGTGATATCTTCCCTGTGGACATCAACCGCGCACCCAGGGAACTGCTGTGGCGGGTCCCGGGCCTGGGCGTGACAAATGCCGCCCGCATTCTTGCCGCGCGGCGCTTCTCCCGGCTGCGGCTGGCGGACCTGCTGCGCATGCGGGTGAGCTTGGTGAAGGTGCTGCCCTTCATCATCGCCGAAGACCACTCTCCGCGGGCTGCCCTGCTGGAAAGTGACCGGCTGCGCGAACGCTTCCTTCCCCGGCCGAGGCAGCTAGAGCTGAACTTTGCCACACCGCCCGCAGCCACGGTTGAAACCGCCCTGTCCGCGCGCAGCGGAGAACTGTGACCCCATCACCCCCTATGATCACCGCCGCCATTGAACCCAATTTCACCGCCTGGCGTGACAAGGCCCGCGAGCTGCTGCGGTGTGGCGTGCGGCCGGAGGAGGTGTGCTGGGAGAATGCCACCTCAGGCTGCGGACTTTTGCCAGACAGTGAGGAAGTCCCGGCTGCCGCCTTTGTTCCTGTGGAGCAGATGAAGGTGCCGCCAGGCTTCATCCCTCTGGCCTCCCAGGTCTGCGCGCACACCGATGAGCGGCGCTTTGGGGTGCTTTACCGCCTCCTGCATCGTCTCACACTCGGCGGGCGGCGCCATCTTCTCGGGATGCCCACGGACATCGACACCCGCCAGTGCCAGATGTGGGCCAAGGCGGTGGGCCGTGAAGTCCACCACATGCATGCCTACGTGCGCTTCCGGCTGGTGGGCAGGGATGAGGCAACTGGCCGCGAGCAGTTCATGGCTTGGTTCGAGCCGGAGTTCCGCGTGGTCCGGCTGGCGGCTCCATTCTTTGAAAAGCGTTTCGCGGGCATGGACTGGTCCATCCTGACACCGGAGGAATGCGTGGCCTGGGACGGGAAAAGGCTGGAGTTCCTGCCAGGCATGTCCAAGGCTGACGCGCCAGCGGCTGACGCGCACGATGATCTCTGGCGCACTTACTACAGCAGCATTTTCAACCCAGCGCGGCTCAAGGTGCGGACAATGCAGTCCTCCATGCCGCGCAAATATTGGAAAAACATGCCGGAGACGCAGGTCATCCCTGAGCTCATAGCCAGCAGCCAGACCCGGGTGATGCAGATGCTCGACACGCCCGAACGGCCTCTCAAACCACTCCCCGACAACGCCTGCTTGCGATCCCTCCACCAGAGATCCACCTCATAAGGGAAATAAGGGAAATGGTGCATTGCCATTCAACGCAAATGCGGTGGCTGGAGTCGAATCCTGCTGATGAACCGGTCCAAAAGCCAGGACACGCCTGCCTTGCAGAACTTCCGCCCGATCCTGCGTCATCCCGGCAATGCAGGGCCATCTCCGCGTCTGCGTCTTGGGCAGATGAGCCTGGTTGTGGCTCCCCTGGGATCGCCGAAACCTCAAAGCCGCCAGTCCTGACAAGGCTGGCGGCGGTTGTTGGATCATTCCAGCCGGTCCTCGCCCTGCCCAAGTCTGGCCTCGTAGCCTTTGGCAATGCGTTCCACCCAGGGAGAGTATTTTTTCTCTTCCGCCTGCGGATAGGTCATCTGCCAGCCTGCCACATATTTGTTGTTGGCCGTGTAACGCTCGTAGAACCCGGTGCCGTCCTTGGTCACGCCTGAGATCACAAACCATCCCGCCTTTTTGACCTTGTAGGTGATGGTGCGCCCGGCCTCGGCCAGGGCGCTTTGCCATGTGGGCTCCAGATCACCGTTGCCGTCCACGTTGAAGGCACCCCAGGCGGTCAGCACCACCTTGCCATCAGCGGAGGAAAACCGCTGTCCATCACCGTTGTCCGGCGGCCGCAGCGCCACCATCCCGGGTGGCACGGGCAGCACGCTGCCAAAACGAGGGTTCTCATAGAGCATCCACCCGTCCTTGCCCACCGTCACCGGCACCTGCCAGTGTTCCTCCTCAGCCCGGGAAGTCGAAGGGTGCAGCACTGTGCCGTGCACCAGCAGCGCCAGGAGGAGGAAACCACCACGGTTGCGAAAGAAAAGGAATGCGGATTGCATGCTGGTTTTTTTGTTATCCTATACGAACAAGGGCTTAAAAATCGCCCTATTTTTTGTCTGACTGGTCTTCCTCCGTCTCAAGAAGCGCCGTATGAAATCCCGACCGATGTTGCTTGTTGCCGTGGGGCTTCTGGCAGCAGCCATGCTTGCCGTATGGATGGGAAAAGCGCTGAAAGAGCCAGACGCGGAGGCGGCTGTTTTGTCGGTGCCAGCAGCATCCCCGGCAGAATCCCACGTTTCGGGGCCAGACGCGCTGCCACGGGAATCCGCAGGTGCTTTGGCGACCAGGGGCGCAGTGGCAGCGCTGCTTTCCCAAAAGCATGACATGACGAATCCGTCAGTGCGGGCGGCGTTGGTGCGGCAGGTGAGGGCGCTGGAGGACGCGGGCATGGCGCAGGTCATGGAGAAGGCGCGGCGCCTCGGCCTGCCGCTGGAAGGTGACAGGCCTGGGGGCGGACGTTTCGTGCTGGCGGCGTTTGAGGGGGATCTGCCCGTGTATGAACGCACGGAAAATGCCAATGCGGCGATTAGCACCGCAACCAATTTGGTCAGGTCCACCAGCCCGTTTCATGTGGATGGCACCGGCATGATCATGGGGCTGTGGGAGGCTGGCGGAATTCCCCGGGTCACCCACCAGGAGTTTGGCTCGCCCACCCGGATTACGATCATGGACGGCTCGACCACTGCTTCCACCCATGCCACGCATGTGGCGGGGACGTTGATCGCGACGGGTGTGGTGGCATCGGTTAGGGGGATGGCTCCTGGGGCGCGGCTTCGTGCCTACAGTTCGACCAGTGACACGTCAGAAATGCTGGCGGAGGGGGCTGCCTCCGCTGGCGAGGCGGGCAGGATCACTCTTTCCAACCACTCCTACGGCTTTGATCGCGGCTGGGAGAATGACGGCGGCACCTGGGTCTGGCTCGGGACGTTCACTGACGACAGCAATCCCGCCAACGATGTGGACCAGCGGTTCGGCAGGTACGACGCCAACAGCGCCGCCTGGGATGGGATGACGGCAAATGTTCCCTACTACCTGCCCTTCATCTCCGCAGGTAATCACCGCAGCGACGGGCCTCCCGCTGCCGGGGCCACCTGGCGTCAGGGCAGTGTCACCGGTACTGCCCGCACCTATGATCCGGCCCAGCATCCGGCAGGGGATGGCACGTACAAAGGCGGCTATGACACGTGCGAGGGCAAGAAACTGGCAAAAAATGTGATGACCGTGGGCGCCACGCTGGATGCTGTGAGCGGGGGGGTGCGCAGTCTTGCTGTGGCCACATTGGCAGCATTCAGCTCCATAGGGCCGGTGGATGACGGGCGGATCAAGCCGGATGTGGTGGCCAACGGCAGCACTCTCACCTCCGCCTCCAACGACAGTGACACCTCCACGGCAAGCACCAGCGGCACCAGCATGGCCACGCCCAATGCCTCCGGTTCGGCGCTGCTGTTACAGCAATACTATGTGGCCCGTTTCCCCGGCGGAGGCATGCGTGCCAGCACGCTGAAGGCGCTCATCATTCACACGGCGGATGACATTGGCAATCCAGGGCCGGACTATCGCCATGGCTGGGGCATGATGAACACGCTGGCCGCCGCCAGCCTGATCAAAAAGCATGCGGATGGCACGGGGGATGGCGCTTTGGTGGAGGACGAGGTGACCTCCACAGTGACCAGCCGCACGCATGTTTTTGCCAGCAATGGCACCGGTCCTCTGCGGTTCACGCTCTGCTGGACTGACCCCGCTGGCACCGCCAAGACCAGCGGCCACGATGTGCGCACGCGTGACCTGGTCAATGACCTCAACCTCACGGTGACAGGCCCGGCGGGCAGCACGCACCTGCCCTATGTGATGCCGCATGTGGGCGACTGGTCCCTGGCCTCCCTCAGCGCCAACGCCACCACGGGGGTGAACACGGTGGACAATGTGGAGCAGGTGCATCTTTCCGTGCCTCCTGCCGCAGGGGTTTACACTGTGACGGTGAATTTTGCCGGCTCGCTGGCAGGCGGCGCGCAGAAGTACTCATTGGTGGCCAGCGGCCAGTCTCCTCTGCCGGAGATTGTGGTGGAGCAGCCGGCCGGCACCTCGTTGGTCGATGGCGGCAGCGTGGGCGTGCCGGATGTGGCCGTGGGTGCCGCCAGTGACCTTTCATTCACTGTCAAAAACATCGGCACCGCAGACCTGACCGGCATTGGAGCCACCCTCAGCGGCACGGACGCGGCCATGTTCAGTGTGCTGCAGCCGCCTGCCGCCTCCCTGGCAGGCCCATCTGGCAGCACCACGCTTGTGGTGCGTTTTGTGCCGACCAGCACGGGGACGAAAACGGCCACGCTGCGCATCTCCAGCAATGACGCGGATGAAAACCCCTTCGACATCACGCTTTCCGGCGCAGGTCTGGCTGGCATCGGATCTTGGCGGCAGGCGTATTTCGGCACCTCCGCAGGCACAGGTCATGCGGCGGATGGTTTTGATTTTGACTCAGACGGCCTGGCGAACCTGATCGAGTTCGCGTTCGGGCTGAATCCCGTGCGGGGTGCCTCAAGCCAGCTTCCCCAGGCCCAGCTTTCAGGGGGGATGTCGTGGTCAGTTTTCCAACCCCGGCAGGAGTGACCGGCATCACCTACGGCGCCGAGTGGAGCACCACGCTGAGGTCGGACGACTGGCATCCCATCACGGACACGGGCACGGGCGGCCAGCATGTGTTTGTCTTGCCAATGGGCGCTGACCCGCGAAAATTTGTGCGCCTTAAAATAACCGCCCCCTGATCTCCCTGCATGTCTGCGCGCATCTTTCTTGCCTCTCTTGTTGTCCTGCTGGGCACTGTCACCTCCAGCCATGCGGAGCAGTTTGTGCTGTTTGATGTGACCTTCACCTTCACGAAGGAGGAGGCGGACAACAGCAAGCCCAGCCCCTCCCACCACTACGTCAGGGCGGACCGGCTCAATGCGCAGCGTCCGAAGGACTGGACCGCGCCCATCGACTACCGCAACGGCACCGCGCATCTGCGCATCGAAGTGCTGGAAAAGCCCGCCGGGGGCGAGCCTGCAATGTGGAGCGTGTGCTACATCCCCCACAAAGGGCAGCGCAAGGGCTACGGCTGCCTGGGCACCGGGGCCTACAAAGAGACAGGCGTGCATGAGAAGGACATTCCCATGACCAGCTTTTGGCAGAATGACGACATCCTCTGGAACGAGGGAATCAAGGAGATGCACCTGGTGCTGAAGGATGGCTCCGGCACCCATGCGCACAAGCACGCGGAGCCGCAGAAGTTCTTTCCCACGAAGGTGCGGATGACGCTGGTCCAGGTGCCGAAAGGCGCCACCTATGATCCGAAACTGCTGCCTGCCACGGACAAGCAGTGAGCCAGCCGCCTCACCTTGCCTGACTCAGAATGTCCTGCGCCATCACTTTGATGTGCCGGGCGCGCGGGTCATGGCCCCAGCCGCCGTGGGCATCCATGTAGCCGATCCAAAGCTCGCCTGGCTTTGCCTCAAGAATGTAGGGGTAGGTGGCGCTGCCGCGCACGGCCTGGAAGGAGGGTGTCCAGGTGTGGCCGTCATTGTCCGACAACGCCAGATGCAGCTGCCTGCGCTGGTGGGCGGAGGGGTTCCAAGCCATGGCCAGACGCCCGTCGCTGAGGCGGATGACATGCGCGGGTGAGTGGCTGCTGTCGATGTGCGTGGCCTTGGCCTCGCTCCAGGAGAGGCCGCCGTCCTTGGAAAAGGATTCCCAGAAGAGCTGCCGCGAGGTGCGGATGATCATCCACAGGCGCTTGTCTTTGAGCTCCACCACACAAGGCTCCAGCGCTCCTTCGTGATCCCCCGCGCCGCCGATGTCCAGCATGTTGCTGAGCTTCCAGGTCTTGCCGCCATCCGCAGAAACCACGGTTCGTGACACCAGCCTTCCAGGCTGGGCCACGTAGTGGGAAAAAGGCACGGCGAGGTGGCCATCATGCGTCTCTGCCGCGCCGTTGGTGGATCCGGTGTAACCCTCAAAGATCATCTGCGGGGCGGTCCATGTCTGGCCGGCGTCGCTGCTGCGCACAGTCCACAGGTCGGAGCGGGTGTCGGGGGTGGGGTTGCCCGTTGTCTTGTCCCAGGCATGCTGCTGGTAACCGAGGAAGAACAGGTGGATCGTGCCATCGCGTGTGCGGTGCACGGTGGGATGTGCGGCACGGCCCTTTGGCAGGCGTGTCAGCTCACGCTCCGCCTCCCACGTCCTGCCGCCATCGCGGGTGATGCGGCCTGCGATGAAGCACTGCCCAGGCTTGCCGGCGTAGCTGGTGGGGGTGGAGTAAACGGACATGACCGCATCATCCGTCACCTTCACCAGCGCGGGTCCGAGCACGGCTGGCCCGGCCGCGTCGTGGGTGATGTCCACGGCGTGAGGGCTGACCTCATTGACATCCCCGCTGGGTGTCCAGACGGTGTGGGGTCTGCGGGTGAAGCGTTTGTCCGCAGTGGTGAGATGCGCGATGAGCAGTTTTCCCACAAGGCGGTGGCCGGGGTCGTCGGGGTGCATGCCGTCCCTGCCCAGCCAGCCCGGCTTGTGCCCGGGCATCTGGTCCGCCTTTTTGAATTCGGTGTAGATGTCCACAAGGCCCACGCCTTCCTCCTGCGCCAGCCTGCGCACGGATTCCGCGTAGTCACGCAGGAGAACATTCATGCCGTCCGCATCATCCAGCCTGTAGGGTGTGGTGGAGTAAAGCCTCCTCAAAGTGTCCGTCCATGAAATGGGGTTGGGGGTCATGAGGACCACACGCGCGCCGTTCTGCCTCAGGGTGCGCACCATCCAGGTGAGGTTTTTCCGGTAGTCCTCCAGCGCCACACGCGGGCCGGTGGCGGGCGGTTTTTTCCACACATCCACGGCGGAGTCATTGATGCCGAACTGCAGGATGACCACGTCTGGCTTGGGGCCCAGGACATCTTTTTCAAAACGGGCCATGGCATGGCTCGTCGTGTTGCCGCCGATGCCGGCATTGATCACTTTCACGTCACCGCCTTCGAAAGAAAGCTCATGGGCCAGCAGCGTGGAATAGACCACTGTCTTGCCGCGCGGCGCTGTGGTGGAGTCACCAAAAGCAACGATGGTGGGTGATGCCGCCAGGGCTGGCGTGGAGAGAGCACCAAGAACGGTGAGGAAGGAAAGGAGGCGCTTCATCATGAGAGCAGAGGTGTGTGCCCGCGTTCACCTGGCTGGCGCCGCCGGCAGGCGCAGCACCTTGCGCAGCATTGGCTCCAGCCCGCGCGCGTAGAGATACATGCCGTACGAGTTCGGGTGGCGCGCATCCGACAGCGCGTCCGCCTGGTCAGGGGAGATCAGGTCAAAGCCTTCCACGTAGTGGATGTTCTTGTCCCCGGCCTGCTGCTGCTCCTTCACCAGCCGGGGAATCAGCTTTCTTTTTTCGAGCTGATAACCGCCCATGCGGCTGCCGAAGGTTTCGGACGGATTGTAGAAGGGGCCGGTGACAACAATCGGCGTGTCCGGGTGTTTGGCGCGGATGATGGCGATGAACTCTGGAAACGTTTTCTCATACACCTCCGGCGGTGGATTGGCCCAGTAGTCCACGACGAAGACGGCGGCGGTGATCTCCGCCACGGCGCGTGCCAGTGCCGGCTCGCCCAGGCCATTGCCGGAAAAGCCCAGGTTCACAAAGTCCATGTCCAGCCAGCGGCCCAGGAAACTGGGAAAGGCCACGCCGGGATTGGATGAATGCCCGCCCTGCGTGATGCTGGAGCCGTAATAGACGACCGGCCTCTCCTGGGAGTAAGCCTTGCCGGGCTCGAGCCTGGCCGCTGAGTCCAGGGTGATCTCTTTGATCACCGTGGGGCTGCTGATGGGCAGGTAGATCTCCACATCCCGCATCGCGGCCGTGGTGCCGAGCTCCCACTCCTTTTTCAGGACGCCTTCGGCATCCGGCAGCGCGCTGCCGTGGTAGCGGCCATCGACATACACGTCCACGCCGATCAGCGCGGTGGGTGGGGAGGGGGCTGTCTTGTAGGTGCCGGTGGCCGCCTCAAGGCCGAGCTTGACCGAGCCGGTGCGGAAACGCAGCCGCACGCCTGCGGGCGCCATGGAAAGCCGCCACACCTTCGGCGGCATGGTGTCCTTCAGGCGTTCCGGCAGGCGCTGGAGTTTTGGCTGCTCCTTCCACCAGCCGAGACCGCAGACGGTGATGCGCGCGTCAGGGAAGGGGATGTGCTGGACCGGCGCGTCTTCGGCCAGTGCGCTGGCTGAAAGCAGGAGAAAGAGGATGGGGTGCAAACGGCTCATGACAGGAGGAGACGAGAGAATCACCCCTGCGGCATGACTCCTTTCACACTTTGAGCTTTTCCAGCCACTCGATGCGTCGCCGCAGCTTCTCCTGCCGGTCCGCGTTTGGTTCCGGATAGAGGATGGGGTACCATGTGGTGATCACCGCCGCCCGGGCGATGAGGCATTGATTCAACGCATGTGGATCGATCCGACCGCCTGCCTCCCAATATGCCTGCTGGATCTGGCCCACGGTTTCGTGGTCATCCTCCAGGATCTGCGCGTTCCAGATGATGGATGCCACGTCCCACTCCACCGGGCCTGCAAAGGTGTCCTCCCAGTCCGTCCACAGCAGGCCGGCGGTGGTGTTCATGAGGTTCCCCAGGTGGGCATCCCCATGCAGCGGCTGATGCGGAAACTGGCCGAGCACCTCGACCGAGGAGGTGAGATGGTCCCGCAGCATCTGCTGTGTGGCCTCGGGGAAGAGCCGCCGGTCCTGCAAAATGGCGAGGCTTTCGGTGAGGATGGCCAGCTTTGGCAGCGGTTCTGGAAAGGTCCGCATCACCTGATGGCATTGCTGCAGGGTCCGGCCGATCTCACGCGCGTCCGGCTCCGCATCCACACGGGTGACGAACTGCCAGAAGTTCAACGGATAGCCCAGGTGCTGATGCGGCCCTGGCGGCAGGTCCGGGTGCAGCGGGACCACGGGTGCCGCATGTTGTGTCAGATGCGCGGCGATGGCGTTTTCCCGTGCAAACCACTCCGTGCCCTGGCGTGGGCCGCCGGTGTCCTGCACCACACGTGCCACCAGCGTCTCCGTCAGGCGCAGCACCAGTGTGCTGGCATCCTGCAGCACCACGCAGCGGTCCGGCGTGATGCCGTGGGCGATGGCGGTTTCAATGGCGGCGCGGGTGGGGATATCTGATGCGGGCATGGAGTGAGGAGGCAGGGCACATGCAGGCTGTGCAGCAGGGATTCAAGCGTGTGGTTCACAAGACCTGACGATGGCCCTGTCCGCCGCAGCCAGCCAGCACACCCGCCACCCGGCGATCTCCGTGGCGTACTCCCGCGCGGGCTGGTCATGGTAGGCGGGCTGGGGCTGCTGGCCGAGCGATTCATCGATGATGCGCCGCACGGCCGCGGGGGCACTGCTTTCACATTCCCACACCACAGGCACTGGGGGTGGCGGGCTGTCGGCAAAGCCGCTGTGTGCTCCGGGCACGGAGTCGGCGTAGCGCACGTAGGGCTTGATGTCGAGCACGGGCGTGCCATCCACCAGGTCCACACCAGAGACGAACAAGCGCGGTGCGGTGCCGCCCTCCATCTCCACGTGGTCGAGTTTCACCACACTGAGCGTCAGCCGGTTGGGGCGGAAGGGGGAGCGTGTGGCGAAGACACCGCGGCGTTCATTGCCGCCGAGTTTCGGCGGCCGCACCGTCAAAGCTTTCGGTTCCTCACCCACAAGATGGAACTGGGTGATGAGCCACAGGTGGCTGAACTCCTCAATGCCGCGCACGGCCTCAGGACGGCGGTAGGCCGGCTCGAACTCAATGATGCCCCAGGCGCTGGGGACCAGCCCCGACTGCCGTGGCACGCCGAACTTGTCCGTGTAACACGTGCGCAGCCGGGCGATGATGTTCAATGAGATCACCCGGCAAGTAGAACGATCTGCCGCCCACGGCAAGGGCGGAAGCCTGCCACGGCATCCGGCCTGACTGCCCATGATCTGGGCGAACGGCCGGCGTGCGGACCGATGACAAAAAGGACGAAACTGCCGTGAAGGTCGTGCGGATTTCCACGTATTCAGGCACCTCTCATCTTTGCCACCCGCCACCATGCTCCGCCCCTTTCTCTGCCTTCTGTCACTTGCCTGCGTCCTGCCCCTTGCTGCCGAGGACAAGGCACCCACGCCGCCGGAAGGCTTCACCGCGATTTTCAATGGCAAGGATCTGACTGGCTGGAGCGGCGGAGACACCTGGTGGTCCGTGGAGGACGGCTGTCTCACCGGCGTGACGGATGGCAAGCTGGACTACAACCGCTTCATCACGTGGAAGGAAGGGAAAGTGAAAAACTTTGAGCTGCGTGTCAAAGTCAAGGCCACCAAGGGCGGCAACAGCGGCCTCCAGTATCGCGGCAAGGAACGACCGGACCTTGGCGAATGGGTCGTCACCGGCTACCAGTGCGATGTGGTGCCCGACAAGGACGACTACAACGGCATGCTGTATGAGGAGCGCGGGCGGCGCATCCTCGCCCACACTGGCGAGAAGGTGGTCATCGACACCCAGGGGCAGCCGTGGGTCGTGGGCAAGCTGCCGGTCCACACCTTCCCCGCTGAGCAGTGGCATGACTACCGTGTGCTGGTGCAGGGCAACCACCACCAGCACTGGATTGACGGTGTCCAGACCGTGGATGTCATCGACCTCGACGAAGCCGGCCGCGCGCTGGAGGGCGTCATTGCCGTGCAGGTCCACCGTGGCCCGGTGATGAAGATCCAGTACAAGGATTTCTTTGTGAAGCACCTTCCCGACGATGTTCCCCTCCTCACCGCCGCCCAGGCCCCGGTGCCTGCGGATGCTGTGAAGGTGGTGCCCCAGGGTGGCCCGCCCAAAAAGGCAGCGAAATAGGTTCCTTTGAGCGGAGGGCGGGAACTATGCCCTCGTCCTTTTGAAATGGTGGCAAAGCCGGGTGGGGGATGAGGCGGTCAGGGGTGATTGCGCTCCTTTCTCACTTCACCCCGCAATCTTCCATGTCAGTTCCATCCCCATGCCCACCGGCAGCGGTGTCACGGGACCCGCCGGTGTCTCAAGCACCTGCATCTGCTGCGCCGCCTTTTCCAGGGTGAAGCGCTTCCCCGAGGCTGGGAATCCATAAAACGCCGGCCCGTTGAGGCACAGGAACCGTTCAAGCAGCGCCTGCCCTTCCGTGGTCCCAAGGTCCACGCCTGCTTCCTCAAAAGCCATGGCATAAAGCTGTGGCGCGCAGCCGCCGGTGAAGCAGCCTGCCGCGCAGCCGCAGGCCGTCGCCTTCGTCGTGTGCGGGGCGCTGTCTGTGCCGGCGAAGAACTTCGTCTGTCCAGCCTGCGCCACTGCCTGCCGCAGAGCCGTCCGGTCATCCTGGAATTTCACGATCGGCAGGCAGTAGAGATGATACTTCAGCCCCTGGATCAGATGCCCCAGCGTGTAAAGCAGGTGCTGCGGGGTGATCGTTGCCCCCACATGTTCCGGGGCCGCCGCCACAAACTCCGCCGCGGTGCGCGTGGTGATGTGCTCGCACACGATCCGCAGCTTCGGATGCGCGGCGAGGAGGCGGGGCATGCGCTCCGTGTAAAACCGTGTCTCGGCGTTTTGCTGCGCGTCGATGTAGTCCGGGCCGCTCAGCGCATGCTGCTCCCCATGAATGCACAGCACAATGCCGTGCTGCTCCATGGCCCGCAGCACCTCGCCACCGATGAGGTCATCCATCGGCAGACCGTGCTCCGCGTTCGTCGTCCCATGCGGCGGGTAGTATTTGCAGGCCCGCAGCAGCCCTGAATCCGCGCCTTCGGCAATCATCGCCGCCGTGGTCTGGCGGGTGAGATACAAGGGCACGATGAGCTGCTCAAAAGCATCCGCCCCGGCTGACCGCAGCTCTGCCGAATAACCCTCAATCGACCAGGAGTCCGCCTGCGCCTGGCCTGCCATGCGTGCCACCGGCGGCTGTGTGTTCGGCATTGCCAGCGCGCCGGCGCAGCCCATGTCCAGGTGTGCCTGCACATAGGCCCCCATGGCCGGGCCTTGGCGGAAATGCGTGTGAAGGTCGAACCAGCGGGGGAGGGAAAGCGTCATGGCTGTCCGTTAGCCCGGCGCACCGCCTGATCAATCGCGACGTGCGGTGTTTTAAGCGGGCGTGGCCCCGGCCTCTGTTTCAACTCACCGCTTCCGCCGTCCCGCCAGCAGCAGCAGGCCCAGGGCCAGCAGCAGTGTGCGGGAAGGCTCCGGCACCACGTAAATGATGCCGTTGCTGATGAACTGGTCGGTGGCGAAGAACCAGCCGTTGGCCAGGTTTGTGGGCAGGACAAGGTCCGCCGCGGTGAAGTCGCCGCTGGTGCCGTCGGCGTTGAAATTCACGCTGTCCCAGTCCATGAGGTTGAACACGTCTCCCCACACCGGCTGGTAGCCTGCGGCCAGCTCCACCTTGAGGGTGCTGCCAGCGTTCAGCCCGAGGGCGCCGGTGATTGTGAGGGTGTCATACAGGCCGCCTGATGCGGCGTCCTTGAACGCGCTGACCTGGGCTGCGATGGTCGGATCCGTGGCGTGGCTGTTGGTGCCACCCAGGGTCAGAAGCACGCGCGGGCTCGCTGCGCTGGCCCCTGTGGAAAGCGTGAGGTTTCCCACAGTCAGGGTGCCGATGCCGTCACCCGCATGGGCGATGGCGCCGAGGGAACCGTCTGCGGAGCCGCCGGGCTTCAGGACCGAACCTGCGCCGATGGTGATCGAGCCAGCCACGCTGCCTGTTCCACTGAGAACCTGGCCGGTCAATGTCTGCGGAGCGTCGGCGACGTTCAGTGTGGCTCCGCCCCGGACGTCGATCCACGCGCTGGAGGCGATGCTGCCGCTGCCGCTGAGCGCCAGGGTGCCCCCTGCCACCGTCGTCTTGCCCGTGTAGGTGCTGGCAGCGGTGAAGGTCAGCGTGCCGGTGCCGTTCTTTGTCACGCCTCCGTCCGCCGTGGCGCCCAGGGCGGCGTCGTGCCCCAGGCTGTCGGCGATGGTGATGTTGAAGCCGTTGGTGTCGATGACCGCGCCCCCGGCCTGCACTTTGGAGGTGAGGTTGGCGTGGCTGGGAATGAAGCTGGCGTTTGCCTCCGTGGCCCGCAGCGTGCCACCATTGAAGCGCAGCTCGGCCAGTCGGCTGGTCGAGTTTGCCCCGGAGTTCATGGCGAAGCCGCGCGTGGAAAGCACGCCCGCGTTCAGTGAGATGGTGCTGACGAAACTGGAGGAGTTGCCCACTGGCTGATTGCCGCCGTTGAGGAAGAAGTAATTGGAGCCGGCGCTGGTCATGTTCAGCGTGCCGCCGTCCATCACCACATGGCCGCTGCCGTTTTCGGAAAGCCCGTAGGTGCCCATGGCCCAGGAAACCGCCCCGGTCCCGCTGACTGTGAGCGTGGTGGTGCCGTTGTTGGCAAAGCGCACGCTGCTGCCCAGCGTGAGGCTGCCGGCGGAGACGTTCACATTGGAGACAGCGGCGGTCTGCTGGGCAAAGAGGGCGTTGCCGATCGTCAGCGCGCCGCCTGTGACATTGATGCTGCTGGTCTGGATGAAGCCGCGTGTGCTGTTGTTGAAGGTCACAGTGCCGGCGGAGACATTCAGGCTGCCCCCGTTGTCCAGCTGCAGGCCGTTGTCCGCATTGCCATCCCCGCTGCCGCTGTGGGTGGCATTGGCTCCTTCAAAGCTCAGGACGCTGCCCGTGCCGCTGGCCACCAGCCACTTTGTGAACGACTGCGTGCCGGACTGGAACCGCAGAATGCCGCCACCGCTGGCCCTGACAGCGGCATTGAAAACGCCGTTGCTGTTGATCCGTGCGTCACTGCCCGTGGCGGTGAGAGTGCTGGCCGCGTTCGTCATCGAGAGGCCGCCGGTGAAGTTCACGGTGTTTGCCCCGCCGAGGCTCAGAAGCCCCCCCGTGCCGCTGACCTGCCCGGCATAGGTCACGGTGTCGCCGGTGTTGTTGACGATCGCCAGTGTTCCGGCGTTCAGCGTGGTGGTGCCAGTGTAGGTGTTCGCCCCGCTGAGCGTCAGCGTGCCGGTGCCGTTTTTTGTCACGCCCCCGTCCGCCGTGGCCCCCAGGGCGGCGTCGTGCTCCAGATTGTCGGCGATGGTGATGTTGAAGCCGTTGCTGTCGATGACAGCGCCCCCGGCCTGCACCTTGGAGGCGAGGTTGGCGTGGCTGGGGACAAAGCTGGTGTTGTTGTCCGTGGCCCGCAGCGTGCCGCCGTTGAAGCGCAGCTCGGCCAGGCGGTTGGTCGAGTTCGCGCCCAGGTTCATGCCGAAGCCGCGCGTGGAGAGCACGCCCGCATTGAAGGTGATGCTGCTGGTCACCGCAGTGTTGAACGCCGCCGCATTGCCGCCGTTGAGCAGCAGGTAGGTGGTGCCGGAGCTGGTGATGTTCATCGTGCCGCCGTCCATGATGATGCTTGCTGTCCCGTTTTCCGACAAGCCGTAGCTGCTGACGGCCCAGCTGACCACGCCGGTGCCGCTCACCGTCAAAATGGCGGTGCCATTGTTGGCAAAGCGGTTGCCGCCTCCCAGGCTCAGCGTGCCGCCAGAGACATTGATGCGGGACGTGACGCTGCCGTTCTGTGCGATCAGCGTGTTGTTCATGTTCATCGTGCCGCCGGTGATGTTCAGCGTGCCCGCCTGCATCCAGAAGCGGCTCGGCGTCACATCCACCATGCCGGCGCTGACATTGAGCGTGCCCGAATTGACGATCTCCAGGCTTTCGCCTGAGAGCGAGTTGCCGCCGTTGATGCCGGTCACGGTGATGCTGGCACCCTCAAAACTCAGCACAGAGGATGTGCCGTCCACCTTCAGGCCGTTGCTGAAAACCTGCGTGCCGGACTGCATTCGTACCGTGCCGTCGTTGACCAGCAGATCCGCCGCCAGCGTGCTGTCGCCCACCAGGCGCACCTCCGCTGCCGTCGTCGTGACCACGTTCCCGGTACCTGCAAAACTCAGCCCGCCCAGCGTGATCGTGCTGGAGCCGGTCAACGTCAGATTGCTCGCCGCGCTGCTGATGGCCGCCGTGAAAGTCAGCGCGCCGCCCGTGGCATTGACGGAGCTGGTCCCGCCAAGCGCCACCGGCAGGCCCACTGTTTGCAGGCTGGCGGAGCTGTTTGTCAGCGCGCCTGCCAAGGTGAGTCCGTTTCCGGTGAGTGTGAACGCATCCGCGCCCGCCTGGAACGTCAGCCCCGCCACGGCAAGTCCGGCGATGTCGTTGTTCAAGATCGCACCACTGGCTCCCGCGCTGCCAAAGGCCAGTGTGTCACCGACCGCCGCAGGCAGCGCGTCTGCGGACCAGTTGGTGTTGCCAGCGTTGTTGGTGTTCCAGGCGGCGTCCACATCCCCCACCCAGAGCAGGGTGGCGGCGTTCAAAGAAGCAGGCGCTCCCCACAGGGCTGCGCCAAGAAAAGCTAGGAGGGCTGAAACGGATCCCGAACGAAGAACAGACATGTTTTTTTGAGGGGCGGAAAGTGTGTCCAGAACCGGACCCGATGCAACGCCTTCATCATCGCCTGCAGCCCGGCTTGTTTTTCTCCGGCGCCTTCTTGCGCCTCACTCATTTCCTGTCGTTCACTCCGCCACAAAAGGTGGGCAGGATGACGGGGAAGCGCCCCACCAGCCCCTGCGGCGGCCTGCCGCTTTCTCCGGCTTCGCACCCTTGATTTCCAGGGGATACAGGTGGAAGAAGCGGCCTGTTTCCATCCAGCCCTTTATGACATCCACACCGCTCACACGTCGCAGCTTCCTTGGCACCGCAATGGCCGCCGCCACCGGCCTCACGCTTCCTCGTTTTGCCTCTGCCGCAGACAAACCGAACTCCGTCTTCAGCGGCGTGCGCATCGGCTGCATCACCTACAGTTTCCGCAGCATGGCCAAGACCGCCGAGGAGACACTGAAAGCGCTGCTCGACTGCGGCATCAGCGAGACTGAGCTCATGGGCGGGCCTACCCAGCTTTACGCAGGCATCAAAGGTGGCAAGATCACTGACGCCGAGCGCGAGCAGCAGATCGCCAAGTGCGCCGAAATGCGGAAAATGTTCAACGACGCGGGCGTGAACATCCACATCCACAAGATGGGCTTTGGCCAGTCGGATGAGGAGATCGAGTTCAATTTCCTCGTGGCCAAGGCGCTGGGCGCCTCCGCCGTGACGACCGAACGCAACGCCATCCTCGCCGCGCGCGTCGCTCCGTTTGCGGACAAGCACAAGATCTGGGTCGGCTTTCACAATCACACCAACAACCTGCCGGAGATGGACAAGTTCGACTCCATCCTGGAGCTCGGCCAATACATCGGTTTTAATCTCGACATCGGCCACTACGTCGCCGGCACCCAGGGCAAGTCGCCCATCCCCGTGCTGGAGAAGTACCACGACCGCATCACCAACCTGCACCTCAAGGACCGCACTGCCGACGGCGGCAACGTCCCCTGGGGCACGGGCCAGACCCCCATCAAGGAAGTGCTGCAGCTCATGAAGAAAGAGAAGTGGACCTTCCCCGCTGAGATCGAGCTGGAATACAAGATCCCCGAAGGCTCCGACGCCGTGAAGGAAGTGGCCAAGTGCGTGCAGTACTGCAAAGAGGCGCTGGCGTAAATGAAAGGAAAGGAGCGCGGGCCTCCGAGCCCGCAGCACGTCGTCAGCCGAAGCCGTTCGCTTCATCGGCGGGGTGATGCCTGCAGGCCCTCGACACAGCCTGCGGGCAGGGCATTTTAAATAATAACATAGCCCTCTTAAGTTCTTGGAGCCACGGGCGGAGATGAGGCGAGTTCCCCCGCCCCTGGGGCGGCTGCCCTAGCGGCGGCGGCGCAGGCCAGCGAGGGTGAGGCCGGCGAGCAGCAGGAGCGCGCGGGATGGCTCGGGCACGACGACGATGATGCCGTTGGTGGCGAAGAAGCTGATGTCCCACACGTAGCCGCTGCCGGAGATGTCCGGCAGGTTGAGATCCAGCAGGGCATCCCCCGCGCCGTCGCGGTAGTTGCCACCGAGGTTTGAGGAGGCGGTGAAGGTGCCCTGCCAGTCCAGCAGGTTGAAGATCTGCCCGTAGGCCGGGGTGAAGTCGTTGGGCAGGACGGTGATCGTGGCGCCGAGGGCCTGGGTGATGCTGGCGGAGGAGATGAGGCGGTCGTGGTCGCCGGTGAGGCTGGTGGCGTAGCCCTGGACGTAGGCGTCGTAGCCGGGGGTGCCGACGTCATGGCCGCCAAAGCTGTCGGCGCTGGTGAAGGTGGGGACGCCGAGGTCCAGCAAGGTGCTGGATCCGGCGGCGAGCGTGAGGTTTCCCGTCACCGTCAGGGTCTGGGTGAGGTCGCCGCCTGTGGTGCCTGGGGCCAGCGTGGCGCCGCTGCTGATGGTGGTGGCCCCGGAGACGGTGCCGCCGCCTTGCAGGGTCTGCCCGGACTTCATCGAGAAGCCGCCGCTGACGTTGGCCACATGGAAGGTGGCCCCGGCGGCGACGGTCACGGTGGGGGAAGCATCGATAGACCCGGCGCTGCCGAGGCGGAAGGTGCCGGCCTGGATGTCCGTGGCGCCGGTGTAGGTGTTGACGGCCGTGAAGACGAGGGTGCCCGCGCCGGTCTTGGTGACGCCGCCTTCCGTGGTGGTGGCGTCATCTCCGGTGATGGTGATGGTGGTGCTGACGACGGCCGCGTTGCTGGTGGTGGTGCCGTCGGTGATGTTGAACTCTCGCTGGCCGCCATTGAGGTTCACCTGCGCCACGCCGATGCCGCCTGCGGCGCTGACGTTGATGTTGTTGGTGCCGCTGGCCGTCAGGCCGGCATCCAGCACCAGCTCGCTGCCCTTGGCGGTGGTCGCCGGGGTGCCGCCATTGTTGGTGCCTTTGGAGAGGTTGATGTTCTGGCCGGTGAGGCTGATGCCACCGCTGCCGCCGATGCCGACGGTGTAGCGGTTCATGGTGGTGTTGCTGTTGCCGTTGAGCGTGATGGCATTGCCTGTGAAGGTGCTGGTGAACTCCGTGGTGTGCACGGTCCAGCGGCCGCCGCTGTTGAGATTGATGCTGCTGCCGGCGCTGGCACGCAGGGTGCCGGTGATGGTGATGAACGAGCTGTTCCCCTGGTCGGCGTTCACCGTGCTGCCAGTGGTGGTCTGGTAGAGGTTGGCGAAGGTTTCCGTGCGGTTGTTGAAGTTGATGCCGCCGCCGTTGAGCGTGATGGTGGCGGTGTTGGCGATCTGCTCACTGTTGTCAGCCAGGGAGAGCTTGCCGCCGGTGTTGATCTGGATGTCCCCCGCGATGGCGTCCACATTGGCGGCTTTGCCAAGCTGCAGGATGCCGCCGGAGATGGTGGTGAGGCCGGTGTAGGTGTTGGCATCCGCGCCGGAGAGCAGCAGCGTGCCATCGCCGGTCTTCGTCAGCCCGCCGCCGGTGCTGACAATGGCGACGGCGACGGTGGTCACGTCGTTGTTGAGGATCTTGATCACGTCCCAGGTGCGGGTGGCGCCGCCCATTTCCACCTGGGCCACGCCCACGTTGGTGCCGCTTTTGCCGATGGAGTTCACGCCTGTGGCGGTGACGTCGCCGTTCAGGACGATGCGGCTGCCGCGGGCGGCGGCATTGTTGCCGCCGGTGTTGAGGGTGATCGTCTTGCCCGTCATGGACAGGCCGCCGGCGCCGACCGTGAACTGGGAGATGCGGGCATCCGTGTTGCCGGTGATCGAGAGGGCGCTGCCGGTGCCGCTCACCACGACTCTGTTGGCAGACCAGTTGGCGCCGCTGTTCAGGCCCAGGCCGGTGCTGCCGGTGATGGTGAGCGTGTCCGCGATGGTGAAGGTGCCGCCATTGCTGGCGCTGCCGCCATTGTTCGTGCCGCCATTGAGGGTGAGGTTGCCGATGGTGTCCGCCTGCCCGCCGACGTAAAGAGTGCCGGAGTTCAAGGTGATGCTGGCGGTGTTGGCCACCTGGTTGGATCCGCCCCAGCGCAGCGTGCCGCCGTCGATGATGATGTCGCCGTTCACGGCGGAGGCGCCGCCGCTCTTTTCCATGCGCAGGGTGCCTGCGGTGATGGTGGTGGTGCCGGTGTATTCATTGATGGTGTTGCCGCCCAGGACCAGGGTGCCGTCTCCTGTCTTGGTGAAGCCCTGGTTCCCCGCCAGGGCGGCGGTGATGGTGGCAATGACGTCCACCGCGAGGTTGACATTGATGACCGGCGTGGCCGCGCCGGTGAGGGTGAGCTTGTTCGCGGCATCGCGGGCGATGGTGTAGTTGCCCGAGCCAGCAGGATTGAAGGTGATGTTGCTGACGGAGATGGCCTCCCGGATCGTGACGGTGCCCGCGGTGCCGCTGGCATTGCCAAAGATGGCGCTGTCCGGCAGGGTGTTGCTCCAGGCCTGGTAGTCCGTGCCATTGTACCAACGGTTGAGGGCGGTGGTGTTCCAGTCTCCGCCACCGTCCTGCAGCTCTGAGGTGGCGGTGTTGCCATCCCAGGTCAGGGTGGCGGCCTGAACCGGCAGCCCAAGGGCCAGGATGAGGCCGAGAGAAAGGTGTTTCCAGGTGGTCAGGTCCAAGCGGGTCATGCGTCGAAAAAAAGGGGAGCCTTTAATGACACACGAGAGCCTTCTCGCGATCATAAACAGGCTTATTTCGAAACAAAACCTTTTCAAAACCACCTTCTTCAAAGATACCTGACATCACGCTGGCGCTGAACGTCACATCAAGAGCGCGGATACACGCTGGCATCGCATGGGAGAAACATGCAAAAACACGGCTGCTCATGCCCATGCGGGGGATGACGGCGCAGCCGCGTGGAGGCGATGATGATGGCTCGGACAAAGTGTCCGCGCTCCTCTTCATGTCCATCGGCCCCCAACTATCCTCCAAAATCAGAAACTCTTCTCGATTTCCGCATGCGCCGCCGCCACTTCCGCATCACGCTCCCGGATCGCCGCATACCGCACCGCAAAGCTCCCCGGTTCCTCCGAGTCCATGAGCAGATGCTTTGCCGCCGCCACCAGCGCATCCATTCGTTCTTCGGTGATCGGCGGCTTTTCCTCCATCGCCTCGTCGATCGTCACCACCAGTTGGGAGAGCTGCCTCAGCCAGGCGAAGCGCTCATGCTCCATGAGCAGTTGAAGAAATTGCATCGGCGAAGAGATGACGTTCCCCTCCTTCTCATACGCCGCCCGCTCACTGTTCATGAGCAGCTTGTGCAGGCTGAGGAGCTGGTTGCGGAGTGCGGGGAGAGGGTGGTCGGTCATGGCGCATCCATGTTACAGCGTGCATGACTCATCCACCAATGGATCGTGTGGGGAGATCGTCAACTCACGTCACGGAATCTTCAGCAGCTCCTGCTCTGTCCAAGAATCCGTGCGGCGTGCTTCCTTTTCGCGGACGGCCTTTAGGAAGTCCGGTGTGACAGGCTCCGCACCATGCTCCCACTCGCGCCGCAGATACGTGAGGATGGCCGCCAGAGGCTCATCGCCCAGCGCACCCAGCGGAGGCATGTCCAGCTGGTGGCGTCTCTTTTTCACGGTGATGTAGCCGCGCACGCCGTGAAGGACGATGCGGGAGAGCCGCTCGGGCGAGCCCGTCACCCACTCGGAATCGATCAGCGGTGGGGCGATGCCATCGAGGCCCGAGCCGTTCGGCTGGTGGCAGCCCGCGCAGATGCTGGCGTAGAGCGTTTTGCCCATGTCAAAGCGGGCCTGCTCATCTGCCGTCAGCGCACGTGGCGGCTTGAACCCTGCCGGCACAGGTTTGCCCGGCCAGGTCAGCATGGCGACCACCTTCTCCGTGCCGGGCATGTCGAGAAGAGCAGGCCTGGCTTCCAGCTTCACCGTCCGGCGTGTGAAATCCGCCGCGTCGGCGGCGAATCCGGCCAGCAGGACTTTGCGCGGCGTGGCACCGGCCTTTTCAATGAGTGCCAGCAGCCGCGCGACACGCGCCGGGTTGCGCTCGGCGGCCACACAGCCTGCCAGTCCTGGGATCAGAGCCTTGCCGCTGTTGGTGGTCAGGCAGTGCTCCAGCAGCTCAAGCTCGCGGCCCTTCACGCCACTGAGGGTGGCTTCCACCAGATAGGGGTGATCTGTCACACGGCTGGTCAGCGCGGCCAGAGCCTGATCGGCTTTCGAGTCCTTGGCCTCGCCGAGCGTGAGGGCGATTTGAGTTTGCACCTGCGAGTCCGGTTCGCTGGTGGAGAGCGCGATGAGCTTCGCCACCGCAGCGGCGCGCGTTTCGCCAGCAAAGAAACCTTCGGCGATGCGCACGGCGCTGTTGCGCACGCGGGCATCGGCATCAGCCAGGGCTGCCTCAATCATCGGCCAGGCGCTTTTGCCCATGCCATCGAGCGTCCACAAGGCATGCAGGCGGCCAAGCGCGACATCGCCGCGCGTGAGAGCTTCCAGCGCGGGCACGGTCGCGGCATCCGCACGTTCGACGAGCAGGCGCTGTGCGTTCTCGCGGTGCCAGGAGTTCGTGTGGGCGAGCACGGGCACGAGGCCGGCACTGTCCGTCTTCGCGAGATCGGGCGCAGGGCGTGTCCTGGCGTTTTCCGGGACGATGCGCCAGATCCTTCCCAGTCCGCGCGGCTCCACCAGATCATGCTCCTGGATGTACTTTTCCAGATAGGGGCTCAGGGAGATGCGGTGCTGGATGACGCCCCGGTAGAAGTCGATGACGTAAAGCGCCCCATCCGGACCTGTGGTCAGGCTGACAGGGCGGAACCGCTCATCCGTGGACGCGAGAAACTCACGCTTCTCGTAGGCCTCACGCGCCACGAGCTTCCCTTTCTCCAGGGTCATGATGTCCCGCTTCACCAGATGCAGGGCCGGCTCGCAGGCGAAGGCATTGCCCAGGGCATCTGCGGGGAAAAGATCGCCCCGGTAAATCCAGGGTGAGCACGCTGCCGTGAAATTTTTCAGCTTATGCCCGTCCATGTTCTCCGGAATGTAGGCGCGGTTCGTGCCGGGCGTCACGCGGATGGGCCACACGGCCTGGTTCACGGGCGGGCTGATGCGGCCGCCGGACTTCGCATGATGCGGATTGCGCAGACGGTAGTGGGAGGGCCACATGTCGCCCTGCAAATGGCCGGAGTTGAAGTTGTAATAGAGA
>CAZPSQ010000005.1:0-57494 GCA_964588755.1 uncultured Prosthecobacter sp. | reverse complement strand
CCGTCCGCTGGTCCAGCCCGCCACCGTCGCAGACGCGCCCATCCAGACCCTGCTGGAAAACCTCAAGGAGCCCGAGCTGCGCACCCGCTACCGCAGCCGCCGCGCCCTGCGCGCCCAGCCCGCCACCCAGGTGCTCCCCGCCGTCAAATCCTGGGCCGCCAAGCTCGATCCCAACGACCCCCACTACGAGCACTACTCCCTGGAGGCCCTCTGGACCACCTGGGGCCTCAACCAGGCCGATGAGACGCTCCTCCGCCAGCTCCTCGCCGCCAGGGACTTCCACGCCCGCGCCGCCGCCGTCCGCGTCCTGCGCTACAACATGCACCGCATCGCCGACCACCCCGCGCTGCTGGAAAAAGCCGCCGTCGATCCCCACGGCCGCGTTCGCCTGGAGGCCATCGTCGCCGCTTCCTGGATGACCGACAACGCCGCCGCCCGGAAGATCGTCGACATCGCCTCCCAGCAGCCTCTCGACATCTGGAGTGAAAACGCCGCCAAGACCGCCGCCACCCGCCTCGCCGGCATCGCCGAAAAACCCCATGCCGAGTTCACCGTCGTGCCCGCGCCCGCCCACCTCGACGCCGAGGCAAAGCGCCAGTTCATCGCCGGACAGGAAGTTTACAATCGCGAAGGCCTCTGCATGACCTGCCATCGTGGGGATGGCGGCGGCCTCCCTCCCGCCTTCCCCTCCATCGCCAGCAGCCCCTGGGTCACCGAGGACAAGGAGCGCCTCATCAAGCTCGTCCTCTTCGGCCTCATGGGCCCGCTCGAAGTGAACGGCAAAAAGTTCGACGGCCAGGTTCCCATGACCCCCTTCGCCGGCATGCTCAAGGATGAGGAGATCGCCAACGTCCTCACCTTCGTCCGCAACCACTTCGGCAACAAAGCCGACGCCGTCACCCCCGCCGAGGTGAAAGCCGTCCGCTCCGCCCAGCCCGGCCGCATGACCTTCTACACCGTGGAGGAGCTCCTGAAGCAGCACCCCATGAAACAGTAGCCCAGTTGCGCCACAACTGGCCCCTGCTAAGCAGGCGGAAAATACCCAATGTCCAAGACACCAATGGCCAAGGAAGCTCCAAGCTCCTAAGGAACCGCTGATTAAATCCGCCGCTTCAGGATTGAATGGTCGTGGAGTCCTCATTCTGAATGCCTTTCTCTGCGGTTTTTAACCTCTGCGGTGTTACATCAGTGTCTCCCTAAGGCGCCAGCACAGCATCGCAGAAAGCCAAGAGCACCGCGCGGCCAAAGCGCCAAGGAGCGCGGACTTCCAGTCCGCAGCACTCCGCCACGTCTTCCGCTCTTATCCCTCCCGTCGCCTGCCCCGAATGTTCCAACGCAGAGCAGCACCCTGCTCGCTTCCTTGGTCATTCCCCAGTTCTCCACCACTCCATTACCCCCCCTGCGTCCCGCCCCTCACTTCCCCATCAAATAGTGCTTCACCTTCCCATGCCGCTGCTTGTTCGTCAGCACCGGCAGGTCCAGGTGGAAAAAATGCCGCAGCGTCTTCGTGTGATGCTTCAGCACCTGCTTCGCCGCCTCCTTCAGCGCCCCCCAGCGCCGCCACGCATGATCCGGCGCATGCGTCACATGCCGCAGCAGGCTTAGCCACTCCACATAGGCACGGGAGATGTCCCCCTCCGCAATCCCCGCGCGCAGATCATGCGCCCCCGGCCGGTCCGGGTGCAGCAGCGCGTCCAGCAGCTCCGCCGCCCCTTCACCATAGTCCAGCGGCAGCCCGTTCTCCAAATACCCCGGGTGGTTCACAAACCCATACGTCCCACGGCACACCGCCCCCCAGCCGCTCCGATCCACACGCCAGCGGCAGGTCGAATTTCGATCCGCTGCGCAGGTTCGCCATGTGCTGCACCAGCTCATCCACCGGGTAGCTCTCATCCTCCAGCGCCGCCACAATCGCCAGCCCCTCGCCGTGTTGGAAAAAGCTGAAAATCTCCCCCCGCCGCGTCGGCACCCCGTCCGCATCGATCAGCCCCAGCGTCCGCCACGCATGAATGGGCGAACCCCCTCTCGGCTGGCGGTTGCTCGTTTGGGTGTCCGCCTCGTTCGTGTGTACCCCCGTTTCATTCCGCACCACAATGCTCCGCTCCTGCGGCGCAAACAGCAGCCGCTGGTGGCTGTCCTCATACGCCATCACCTCGACGGGTGAGAGATCAAACGCCGCAAACACCAGGTTCTCCTTCGCCACCGTGCCGATGAACTCCGGCACCGCCTCCTTCACGATCTCCTCATCGCTGCTCTCCAGAATGGCCGTGCCCAGCTCGCCTGCATGAAGCACCGCCACCTCCTCCACAGAGATTGTCTCCGCCTTGCGCGGCAGCTTCAGCAGGCGCCGTAGCGACTTCGTCGGTCTTATGTGCCCCGCAGGCTCGTCAACAGGCGTGCCCAGGCTGATCTCCACCCCATAGAGCACTTCCTTCTCCCGGCGGATCTTCCCCACCCGGCCGATGCCATGCGCAAACCGCGCCGCAAAGGCCGGGATCGTCAGCGGCGGCGCGCTCTGCTCGCTTCGTGCCATCCATGCGCGGGACAGCGGCACCCGTTGCAGCGCATGCTGATGCTTCCGCTCCCACTCCCCCAGCGAGTTCAGCACCTGCTTCTCCGTCGCTTCCAGCCCGAACAGCGCGTTGGACTCCGCAGCCTGCGGCGCGGGTTGTTCCGTTCCTGTCTCCTCCAGCCCCAGCAGCGGCGGCACCTTCGCATACAGCCGCTCCGCAAACCGCATGGCCGCATCAAACGGACGCTCCCCCTGCGAAGCCGCAAACTTCATCACCCGCAGAAAAATCGGCCACGCCAGCAGCGCGCTCCGGTAAAGCCGCGCCGGCCGCGCGTCAAACAACGACGGGCTGTCCCGGTTCGTGATCACATGCCCCTTCTCATCCAGCCCGCGCCGCCCCGCGCGCCCATACATCTGCAGCAGCTCATCCGGCGCCAGCTTGTGCTCGCCCCTGCCATCATGAAACGTCGTGCCCGCCACATGCACGCTGCGCACGGAAAAGTTGATCCCCGCCGCCAGCCCCATCGTCGCCACAATCACCCGTAGCTGCCCCGACTTCGCCAGCGGTTCAATGACCCCCGCCCGCGCCGCATACGACAGCCCGCTGTGGTGGAAGGCAATGCGCCGCTCAATCAGCGTGCTCAGGTCCTTCCCGCACACCGCGCGCTGCTCATGCGTCAGCTCCAGCGGATCACCCTGCGGCAGGTCATTCGCCAGCCGTCGCGCGATCGACTCCGCCTCCTTGCGTCTTGGCGCAAAGATCAGCAGCGGGGCCAGGTCTGCCAGCATCACCGCCGCCGCAAACTTCGGCCAGTAGTGGTCGAAGGCACGCGCCATCCGTTGTGGCAGTGCCTCCACCGGCGCCTCCTCCAGCGGCACCGGTCGCTCCAGCGTCGCCACCACCTCCGCCTTGCGCCCCAGCTTTCGCATCCACCCCACAATGTCCTCCGGGTTCGCCACCGATCCGCTCAGCAGCAGCAGCCGCGTGTCCGCAGGCGCCAGCGCCATCGCCGCCTCATAGTTCGCCCCGCGCGCCGCGTCCGCGATCATCTGATACTCATCAATCACCAGCATCGCCGGCCCCTGTCCGCGCACCAGCCGTTCGATTTGAGTCTCCAGCGTCGCCACCACCACCGGCGCATCCACATTTTCCGCGATGTCCCCCGTCGCAATCCCCACATTCCACCGCGCCTCCTTCCACTCCGCATACTTGTCATTCGCCAGCGCCCGCGTCGGCACCGTGTAGATCGCCTGCCCCTGTAGATGCCTGCCCTGGTGCAAAAGCTCAAAGATGTACGTCTTCCCCGCCCCCGTCGGCGCGCTCACCACCACATCCGTCCCCGAACGCAGAAGATTCACCGCCTGGTGCTGCCACGGGTCGGGAAGCTTGAGCTGATTGAGGGACGGGAGCATGGTTGGACTGCGCTGCTTATGACTCAAAAATGGCCGTTTGTCACCAAGACCGCTGGCCTTATCATGGAATCATGACTGCCGCAGTTTCCCACCTGCTCCAGCAGGCCCTGCGGCTTTCCGCAGACATGCGTCTTGTTGTTTACGCCGTCGCCCATCACAGCAGACGTCCTGATGATTGGCGCAAGCGTGTGCGCTGGTTATTCACAGCTTTCCGTCATCACAGTCGCTTGAATCCCTCCCGCCCCGCGTTTATCCCTGCCGCACATTGAAGGACTGCCGCCAGGAAGAGATTGTTAAAAGCCTCATGGCCTCGTACGACGAGGTCGGGGGGATCAACCATGTGGATTGTGGGAACCTGCCATCCAAGCACGTCATTGCGCTCCTGTGCGAGGACCTGCTCCATCTGCTGTTTCCCGGCTTCTTTTCTGAGGAGGCCATTTCAGCCGATGAGATCCAGCTCATGACCCATGAGCTGGTGGCCAGCGTGCGCCAGCGCCTCAACATCGAGGTCCGCCGCAGCATGCGCCTCAACGGCACCAAGGACCACGCGGAGAGCGAGGTCTCCAGCCTCGTCTGCAATTTCATGCTCGCCCTGCCCCAGGTGCGCGCCCTGCTTCAAACAGATGTGCAGGCCGCTTTCGATGGCGATCCCGCCGCACGCAGCTTTGAGGAGATCATCCTCGCCTATCCCGGGCTGGAGGCCATCGCCATCCAGCGCGCCGCCCACATCCTCTATCGGGACAACGTCCCCCTCATCCCCCGCATGATGACCGAGTGGGCGCACGGCCGCACCGGCATCGACATCCATCCTGGCGCGCAGATTGGCACCCACTTCTTCATCGACCACGGCACCGGCGTCGTCATTGGCGAGACGACCCAGCTTGGCAATCACGTGAAGCTCTATCAAGGCGTCGGCCTCGTGGCGCGCTCCCTCGCCGCAGGCCAGGCTCTGCGCGGCAAAAAACGTCATCCCACCCTGGAGGACCACGTCACCGTTTACGCCAACGCCACCATCGTCGGTGGCGACACCGTCATCGGCGCCCGCAGCACCATCGGCGCCAACGTCTTCATCCTCGAGTCCGTTCCCCCGGACATGCTCTACGCCCTCGGCCAGCAGGCGCATCAGGTGAAGGCCAAGAAGCAGAAGTGACCCCGCCGATGCTCGACCTTTCCCAGCTCAATTTTGACTTCACCGCCCAGCCGCGCTGGGAGCCTTTCCGTTCCGTGCGCGACATGGAGCCCGCCCAGCCTCCTCCCCCCCCGGCGGAAGCCGTCCCCGATGGCCGCGACGCGGACCTGGAGGCGCAGACCCGCGCCTGGCTCATGGCCCTGGAAATGCCCGGCGGCGCAAAGCTCGTCACCGTCACCTGGAATGCCCGCCTCCGCAGCACGGCAGGTTATGCCCGCTACCCCAGCTGGGCCATCGAGCTCAACCCCCTCCTGCGCGATTTTGAAGGCCAGGTCGAGCGCACCTTGAAGCATGAGCTCGCCCACCTCATCGCCTACCACCGCGCCGGGCGTCGTCGTATCGAGCCCCACGGCCGCGAATGGCGCACCGCCTGTGCCGACCTCGGCATCGCCGACGAAAAAGCCCATCACCGCCTCCCGCTCCCCCGCAATGAGGTCGAGCGCAAGCTCACCTACGTCTGCCCCGTCTGCCAGACCTCCGTCCAGCGCGTGCGCAAGTTCCGCCGCCCCACCGCCTGCCTCCGCTGCTGCAACCTCCACGCAGGCGGCAAGTATGACAGCCGCTTCAAGCTCGTGCTGGGGAAGTAGGAGGCGCGCTGAACGTCAAGCTGTGCTGGCGCACGTCAAGAGTTGTGACAGCGGACGTTTGAGCGCCCGACCCTTGACCCTGCTGCCACATCACCTCACCAGCAGCATCACATCCGCCGCATCATCCGCGGAGATGCGCAGCGGGCACGCGCGCGGCACCTCCACCTGGTCTCCCTCCTGCAGCTGCCGCACGCAGTTGCCAAAGCACGCGCAGGCCGTGCCATAGGTCACGATCAGCGTGGCGTTCCCCGTGAAGATCGCCTCATAGCTGCGGCGCTCCCCGGTCAGCGCCAGCAGATGCGCCTGCACACAGTCATTGCGAAATAGGCAGCGGTGCGTGTGGCCGTCGAATTCGATGCTTCGGGTCATGGTTTTCATGCGATGGCCAGGACGTTCGGCAGGGCCTTCTTTTCCGCCGCAGTGCGCGCCTTCAAACTGGCGTTGCGGATGCGGCGGATGCGGCGCAGGAAGGCGGGGCTGAGGGTGGGGCGTTTCTTGAGGCGGGTGTCTGTGTTGCTGTAGTTCATGATGAGAAAGGAAAATGCAGGGTTGGGAAAGGTTGTGCTGTCGGTGGATTCAGGCGTTTTAGCGGGAGCTTGTGCTGAGCGCGGAATTGCGCAGCCAGGCGGAGGGCGGGCTGCCCTTCTCCTCGCGGAACGCTTGGCTGAAATGGCTCAGGCTGCGGTAGCCCACCTCCAGCGCCGCCTCGCTCGCGTTCATGCGGCCGCTGCTCAGCAGCTCCGCCGCCCGTTCAATGCGCAGCCGCCGCAGGTACAGGCTGATCGTCGTGCCGGCCGCCTCGGAGAACGTGCGGGAGAGATACTGCGGGTTGCACCCGCACAGCCGCGCCAGTTCCGCCAGATCAGGCGGCTGCTCCAGGTCCGCCAGCAGCGCCTCGCGCACCTTCGCCACCCGGTCCAGCGCCAGCCGCCGCGTCCGCGTGCAGAACATCTCCTCCCCCCGCGCCTCCGTCAGCACCTTGCGGAAGAAAAACTCGCTCATCCGGCTGCCCTCCAGCAGCTGCCGCGCCGCGCTGCACAGCGTCGGCGCCATGAAGCCCTGCGCCCACGCCCGGTCCTCCGCCTCCACCGCGCGCACCACCGCAGGGTGCGCGGTGTGCGGCCCCAGCAGCAGCGCGCTCAGGTCCGGGGCGATCTCCTTTTGCAGCGCGGCCAGCGAGTGCCGCACCCAGGCCTCCGGATACAGCAGCAGCAGCGCCTCAAACTTCTCCTTCGACTCCCAGCTCACGCTCTGCGGCAGCCCCGCCTCTGCGTTGAGCCACAGCACCTGGCTCCTGCCGGTCACCTGGCGCCGCCCGTCCGCCCAGCCCAGCTCAAATCCGCCATTCAGAACCACAAGCAGCGCCACATGCCCCTCCGGCACAGCCTCCTGCCATGCAAATCCGGCGGCAAGCCAGCGGCTATGGAAGGGAAAAGAGGTCAGCATGCAGTAATTTGCTATTGAGACGCAAAATCATTAAACAGGCAAGAGTTATTTGAGATTTAGTCTCAATTGTGGCGCAAGCACCCCCCTCCTTGGCAAACCATCCGCACTTTCTGACATATGGACGGCAGCAGCATCTCCCCACCGCAGCGACATCATCGCATGGCAAAACCCATCCTCATTCTCTACGGCAGCGTCACCGGAAACTCCGAATGCTGCGCTGAAAAAGCCGCCCACACCGCCCGCGAGCGCGGCTACGACCCCTCCGTCGAAAGCATGGCCTCCACCGAGCCGGAGGTCCTCGCCCAGTTCCCCACCCTCCTCCTCATCACCAGCACCTATGGCGATGGCGACCCGCCAGACGGCACCGAGGACTTCTACGAGGCCGTCGTCCGCGCCAAGCGCGTCCTCCTCACCGGCCAGCGCTACTCCGTCCTCGCCCTCGGCGACACCTGCTACGACCAGTTCTGCAAAATCGGCAAGGACTACGACACCGTGCTGGAGCAGCTCGGCGCCACCCGTGTTTACCCCCGCGTGGACTGCGACACCGACTTCGACGATCCCGCCGACGCATGGATCGAAGGCGTCTTCACCGCCCTTGAGGAGGAGCGCGCCCTGCTCGCCGCCTGAGGTCAAACCCTGCCCGTCCTCCACTCCTTCATGGAACACCTCCATCCACACCGCATCGCCTTCAGCTTCGTGCAGGGCACCTTCGACATCGACCGCATGAAGCCCGTGCTCTGGCAGGTGGAGGAGGACACCGCTTCCGCCCATGTCCAGCTCGACGCCCGCTGGGAGCGCCTGCTGCCCGCCCTCTCAAAGGTCGGCATCCTCATGGCCTGCGCACCCTCCGGCCCCGCCACCGTCGCCGTCGCGCTGGAGAACGCCCGGCTGGAGCCCGTCCCCAATTCGGCCGACTGGGTCTGCCTCGACTCCGGCATGGAGGTCTGCCCCGCCAATCTCGGCGGCGTCATCGCCGCCATCGAGGGGCTGGAGGGCGGCCAGGAAACCGCCTCCCTGCAATTTTTCGACCGCAATGGCGAAGGCTGCCTCAAGCTCATGGCCACCAACCGCACCGACATCGCCGCCTTCGAGGCCCTGGTCGGCCGCCATGCCGCCGCGCGTCATTCCACCAGTTTTGGGAACAGGGTCATGCCTCCGTCACAAGGGGGGGACTCGCCCGACGCCCAGACCGTGCGCAGCCTGTGGGACGGGCTGCGCCGCACGCTGCCAGAGACATTCTTCCCGGGTCTGGAAGGTGTCTCCCGGCGGCGTGCGCTCGCGGTCGCCGGGCCGGACCACGCCTGGCAGGTCCGCACCACCTCCGTCTCATCCCTCATGCGCGTCATGACGTTGGCGGACGCCCCCCTGGGCGTCGGCCTGCGGAATCAGGCCGTGTTTCTCCCCGTGGGCATGTACCCCAGCCATTGGAATGACTGCGCCTGTGGCACCACCTTCTTCTCCACCGCCGCCCAGGTCACCCTCCGCCACCTCATCCACCAGTCAGAGACGTGGGTCACACGCTTCATCGTCAAGTCCCGCGAGGTCCTCTGCCTGGAGCTGTACGACAGGCAGGGCCGCTTCTGCGCCGGCGTCGGCCTCCGCCCGGAGGCCACCCCTGCCCAGCAGGAGCAGTGGAACGACTGGCTCCATCGCGCCAGCGACACCGCCATGGAGTGACGTCCACCTCCCTTCTCCCGTCGGGGCGGGGGCGGCAGAGGCTTCACTCACTTCTCCTTCTTGCGCGGCGCCTTGCCCCGCACGCTCATGCGGAAGGGCACCCCCGGCGCAGGCCATTCGTCACGGATCACGCTCTCCAGGTAGCGCAGGTAGCTGTCCGTCATCTTCGCCGCACGGTTCGCAAACAGCACAAAATGCGGCACCGGGATGGCAAACTCCTCCGCCTCGTTCACCTGCGTCGCATACAGCAGCTTGAAGCTGTGCGTGCTCCGGCCCAGCGCCCCCGGCGTGTTCTCGATCGCCGCATGCAGCAGCCGGTTCAGCGAGCCGGTGCTGATCCGGTTCTGCGCCCCGTTACGCACCTTCTCGATCTGCACAAACAGCTTCCCGATGTGCTCCTTGTCCTTGGCCGAGATCGCCAGCAGCGGCGCGTACGGCAGGAAGAAGAACTCCCGGCGCATGATTTCTTCCAGGTGCTCCAGCCGGTCCTTCTGCTTCCCATCCGGGTGGAAGAGGTCCCACTTGTTCATCACCAGGATGCACGGCTTGCGCGTCTCCAGGATGATCTGCGCGATCTTGCGGTCCTGCATCTTCGCCCCCTCCGCGCAGTCCACCACCAGCAGGCACAGGTCCGCCCGCTTGATGCTCTGCACCGCCCGGTCCACGCTGGAGATCTCCACAAACGTGTCCAGGTTTGCCCGGCGGCGGATGCCCGCCGTGTCGATCAGTTGGTACTTCTTCCCATTCCACGTGCCGTAGATGTCCAGAGAGTCACGCGTCGTTCCCGCCACCGGGCTTACGATCGCACGGTCCTGGCCCAGGATGGCGTTCACCAGGGAAGACTTGCCCGCATTCGGTCTGCCGACGATGGCCAGCTTTAGCGGGCGCGCATTCTGTCCCGCCTTGGCATCCTCTGTCTCAGTGCTTTCCTTGAGGTCGAGCTTCTCGGAGATCGTCGCCACCAGCTCGTCAATGCCCAGCCCGTGCGCCGCGCTCACCTCCACCGTGTTTTCAAAGCCCATCCGGGCAAATTCGCTCGCGTTCAGCTTCCGCTTCGGGGAGTCCGCCTTGTTGCAGACCAGGATCACCGGCTTGCTCGTGCGCCGCAGCTCACGCGCCAGCATCTGGTCGATCGTCGTCACCCCGTCCACCACATCCACCACGAACAGCAGCAGGTCCGCCACATCCAGCGCGATCGCGGCCTCCACCTGCACCTGGTCCGTCAGCACATCCTCCGTGTTCGCGCCGATGCCCCCCGTGTCCATGATCTCAAACCACGCCGGCCCCCGCCGGCACTGCGCGGTGATACGGTCGCGCGTCACCCCCGCCAGGTCATGGACGATGGAGATGTTTTTCCCGGCGAGGCGGTTGAAAAGCGCGGACTTGCCCACATTCGGGCGTCCGACGATGGCGACGGTTTTGAGCATTGTTCAAGGAGCACGCCCAGCCCCCCTCGTCAATCAATGCCCGGCGGCTTTGATCTGCCGGATTCCGTCGAAAATATAGATGAATCCCGACCAAACCGCAAAAAACGTCGTCACCAGTACCGGCCAGATCAGCCCAGGCGTTCGGATGTCCAGCAGGCTCCACAGCACCGCCACAATCAGCGCCCCCGTCGTCACCTTCCCCGTCCAGTGCGCCTGGATCTGGCATTTCCCCGCCAGGTGGTCGATCAGAAACGCCGCCCCGATGCTCGCCACATCTTTAAAGATGATCAGCAGCGGGAACCACAGCGGGAAAGGCGGCCTCCAGCCCGTGAAACTCAGCGCCAGCAGCGCCGAAAGCATCAGCAGCTTGTCCGCCAGCGGGTCCAAAATCGCCCCCAGCCGCGACTTCTGGTTGAAGCGCCGCGCAATCCAGCCATCCAGCGCATCACTCAGCGCCGCCGTGGCAAACACCCCCGTCGCCCAGTGCCGCAGCGCCTCATTCGCCGCACCCTCCTGCACACTTTTTCCATAATAGATCACCAGCCCGATAAACACCGGGATCAGTAGAATCCGGAAAATAGTGATCTGGTTGGCAAGATTCATCGGTCAGCGGGCACGGCGCGCCCGCCCCAGCTTCGGTATAACGGGCGCAAGATGCAACCCGGCTGTGCAATCCCACCCCCAGCCGGTTTCAGCTTTGACCTTCAAAAGAGGAAACTCTACCGTCCCCCATGCCAAGAATCGAGCCCGTGGACCTGCTGAACGCCTACTGTGAGGGCGCCTTCCCCATGGGGGAGGACGACGGCTCCATCTCCTGGTACCGCCCCCAGATGCGCGGCATCCTGCCCGTCGCCGAATTCCACGTTCCCAGGCGCTTTGCCCGTTACCTCAAAGACCACCCCTTTGAGCTTCGCTGGAACTCCGCCTTTGGCGATGTCGTGCGCGGCTGCGCCGACCGCGACAGCACCTGGATCAACGACACCATCATCGACACCTACGAAGAGCTCCACCAGCTCGGCTTCGCCCACAGCGCCGAGGTCTGGCGGGATGGCAGGCTGCGCGGCGGCGTGTACGGCGTCAGCATCGGCGGCGCCTTCTTTGGCGAGTCCATGTTCAGCCGAGAGCCCCAGGCCTCCAAGGTGGCCCTCACCCACCTCCAGTGGCGGCTCAAGGAGCGCGGCTTCCTCATGCACGACACCCAGTGGACCACACCGCACCTCGCCATGTTCGGCGGTCATGAAATCTCCTGCGCGCAGTATCTGGAGCTGCTCCACCGCTCCATCCGGCGGAAGGTCACGTTTATGTAGCTTCGATTGCCAATCGAAGCCGAACGGCCTGTGACAAGCTTTTCGAGAATGCTGTCTAAACAGCGTGCCGCCGCTTCGTGGGAGCGGCGGCACTGGGAAAAATGATTCGATGCCAATCGAAGCTCCTCAGCTCTCGAAATACGTGTACCCGCGCAGCCCCGCCTCGAAGCTGCCCATGATCTCGCGCCGCTCCGCCGCCGTGATGCGCTTGGACACCACAGCGCTTTCGGCCAGGTTGCGGAAGCGTGTCAGCATGTCCTTCGGGTCGTATTCCACATAGCTCAGCACCTCGCCCACGCTGTCGCCTTCCAGCTCGCGGGAGTACTTCACCTTGCCGTTTTCCACCCGCACGCTCACCACATTGGTGTCGCCCAGCAGGTTGTGCAGGTCGCCCAGCGTCTCCTGGTACGCGCCCACCAGGAAGATGCCCAGCATGTACTCCTGGCCCTTCTCGATCTCCGGGTCGTGCAGCGGCAGGGTTTGGTTGATGCCGTGCGAGTGCGCAAATTTGTCGATCTTCCCGTCGCTGTCGCACGTGATGTCGGACAGCACCGCGTTCCGCGTCGGCTTCTCCTTCAGGCGGTGGATCGGCATCACCGGGAAGATCTGGTCGATCGCCCACAAGTCCGGCAGGCTCTGGAACACGCTGAAATTGCCGTAGTAGTAGTCCGTCATCACCGTGTCGATCCGGTCCATCTGGCTCCCGTCGTGCCCGCACTGCTCCCGCATGCTGGCCACCCAGGTCATCAGGTCCCAGTACAGCTCCTCGCCATGCGCCCGCTCCCGCAGGTTCACCTTCCCGTAGTTGAACTCCGTGCGCAGCTTGTCCCGGTAGTACACCGCGTCGTTGTAGATCTCCTGCAGCCGGTCGCGGGACGTCTTGCTGACGTTCTTCGTCGCATCCTGGCGCAGCTCAAAAAGATTGCGCAGCAGCGCCGGCGCATCCTTGTCCAGCGCGATCGCCTCGATGCCCTGACGCGGCTCAAAGCGGTTGATGTCCAAAATGTTGATCACCAGCACGGAATAGTAGGCCACGATCGCGCGCCCCGATTCCGTGATGATGTCCGGGTGCGGCACGCCCGCCTCGGCGGTCACTTCCGTGATCGCCTCGATCACATCCGCGCAGTACTCCTTCGTGCCGTAGTTGCTGCTCGCCGTGGAGGCTCCCTTCAGCCCGTCGTAGCTGATCGCCAGCCCGCCGCCCAGGTCCAGAATCCCCATGCGCGCGCCCTCCTGCACCAGCCCCACATACACCCGCGCCGCCTCCGTCACCGCCTGGCGGATCGCCCGGATGTTCGGAATCTGCGACCCCTGGTGGTAGTGCAGCATCCGCAGGCAGTCCAGCATCCCCTCCTCGCGCAGGTGGTCCACCACCTGCATCAGCTGGGAGATGTTCAGGCCAAACACACTCGCGTCCCCGCCGGAGCCGCTCCAGTACCCCGCGCTCTCAGCGCTCAGGCGGAAGCGCACGCCCAGCGTCGGGCGCACCCCCATCTTCTTCGACCGCTCCAAAATCAGCGCCAGCTCCGTCGGCATCTCCAGCACCAGGATCACCTGCAGGCCCATCTTCTGCGCATTGAGCGCCAGGTCGATGAACTCCTCGTCCTTGTACCCGTTGCAGACAATGTACGCCTCCGGATCATGCATGTAGCTCAGCGCTGCGATCAGCTCCGGCTTGCTTCCCGCCTCCAGGCCGTAGTGGTACTTCCGCCCGTAGCGGGTGATCTCCTCGATCACCTCCTGCTGCTGGTTCACCTTGATCGGGTACACCCCGCGATAGACCCCCTGGTACTTCGCCTCCTTGATCGCGGAGTGAAAGCCCTCGTTCAGCTCGTCGATGCGCCAGCGCAGCAGATCACCGAAACGGATCAGCAGCGGCAGTTGCGTGCCGCGCTCACGCAGGCCCTTCACGATCGACGCCAGCGACACCGGCTTCGTCTTCTTCCCGTCCTTCAAATTGACCACAACCTCGCCGCTCCGGGCAATGTCAAAATAGCCGTGGCCCCACTCATTGATGCCGTACAACTCGGCGCTGTCGTCGATGGACCATGGTGTGGATTTCGTTGGCATGCTGGCAGGAGGTTGGGTTTTCAAGGGGGCGGCGATTATGCGGCCAATTCCGCAAATGCAAAGCGACAACTGTGACGGCTCAAAACGTCAGGGCGCGGCCGGCGGCCGCTTGCGGAAGGCAAAAGGCAGGTACAGGACCGAATAGAACACCAGCCCCAGCCCGATCGCGCTGAGGTTGTACCACGGCCACGGGCCCAGTTGGTCAAACAGGCTGGCCTGCGGCGGCTTCTGGCATTGAAACGCATAATTCGTCCCCAGCGCCAGATTGAACAGCGCCGTCACCCCATACCAGGACAGGGAGAACAGCATCATCCGCGTCACCGAGCCCGGCCGCGGGCGGTGCCCCATGGCCGTCACCACGTAAAAGGCCGCCACCGGCACGCTCCCATGCAGCAGGAAGAACATGAAAAAACGCGCCGTCGGGTAGTCCTCCGTCAGCGCCGGGGTGATCAGCCCCTGCAGCGTCCCCGCCAGCCCAAAAAAATACAGCACCTCGCAGCAGAACTGGTGGCGCGTCCACAGCGCGATCCCGCCCGCAATGCACGCGATGTCGCAGTATTGCAGCGGCAGCAGCTTCTGCGCGTCCAGCGTCCCGTTCAGCCAGTTGCTCACCAGGGAGATGGGGAAGATCAGCAGCAGCACCGTGCCCAGCGCCTTTTCCACCACAGGGGCCAGCCGCGTGCGGGAGGCCAGGGTCAGGCACACAAACACCAGCACAGTGACCACCAGCACTGCTTGGTGTGAGGTGCCGTAAGGATGAAAAGCGGGAGGCGGCATGTCTGGCATGATACGCGCCGGTTGCAGAAGTCAGCCGGTTTGTGCCATGCTAACGCATGTTGAAATCCCCTCGGATGCATTCCAGCTCTGTCCGCCCGGCAAAACAAATGGGCGGCGGCTGCATGGTTCTCTTTGGCATGCCTTTCCTGATCGCCGGTCTGGCCATCGGCTGGTTCCTCTATTTTCCCGCCGTCCATTCCTGGTGGTCGGCCAGGGGGTGGGAGAAGGTCCCATGCTGGATCGAGCAGGCGGACATGGCTTCCATCGCCTCAAAAGACAGCACCACATACCACACCAGCGCCCGCTTTCGGTATGAGTACGGCGGTCGCACCTACCATGGCGACAAGGTCAGCCTGTTCGGCGGCGGCTCCGACAATGTCGGCACCTTCCAGCAGGACGCTTTTGCGCAGCTCCGACCCTACCAGGGCCAGGAGAAGCCTTTCCGCTGTTTCGTGAATCCGGAGGACCCACAGCAGGCCGTGCTGTTTCTAGACCTTCGGTGGGGCATGCTCCTGCTCATGTCCCTGTTTCCGATGATCTTCCCCATGGCGGGCACTTTGGTGGCTGCCGCGGGCGGGCGGCAGGCGCGCGAGGCCAGAATGGAGCGGCAGTTGGCCGCCCGGCACCCTGGCGAGCCTTGGCGTTGGCGGCGCGAGTGGGAGGGGGACACCATCCGCTCCCCCAGGTCTGGCATCCTGTTCTTGTTCGTCATCGCAGCCTGGATCTTGGCGGTTCAGGCGCCGCTCGCGCTGGCCATCATCGTCAGTGGGGAGCTGACCGCTTCGTCCCTCGCTTTCCTCGGCCTTCTGCCTGCCGCCCTTTCCCTCATTCCCTTGGCCATCGCCTGGCGTCGGCTCCAGACCAGGGGCGCGCTGGGCAGTCCCTCCCTCTGGCTCAAGCAGACAGCCCTTTCTCCTGGCCGTCCGCTGGAGGGGGAGCTGCGCTTTGACCGCATGCTGTCCCCGCTGACCACATTGCAGGTGCGTCTGATCTGCCGGCGGCACATCACCCGATACACCGGCAAGGGCAGCTCAACCTCCAAGGAGACCATCTGGGAGCATTCGGAGGCGCTGTCAGCCGCCGAGGCACGGCGGGACATCGGCGGCATGGCCCTCCCGCTGCGCATCGACATACCACAGGGGCTGCCCTGCACAGTCGTCGAAAATGCCGAGACCACCCGGTGGCATCCCGAGCAGCACGTGTGGACTCTGGAGATCCGTCCAGGCCAGTCCGGCAGGGCCATCGTGCTGCCCCTGCCTGTGTTCATCCGTCAGGGAGATGTCCAGATTGAAAGGACCAGCACCACAGCCGAGGTGGAGGCCATCGCCCCCAGCACCGCCCAGTTGCGCGACCGGCTCAAGGCGCGCGGCGTCCATGCGGAGTTTGATGCGGACGGCCTGCCCGCTTCCTTCCACTGCCCGCCGGGCCGTTTCAAAGGCATGAGCGGGTTCCTTCTGTTCTTCGGCACCGTTTGGTCTGTCGCCTTTGTTGCCATGCTGTTCGGCGGCGCGCCGTTCATCTTCCTCCTCATCTGGGGCACCACATCCCCGCTGATCCTGGGCTTGGCGGTGTGGATGATGCTGCATGACCGGCGCGTGGACATCGGCCCCGACGAAATGCGTGTCACAGACACGGTCGGTCCCCTGTATTCCAAACGGCAGACCTTTGAGCAGCGCCACTTTGTCGGCTTTTCCCATGACTCCAACATGCAGTCCGGTGAGCAGTTCTACTACCGCGTCCGGGGGGAGACCATCTTTGGCAAAAAGCTCACCCTGGTGGACGGCATCACCGAGTCCGTCACCGCGCAGACCCTGGCAAACAAGCTGGAGAATTGGAGAACGCGCGGGGCATGAGTGCCGCCTTCGTCATCCGCCTTGCGCGGGAGTCAGACATTCCCGCGCTGGAGCAGCTCATTCCGCTCTCCGTGCGCGCCTTGCAGTCGCGGCACTACTCTGCCGCGCAGATGGCGGCGGCGCTTGGCCCTGTCTTTGGGGTGGACCGCCACCTCATCAACGACGCCACCTATTTCGTGGTCGAGGCAGACGGCCAGACCGTCGGCTGCGGTGGCTGGAGCCGGCGCAAGGCCGTGTTCGGCGGTGATCGCGGCAGGGCAGGGGAGGACACCTTTCTCGATCCCTCCCAAGACCCCGCCCGCATCCGCGCCTTCTTCGTCCATCCTGGCTGGGCCCGCCGTGGCATCGGCCGCGCGCTTCTGGCGGCATGTGAGGACGCGCTCCTGACCGCCGGATTTCATCACGCAGTGCTTGTGGCCACCCTCACTGGAGAACCGCTCTACACCGCCTTCGGCTATCAGGTGGAGGAGCGTTGCCAGACCCCGCTGCCCGGCGGCCTTGCCCTGCCCGTGGTCCGCATGTCCAAACGCTTTGATGCGCGGACTACACCTTCTGCATCTTCCATTTCCCCCGCCGGAACAGCAGCCAGCTCAGCAGCGTCAGCAGCGAGAATCCCGCTGGAACCGAGATAAAGACCCCCAGCGGCCCGAGCTTAAACGTGTGCGCCAGCACCCACGCGATCGGCATCTGCGCCACCCACAGGCATAGGAAGTTCAGCCGCGCCGGCGTCCACGTGTCTCCCGATCCGTTGAACGCCCCTTCAAAGCACATGCCCGCCGCAAACATCGGAAATCCCAGGCTCACAATCCACAACGACTGCGTGCCGTAGGCCTGCACCGCAGGATCTTTCGTGAACAGGTGGATCAGGGGATACGAAAACACAATGAAAGCCAGCCCCACCACGCTGAGCGCAAGCACATTGAACCTCACCGCGATCCACACCGCCGCCTCCGCACGCTCCGGCTTCTCCGCCCCCAGGTTCTGCCCCACCAGCGTCGATCCCGCGTTCGCCAGACCCCATGCCGGCATCAGCGCAAACATCACAATGCGGATGGCAATCGTGTAGCCCGCCAGCGCCGTGCTGCCAAAGGATGCCAGGATTTTGAACAGCCCGATCCAGCTCGTCGTGCTGATGAGAAACTGCGCGATGCCGCTGCCAGACTTTTCCAGCACCACCTGGATGACCTCCCGTGCCGGCTTCAGATGCTGCCAGCGCACTCTCACGCGGCTGTGGTGTCCGGCCAGATGCCACAGCTGGTACAGCACCCCCACCCCCCGGCCGATGTTGGTGGCCACCGCCGCCCCGGTGACACCCATCTCCGGAAAGATCCACCAGCCAAAGATAAAGCACGGCCCCAGCACAATGTTCAGCGCGTTCGCCAGCCACAGCGTCCGCATGGCGATCACCGCGTCCCCCGCGCCACGGAAGATCGCGTTGATGAGGAAGATGAGGAACACCGTGGCATTTCCGCCCAGCATCAGGCGGGCAAAGTCCGACCCGATGCGCACCACATCCTCGTCCGCCCCCATCATTTCCAGAATGTCCGGTGCAAAAAAGCCCAGCACCACGCCCAGGCCGGAGGACACCAGCACCCCCAGCAGCAGGATCTGCCCGGCGGCATGCGCCGCCTGCTCCGGCTCCTTTTCCCCGATGCGGCGTGACACGATGGCCGTCGCCGCGATGGAGATGCCAATCGCCACCGCATAGATCAGCGTCATGACCGACTCCGTGATGCCCACCACAGCCACCGCCTCCTTGCCCAGCCGCGACACCCAGAACACATCCGCCACCACAAACAGCGACTCCATGATCATCTCCAGCACCATCGGCACCGCCAGCAGGATCACCGCCCGGTTCAGCGGCAGCGCCGTGTAATCATGTTCCTCCCCGCGCAGCGCCTGCGCCACGCTCCGCCAGAACGACTGCGCCGGTGGCGGCAGGGGTGGTGTGTCGGGGGGGGCGCTCATTCATTTGTCCACATCCATGAGGTGTGGACATCTCCCATGCATTGAGGCGAACCGCGCGGCTTGTCAACCAACTCCACCCTCTCACTTACCTGCCCAGCAGCAGCGCGCGCGCCCGCTCCTGGCAGAAGTAAAACGCCAGTCCCAGTCCGGCCCCGAAACCCAGCCCGTAGAACACCCCCCACATCAGCTTCGCCGTCAGCGCATGCTTCTCGATCAGCGCCGCCTCCGCCACACCGCCGATGAAATACCCCGCCGAGTTCAACACAAACAACGCTGCGATCACCCGGACTACCCCGCTCCATGCATCAAAAGCCATAATCATCATTATACCCATGATGATCGTTCCAGAAGCCAGTCCCACCACACTTCCCAGATGCCCGCGCAGGCTCATCCAGCTCACAATCCACCCGAGGGAGTAAAGGGTGAATGCCGGAGCAAAAAGTTTGTAAAACCGCCCCATCGAGCCCGGCCCGATGATCAGCCGGTGCAGCAGCGGCCCGGTCAGCAAAATAAACACCGCCGCACAGGCCGCATACATCCCCGCCTCGCCGCCATGGCCCCGAAACCAGCGCCCAAACCCCGCCCACGGCACAAATCCCGCCACGCTCACCACTGTGAACCCCGCCATGCCCCGCACCAGCGAGGCGCCCAGGGTGGGAACGGATGATCCGGCGGCGCGTGCGCGGTCGGCAATGCTTTGCGGATCAAGTTGAAACCAGCTCATCCCCATCAAACGCCACCAGCGGGGCGATGTTGCGCAAGGCCCCGCCGGACTGGCTGCTACTTCTTCTTCACCGTCCAGTACAGCGACGAGCTGTGGCTGGTGATGCCGAAGGGCACACCGTTGAAGAAGCCCGGCAGGTCCTCAGAATAGCGGGCCACGGTGAGAAGATAGGGACCCGGGCTGGCAAGATCCGTCACCCGCACATAGCCCTCAGCGTCGCTTTTCAGCTTCTGCTGGTCTTTTCCTGGCGCGTGCAGGCCCATCTCCACATCCGGCAGCGGCTTGCCGCGGAAGTACACACGTGCTTCGCCCGGCTTGCCGGTGGGGACGATGTCCAGCGTCAGGGAAGGCTTGCCCTCCCCGGCGCCTTCGGGCTGCCAGCGGCAGTAGAAAATCGGCGCGCGGGCAGGTTTGTCCTCATGCAGCTTGCGCACGGTGAAGTGGGCCTGGGCAAAGGCGGGCTTCCCTTCGGCCACCTTGCCAAGAAGGAAGTGGTCCTTCTGCTTGGAAACGTCAAAGACCTGCGGCTCGCCCTTCTCATTCAGCGTCCAGCCGGACACCTGCACGAACGAGTCAAGATGCCCCGGGGACACTTCAAAATCCTCGCCCCATTCGGCGAAGCGGACCGCCACACCGGCGTTTTCCGGCAGTTCCTCGATCCATAGCGAGTGGGCGGCGGCGGTGAGTGAAAGAAGGCCCAGCAGGGCGGTGGTGAGAAGGGTGCGTGTCATCATGGTGTGTGGAAGGTCAGGGGTTGGGCGGCGGGATCAAATTTTTCCTTTGAGCTGGGGCAGCAGTCCGGCCTCCACCCCTTTCTTCGCATAAAGGTCCGGATCGGCCTGCCAGGTCTTCACATGGCCGGGCTTGGAAAGGTAGATCTTCACGCCCTTGTATTCCACCGAGGGGGAGGAGGGGCCCACCAGACGCTTCGTGCTGAAGGGGCAGAAGCGCTGCTCCAGCAGCTTCACATCGCCTGCCACCTTCACATCCTGCACGGCTGGCACGCTCTTCATCGTCTGAAACAGCTTCACATAGTAGTCAGGGTCCGCCTTGAACTGCTTCACGCAGGGGCTGCAGCAGAAATAAATGTCCTTCCCCTGGTAGCTTACCTTCGCCTCCACATCCGCGTCATCCTCGGTCATGATGGGGCAGATCTTGTTGGAAGGCTCCTCGGCCAGCATGTTGCTGGTGAGGGCCAGGGACAAGGCGAGGAACAGGAGGCGGGCGGAGGAAACGAGGGAGAGGCTCATGATGGGGAGTCAACAGATACACAACACCTACGTGCGTCTCATGCGCCCGTTTGTCATGATTTGTCGGCATCTTGTCGAAGCGGCGGCCCCGCGTCCTTGCCAGCCGACAGATTGTGCGGCCGCCCTGCGTAAGAGGATGCCCTCCTGTCCCGCTCATGAATTTCCATTTTCTTCTCGTCTGCCTCGCCGTGGGTCTGTCCGTGGGTTTTTCCAAAGCGCAGGAGGTCCGGCCGCCGCTCCGTTTTTCCAAGGTCGCCTTCCTGGGCAACAGCATCACCAAGCACGGCCCGAAGCCCTCCATCGACTGGCATGGAAACTGGGGCATGGCCGCCACCGCCGAGGCCAGGGACTACGTTCACCTCGTCACCGCAGGGCTGGACAAGGCGCAGGGCGCGGCACCCCAGGTGCTGGTCAGCAACATCGCCCAGTTCGAGCGGGAGCACGCCACCTACGATGTGGAAAAAGGTCTGGCTGACGCGGCCGCCTTTGGCGCCAGCCACATCGTCATCGCCATTGGCGAGAACGTGCCCGCCCTCACGACCGACGCGGCCAAGGCGGCCTTCAAAGCAAAGATGCAGGCGCTGTTGAAGCTGCTGAACGGCCCGCAGAAGCCCGTCATCATCGTGCGCAGCTCCTTTTGGGCCAATCCCGCCAAGGATCAGATCCTGGAGGAAGTCTGCCGTGAGGTCGGCGGCGTTTTCGTGGACCTCCGTGCCATCAGCAAAGATGAATCCAACTACGCCCGCTCCGAGCGGCCCTACAAGCACGCCGGTGTGGCCAACCACCCCGGCGACAAAGGCATGCGGTCCATCGCCGATGCCATCTTGAAGGCCCTTCTGCGGCCTTGATGCGGCCGGGTGCAAAACCGTGCGTCCTGCACGGATGAAGATCAGGGTTGCCCTCAGGTTGCGCGGCATCTGCGGTGTTGTAAGATGACCGTGTTTTTATTGTCCTAGATCCCGCGTGGCACGCAGTCCACCGCCCTCCAATGAAACACATCCTCAGCGCACTGTTTTTCGCCCTGCTGGCCACTCAAGCCCTGGCAGTTCCTGCGACACCCACCTCTCCGGCTGATGCGGCGCCTCAGCTCCCCAAGGCGCCGGAACCCATCGAGCCGATTCTCCGGCTCCAGATCTTTCTCGACACCCGGCTTTTCGGCCCTGGCAAGGTGGACGGCCGCCCCGGTGAGTTCACGGACAAGGCGCTGAAGCGCTATCAGGCCTCCCAAGGGCTGCCGGAGACTGACGTCGCCAGCAACACCCTGGACCTTTCCAGCGTGGGCGAGCTCTACACCACCTACACTGTCCGTCAGGAAGACCTCACCTATGTGGGCCACCTGCCCAGCCAGCCCTCGGCGCAGAGCAAAAAAAAGTACCTTCCGTATGACTCCATCCTGGAGTTCTTGACCGAGCGGTTCCACACCTCGCCAGAGCTGATCGCGTATCTGAACCGGCCCATGAAAATGAGCGCGCTGAAGCCCGGCGACGTGGTGAAGGTGCCCAATGTGGAGCCGTTCCAGATCGAGACCCTCACCCCCGTGCCAAGCATGCCGGAGGTGCCGGAATTTGCCGCCCGCGTGATCAAGATCGACACCCGGGAGAAGCTTCTCGGTGTCTATGAGGGGGACAAGATGCTGGCCAGCCTGCCCATCACCCCCGGCAGCGGCCACCTGGCCACGCCGCCCGGGACCTGGCGCATTGTCGGCATCACCCAGATGCCGACCTTCCGCTGGGACAAGAGCGTGCTGGAGTACGGCGTGCGCAGCGGCAATTTCTACCAGCTGCCCATCGGCCCGAACAATCCTGTGGGCGTCATGTGGATCGGCCTGAACCGCGCGGGCATCGGCATCCACGGAACGAACCAAGGGCAGACCATCGGCCGCAGCGCCAGCCACGGCTGCATGCGCACCGCCAACTGGGATGTGGTCCGGCTGCAGAAGCTGATCACGAAAGGCATGACGGTCATCATCGAAGGTCCAGCGGCCACCCCGCGCCCTGTGGTGGTGGCCAAGTCCAAGTCCCCGGCCAAGGCAGAGCCGGTGGCAGAGACCGATGCGCCGAAGAAGCGCTGGTTCCAGTTCTGGAAGAAGTGACCGGCGGCCTGGGCTGCCGCCGTGTGGCGGAAACCTTGTCAGCATGGAAAAAATGCGCCCGGTTGATAAATATCGTGGGACGATCCTTATTAGCATGGGGGACCAACCACCCCCTCCCAGGCCGCTTCATGCCCATTCCCTACCTCCGTAAAGTCCTTGGCGTCGAACTCGTCGAAGTCAGTCTCACCGAAAAAATGGTCGCGGCCGCAGGGGGTGGGGTGGCCATTTTGCTCCTGGCCCTGATCTCTTTTGCCGCCATGCCCGAGGCGGCGGGGGCGGCCATCGTGACCTCCATGGGCGCCAGCGCCGTGCTTCTCTATGCAGCGCCTCACGGGCAGTTGTCCCAGCCCTGGCCGGTCATCGGCGGCCATGGCATCTCCGCCACCATCGGGGTCGTCTGCGCACAGTGGATTCATCATCCGTTCATTGCCGCGGCGTGCGCCGTGGGGCTTTCCATTGCCGCCATGCACCAGCTCAGGTGCATTCATCCCCCGGGCGGGGCCACCGCCTTCACCGCCGTGATGGGCGGCCCGGCCGTGCATGGCCTGGGCTTCTCCTTTGTCCTTTTCCCGGTGCTGGCCAATGCCATCGTCATGGTGCTGCTGGCCGTGGTCATCAACAGCGCCTTTTATTGGCGGCGATATCCGGCCATCCTCAGCCGCCGCCCTCCTCACGTCCCGAACGGCGACGAACCCACCCATGAGGAGGTCATTGCCGCCATCCGCTCCATCGACTCTTTTGTGGACATCAGCGAGGAGGACCTCCTGCGTCTGGTGGACCTGCTTTCACACCACGGCATGCGGCCCAAAATTTCAGCCGCCACCCGGCTGAGCGCCTTGGCCGCATCAACCTCATGAGCCCGCTCCCTCCACCCGGCATCTATCGTTACGCCTCGCCTCGCCATCCTGGTGAGGGGCTGCGGATCGGAGTCGCCCGTCATGCGCCGCGTGGCATCCGGCGGGAGGACCGGCAGAGGCAGGGTTATTTTGATCTCTGGCTTCCCATGCTGGGGCCTTCGCCGGCCCTGTTGAAAAAATATCGCGAAGGAACGGTCACCTGGGCGGTGTTCGCGCGCTGCTATCGCAAGGAGATGCGCCAGCCTGCCTGCCAGCAGGTCATTGAGCTGCTGGCCTCTTTCTCCCATCTGGCCCCCTTCAGCCTCGGCTGCTATTGCGGGGATGAGGCGCGCTGCCACCGGTCCCTGCTGCTGCCGCTTGTCCTGAAGGCACGTGCCCTGTGCGCCAAAGCGCCGGAGGCACGCTCATACGCCAGCCCGCCCTGTTATCTCGGGGAGCTGGAAGGCGCACACTGATTGATCCTCCGGTCATTTCGCGCCTGCCTTGGGCTTCAACCGCTTGATCTGCCCCAGCGCGATGTTCGCAAACAGCACCTCCCCATCCCGAGGGTCCAGCCCGATGCCCGCGATGCCAGGCTCCTGCGCGATGGTGACATCCTTCCACACCGGTTTGCCTTCATCCTTCAGGCCGATGACGCGGCCGGTGACATAGTCTGCAAAGATGTACTGTCCGCGGAACTGCGGCAGACGGCTGCCGTGATACACCACGCCGCCGGTGATGGACAGGCCGACCGTGCGCGGATACTCAAAGATCGGCTCCACCGGCTGGAACTCTTTTGGCTCCTTGTCGCCTCCAGGTCCCATGGGGAAGGGGTGCCTGCCCTCCCGGTAGCTCCAGCCGTAGTCGCCGCCCCGGGTGATGAGGTCCACCTCCTCATACAGATTCTGCCCCACATCGGCGCAGAAAAGGTGGCCCGAGTCCGGGTCAAAATGGATGCGCCACGGATTGCGCAGCCCTGTCGCCCAGATCTCCGTGCGCACTGTTTTCGGATCGATGGCCTGGCCGTGGTGTGTGGTGGCGCCGATGAAGGGATTGTCCGAGGGCACCGCATAAAATGCCTGTCCGCCTGCGTCCAGCGCGACGGCGGGGTGCGGGTTTGGCGGCAGGCTGCCGTTTCTTTTGTCCACATCCATCCGCAGGATGGCGGCGTGGAAGCCCTTGTTGATGAAGCGGCTTTGGTCAAACTTGTCATTGCCTGCCCCGCCATCCCCCACCGTCACGTAGAGATAGCCGTCCGGGCCGAACTGCACGTCGCCACCGTTATGGTTGCTGGCCTCGTCAGCCTGGGTGAAAAGCGGCTGCTCCGTGGTGTTGTCCGCCCGGTTGGGGTCGTCCTTGGAGACTTGGAAGCGGGCCAGCCGCTGGTGCAGCAGGCCGCCAATCTTGAGGCTGTAGTAAACATAGCAGAGGCCGCTCTTCGCGTGCTCCGGCGGAAAGGCCAGGCCCAGCACGCCACATTCGCCCTCCGTCACCAGCGTTGCCTTGGGGAGCCGCGTGAGGTCCAGAAACAGCTTCTTCTCCGGCTTGCCGGAGTCCAGCCCGGTGATGACCTGCACACGCCCGGTTTTTTCCACGATGAAGAGCCGGCTCTTGTCCCCCGGAGCGCTGACGACACCCAGTGGCTGCTCAAACTTCAAGCCTGGAAACGCGTCCTCCATCTCATGGTCCACCGGAACCTGGATGATGGGCGGCGGGGCGGGCTTGGGCTTGGCAGGTGCCTGCTGGGCCTTCAGGGGGCCGGCGAGGGCGACGATGCCCAGCAAGGCGATACGGCGGGTGTGCAGTCTCATACGCAGTCGGGAAATACGAGGGGTCATGGCCCCGCTGAATCGCAGCAGGCTGCAACGCTGGGCGCATGAGAGTAGGGCAGACGCCCCGCGCCCGCAGCCTTTTTTTCGTCAACCGCGCATGGCATCGCTGCCAATGGCGCGTACATTCCCCACCCCATTTCATGCCGTTGCCCGTTCCTTGCCGCCTCCTGTTTGCCGCCCTCCTGCTGTCCCATGCCCGCAGTGCTCCGCTGGATGACGCCAGCCAGATGCTGGACAAGGAGCTGCTGCCCCTCATCGAGGAACGCTGCATTGACTGCCACGACGCGGAGACGCAGAAAGGGGACATCAGCCTCGACTTCCTCCGTCAGCCCGGGGAGGCCCGCCACGACATCCGTCTATGGGGCAAGGTGCGCGAGCAGATCCGGGCCGGAACCATGCCGCCCAAGCCCAAAAAGCCGCTGGAGCCAGCGCAGCAGGAGGCGTTTCTGCGCTGGATTGGAAACAACGAGCAGGCCGTGCTGGCCATGAAGGAGGGGCTGCCCGGTGCCGCCCGCTCCCGCCGCCTGAATCGTGAGGAGTACAACAACACCGTGCGCGACCTCCTCGGCATCGCCGGGCGTCCGGGGGATAAATTTCCCGCCGATGGCGCGGGTGGCGAGGGTTTCGACAACAGCGCGGACACGCTGACCCTGTCCCCCCTCCTGGTGGAAAAGTACCTGGAAGCCGCCGGTGCCGCCCTGGGCGAGGTATGGCAGCGCGGAGAACTGCGAGCCCGCCTGTACGCCCCGGTGACGAGCGACAAGCTGCCGCCAGATGTGGGCGCGGCCATGGCCCTGAAACCCTTCCTGGCCCGCGCCTACCGCCGCCCGCCCACCGATGCCGAGGTGGAGTCCGTGCTGAACGTCTTCCGCCAGGCCTGGCAGCGCAAGCCGGACTGGAACGAGGCCATGCGCGTCATGTTCAAGGCGGTGCTCGTCACCCCGCAGTTCCTTTTCATTGAGGAAACCGCCCGTGCGGATGCCAGGGTGCCGCGCCGCCTCACTTCTTACGAGATGGCCTCCCGCCTCTCCTATTTCCTCTGGTCCTCCATGCCGGATGAGGAACTGCTGAAGCTGGCCGGTGAAAACAAGCTGCAGGATGACGCCGTGCTGGAGGCCCAGGTGCGGCGGATGCTGGCGCATGACAAGGCGAAGGCCTTCACCAAAAACTTTGCCGGCCAGTGGCTGCGCTTTGAGGAGGTCTTCAACACCGTGGACCCGGACCGCCGCAAGTTCCCCGACTTCAATGGCGAGCTGCGGCAGGCCATGTATGACGAAATCTTCGCCTTCTGCGACCACCTCTTCCGCAAGAACGGCCGCATGCTGGACTGCCTGGACAGTGACTACAGCTTCCTCAACGAGCAGCTGGCCAAGGTCTATGAAATCCCCGGCGTGCAGGGCAAGGAGATGCGCCTGGTGAAGTTTGACAACCCGCGCCGTGGCGGCGTCACCAGCATGGCGGCCATCCTGGCCAGCACGGCCTACCCGCAGCGCACCAGCCCGGTGCTGCGTGGAAAGTGGATTCTGGAACAGCTCCTCGGCACGCCCCCGCCTCCACCGCCGCCCAATGTGGGCGCGTTGCCGGAGGATGATCGGGCGCTCAAGGAAACCACCCTGCGCAAGCGGCTGGAGGCCCACCGCAACAAGCCCGCCTGCGCCGGATGCCACGTCCGCCTCGATCCGCCTGGGTTCGCCCTGGAAAACTTCGATCCCATCGGCAAATGGCGGGACAACGAAAACGGCAAGCCCCTCGACGCCACCGGCACCATGCCCGGCGGCAAGAGCTTCGCCACGCCTGCCGAATTTCGCCGCCTGCTGATGGAGGAAAAGAACCTTTTTGTTCGCTGCCTCTGCACCCGCCTGCTTGGCTACGCCACGGGCCGCAGCGTGGAGCTGCATGACCAGCCGACCCTGCTCCGTCTGGAGAAGGTGCTGCGCGACGGTGACTACCGCAGCGCGGCGTTGATCATCGCTGTGGTGAGGAGTGTGCCGTTCCGCTCGCGGATGTGACGAAAACATGGCTCAGGCCATGATGCCTTTCACCACCTCGCCGTGCACATCCGTCAGGCGGAAGTCGCGTCCGGCATAGCGGTAGGTCAGGCGCTCATGGTCGAGGCCGAGGAGGTGCAGCAGGGTGGCGTGCAGATCATGCACGTGGACCTTGTTTTCGACCGCCTCGTACCCGTGCTCGTCCGTGGAACCGTAGGAGAGGCCGCCTTTCACGCCGCCGCCGGCCATCCACAGGGTGAAGGCCTTGTGGTTGTGGTCGCGGCCGTCACCGCCCTGGGCGTGGGGAGTGCGGCCAAATTCACCGGTGCAGACGACGAGGGTGTCCTTCAGCAGGTCGCGCTGCTTCAGGTCAGTGAGAAGCGCGGCGATGGGCTGGTCCACGGAGGCGGCATTGGCCTCATGCCCGGCGCTGAGGTTGAAGTGCTGGTCCCAGTTGCCGCCGCAGACCTCGACGAAACGCACGCCCGCCTCGCTGAGGCGACGGGCCAGGAGGCACTTGCGGCCGAAGTCGTCGGGGCTGCTGTTGAACTGGCCGCCACCACCACCTCCTCCTCCGCGTCTTGGGCTGCCATCGCTGATGCCGTACATGGCCTTCGTCGCGGCGCTCTCGCCGGCGAGGTCGAGAACTCCTGGCATCTGCATCTGCATTTTGAAAGCGAGCTCGTAGGATTCGATCACGCCTTCCACCTCGGGATTCACTTCGTCGCGCTTCAAGGTTTCGCGGTTCATCGCCTGGATGAGGTCAATGGCGGCGCGCTGCTCCTTCGCCTCCAGCCTGGGCTCAAGGTTTCGCACCGTGGCGCTGGCGATGGGCCGCTGGCCGGAGCCGATGCGGGTGGCCTGATGGATGGCGGGCAGGAAGGCGCTGCCGTAGTTCTGCGCGCCGCCCATGTCGCTGGGCGGGGAGAGGGTGACGAAGCCTGGCAGATTTTCGTTCGTTGTGCCCAGGCCATAGACGCTCCATGCGCCGAGCGAGGGGCGCACGAACTGCGCGCTGCCGGTGTGCATCTGCAAGAACGCCTGCGGGTGCGCCGGGAAGTCTGTCTGCATGGAGCGGATCAGGCACAGATCGTCAGCGTGCTTCGCCACATTGGGAAAAAGCTCGCTGATCCACAACCCGCTCTGCCCATGCTGGCGGAAGGCCCATTTCGAGCCGAGCAGTTTTGAGCCGGGGCGGTGGCCGCCTTTGCCGGAGTCGGCATTGAGCTTCGGCTTGTAGTCAAACGTGTCCACGTGCGAAGGGCCGCCGCGCATGGAGAGGAAGATGACCCGCTTTGCCTTCGGTGGAAAATGGGTGGCTTTGACCGCAAGCGGATTGCCCGCGGCGAGAGCCGGCCGCTGGGCGAGGCTGGCAAAGGCGAGCCAGCCGAAGCCGCAGGAGGTCGTCTGCAAAAAGTGACGGCGAGAGAACGGGGAGTGGGAAATGCTCATGGCCTGAACAGCAAGGGGGTGAAGTAATAGAGGTCGTTCATCCAGACTTTCGGCTCGTGGCCGCCGGAGTTGATGTGGAAACTGTGAGGCACCTCCTTTCCGGTGAGGAAGGTGTCGGCGGCGACCATGCCGCCTGCCATCATGCCATCGCGGTCGCCGACGGAGAGCCATAGGAGGCGGAGCTTTTCGCGTGGCTCGGACCACCGCCTGCCTGCGCCAGAAAAGGCGCCAACCCATGCGAACTTGTCCGAGTTTGCCAGCGCCGTTGCAAGCGCGGTACCAGCGCCCATGGAGAGACCGGCCAGGGCACGATGCCCGCGGGCCGTGAGCGCGGGATAGTGGGATTCGACAAAAGGGATCAGGTCGTTGAGCAAGACCTCACCGAAGGTCATGGCCGCCCGCGCCTTGGCATCGCGGCTGTCACCTGCCTGCTCGCGTCCGGACACCGACAGCATGGAAGGCATGACCACAAGCATGGGGGTAAGCTTTTTGTCGGCGTAAAGATTGTCGAGGATGGCGTCCGCGTGGATCTCCTGCACCCAGGTGGTCTCATCGCCACTCGCACCATGCAGGAGGTAGAGCACAGGGTATTTCTTGCCGCTCACGTAAGCGGGCGGCACGTGGACCGTGGCGCGGAACGTGCCTCCACCCGTCTTCGATTCATACTGAAACGGGACCACTTTGCCACGGGCAATGTTGGGCCGTGCCACATCGAAGCCCGCAGGCGCATCGGGCTGGTTCGCCTTGAGTTCAACGTCTGTGCCTCCGGGCCGTCCCTTGCTTTTGGGGCGGGTTCCCTGCGCCAGCGAGAGCGAGGGAATGAGGGCGACGAGGAGCAGTGTCCGTGCAGTCATAAAATCAGTTCAGGAAGCGGAACTCCGCGCTGCCGAAGAGCGCGAGGCAGAGGGTTTTCCAGGCAGTCTGCGAGGTGCCTTGCTGCTGGAGGAACTTCAGCGCGGCCTGCTGCTCGTTTAGCGTGGGGCGTCGGCAGAGGGCGATGGCGTAGGCCTGGGCGATGCGCTGCTCCGTGCTTCCAGAGAGGCGTGTGGCGAGCATCTGCGCCTGCTCGATGACGAAGCCATTGTTCAGCAGGTAGAGCGCCTGGGCGGGGACGTTCGTGGTTTCTCGCGCGCCGGTCACAAGGCTGGCCTCCGAGTAGTCGAACACGGCAAGCGCGTCGGGCAGCAGGTCGCGGGCGATGGGGAGATACACGCTGCGATAGTTCGCGGTGGCATTGATGAGGGTGTCTTCATTGATGCGGATGAAGCCGCCGGTGCTGCCGATGGGGCCCTCCCCAGCCTGTGCGACGACGGAGCCGACCGGCGGCGTGAGCTGGAGCTGGCCGCTCGCGGTCAGCATGGCGTCGCGGATGCACTCGGCATCCAGGCGGCGCTTGCTGTGCCGCCAGACGAGGGCGTTCTGTGGATCTGCGGTGAAGTTTGCCGCGTCGTAGGTGGAGGCCAGCTGGTAGCTGCGGCTCAGCACGATCTCGCGGATGGTGGCCTTCATGGACCAGCCGTTGCCGACGAGGCGTGTGACGAGGTGGTCGAGCAGGGGCTGATTCACGGGCGGGGCGCCCATGGTGCCGAAGTTGTCCACGCTGCTGACGATGCCCTGGCCAAAAAGCCAGTGCCAGAGGCGGTTCACCATCACGCGCGGGGTGAGCGGATGGCGTGCGTTGGTCAGCCAGTCGGCGAGTTCCCTGCGTCCGCTGGTGGTGGCCGGGATCGCGGGTGCGCTGGAAGTGAACAGCGCGGCGGGGAAGCCGCGTGGCACACGCTCCCCAGGCTCGTTCATCTCGCCGCGGGCGAAGAGCGGGCTGTCGGCAATGCTCTCGAAACCGCTCGGCGGGCGGATGCCGGAGCTGCCCTTGATTTCGATGACGCGCGTTGGCTCCATGGCTTGCGGCCTCTCCGGGCCGGTCGGCCGGTCGTTTACGCCCATGCAGAACGGGATGGCCTTGCCACTGGCATCGAAGCTGGCGAGCTGCTTTTCCAGACCGGCCATTTTCCCGAGGGCAACCTGCACCTGGATGAAGAACTGCGGCCCGCTGCCACCGGCGCTTCCTTTGCCCTTGCCTTTTCCTTTGCTCATGGGCGCCCCAGGCGTGGAGCGCTGGCCCATGAGCCCGTCGTAACGTGCCTTGGCCTCGGTGTAATCGGCCTGCAGGCGTGCGCGTTCACCCTCGCTGATGCTCGGCTTTACCGCTGGCAGTCCTGCATCCTGCGGCAGGGCCATGACGTCTCTCTCTTGATTGTTTTTCGGGCCGGAGAGGGTGCCGTAGTTCACCTGCGTGGAGAGAAAGATGCCTGCGAGCGCATAGTAGTCGCGCTGCGACACGGGGTCGAACTTGTGATCGTGACAGCGGGCGCAGGCGACAGTGACGCCGAGGAAGGCCTGCGTGGTGGCGTCGAGCTGCTCATCGGCGAGGTCGAGCTCGAACTGGCGCGGAGTCAGCTCTCCCAAGCCCTTTGGGCCGATGGCGAGGAAGCCGGTGGCGATGATCTGCTCCGCCTTCTGGCGGGCATCCTTCGCGGGGAGCAGATCTCCGGCAATCTGCTCGCGGATGAACTGGTCGTAGGGCTTGTCCTTGTTGAACGCGGCGATGACGTAGTCGCGGTAGCGCCAGGCGTCGGGGAAAGACACATTCAGGTCCTTGCCGGTGGACTCGGCATAGCGCGCCACATCCAGCCAGTGGCGTCCCCAGCGTTCGCCGAACTGCGGGAGCTTCAGCAGGGAGTCCACCACGGTCTCAAACGCCGTGGGCGAATTGTCAGCCAGGAACCGCTGCACCACCTCCGGGGAGGGCGGCAGCCCCACAAGATCGAAGAACACCCGGCGCAGCAAGGTGAGCTTGTCCGCATCTCCCACCGGTTTCAGGCCTTTGGCCTCCAGGTTGGCGAGCACAAAGCGGTCAATGTCGCCGCGTGGCCATGCGGCATTTTTGAGCTGCGGGATGGCGGGGCGGCGGACGGGCTGGAAAGCCCACCACTCCTTTGCCTTCGCGGCATCGTAGGTGGGCACCACGGCAGCCTTGCCATCGCGGGGATCGGCGGCACCGGAACGAATCCAGCGCTCAAAGTCGGCGATCACGGAATCGGGCAGCTTTTCCTTCGGAGGCATTGCCGTGTCCTGGTCGGAGTGATGGATAGCGGCGATGAGCAGGCTTTTGTTCAAGTCTCCTGGAACCACGGCAGGCCCGTGCTCGCCTCCGCGACGGATGCCCTCGCGTGTGTCCAGCAGCAGGCCGCCGCGCACCTTGCTGGCCGTTTCGCTGTGGCAGCGGTAGCACTTCTCCGCCAGCACGGGGCGGATCTTTGACTCGAAGAATGCCGTGTCCTGCGCGTGCATGCACAGCGGCCAGAATGACAATGAGGCGCAGAGGATGAGGATGGGCTTCATGGCTGGCGTGAGGGGTGAAAATCAACGCTGGCGTGCGGCCTTGCGCTCGGAGACGAGGGCCTCGTAGCGGTCGCGCTGCTCCGGTGTCAGATCCGGCAGCACGTTTTCCTTGTGGCGTGCGAAGGCTCCCCCGAGCTGGCGGCTGGTGTCCTCGCGGATCGCGCGGATCGCGCTGGTGAGGTGGTCATAGTGCTGCCGCAGCCGGGATGCCTGTGCCGCATCCAGCCCGACACGCGAGACGGTCTCCTGATAGTGCTTTTCCAGCCAGATTTCCTCCGAGCGGGGGAGGGGGGCAGCCTCGGTGGGGGAGTGTGCTCCAGAGCGCTCCGCCAGGGCAAAGCCGCAGAAGCCGCCGACGAGGAACAAGGCGGCGAGGCCGAGGGTGAGTTGAAGAATGAGGGTGCGTTTCATGGGCGTGTTGAACTGGCGAAGTGTCTCTGAAAAATGATCTGCGCGACGCTGTCGGCCTCGGCATCGCGACGCTCGTGCCTGGGCAGCAGCATGGCGACGCTGACGCCGATGACGGCGGCTGCGGCGAGGGAGGCGTGAGCGCACCAGCGCAGGGCGAGCAGGGGTTCAGTTTCCTGCGGGCTGAACCAGGCGACAAGGCGCGCCAGCCATGCCGGCTGTGGTGCGAGGGCGATCACGGGCGCTGTCCGCAAGGCCTCGGGCAGCGCGGCATCGAGGAACCATTCGCCACGCAGCGCGGCCCGGCCTTCACGGGTGGCCAGCAGGTCATTCAGACGTGGGAGTTCTTCCGGCGGGAGGGTTCCTTCGCGCCAGCGGTGGATGAGGTCGGCGGAATCGGGTTTCATGGCAGGGAGAGTTTGCGTTCAACACACTTCAGGAGTGACTGGCGGATGCGGTAGAGGGCCTTGGTGACGCCCTCAAAGGTCTGCCCCATCCTGCGGGCGACCTCCTCCATGCTGGAGTTCGAGTCATAGCGCAGGGACAGCATGTGCCGGGAGCGTTCTGGCAGGGAGGCCACGCATTCATTCAGCGCCTGCTGCTTCCTGGCCCAGTCCTCGGAAACTTCGCCCTCCTCGGCAAAGGCCAGCTCCACGCGCCCCAGAAAAACCTCCAGCGTCGCGCTGTCTGCGACCACCTTGGAAGTCTGCTGCCGCTCCCATTGGCGGCGCACCAGATTGCGGGCCACGCCACGGCACCAGGCGGGTTGATTCTCCAGCAGGGTGCCTTTGGCCACCTCGGCGGCGAGTTGAACCCACACCTCCTGCAGCACGTCTTCGGCCGCGTGGGCGTCCCGCAGCAGTCCGTTTACAAACGCGGCCAGGCGGTGCCGGTCGCGGATAAACGCGGAGGCGGCGTGCTGGATGGCTTCAGATTCGAGTGACATGCGCCACTATGTCCGGTGGGGGCGTGAAACATGGACAAGTTTTTTTGGAGCAAGGGAAAGGGGTGGCTCATCCGTGCAGTGGTGAAGGGCCTGCTCTTCCGCATCCCGGATGGCGCCGTTTTCGCCAGAAAACGGAGGCGCGTGGCCTCGCAGCTGCCGAAGGCCCCTTACACCAGCCCCTTCAGCGCGCCGGTGCTGTCGCCGAAGCGGTCGGCTTTGACGCCGCCTAGCTGGAGCATGCTCAGGAACAGATTGCACATCGGGGTGTCCGTGTCGCTGACGAGGTGGCGGCCGCCTTGGAGGCCGCCGCCGTGGCCGGCGAGGACGAGGGGGAGGTTTTTGGGGCTGTGGGCATTGCCGTCGCGCATGCTGGAGCCGAAGAGGAGCAGGGTGTGGTCCAGCAGGGTGCCTTCGCCTTCCTTGATGGACTTCATGCGGTCCAGCAGGTGGGCAAACTGCTCCACATGCCAGGTGTTGATCTTTTGGTACTGCTCCAGCTTCTCCTGCTTGTTCTCATGGTGGGAGCTTTCGTGGTGGCTGTGCTTCACGCCGTCTAGGAAAGTAAAACTCTTGCCGCTGACGGCCCAGCCAAACATGAAGGTGCTCACGCGGGTGCTGTCGCTCCAGAAGGCCAGGGTCATGAGCTCCATCATCAGGCGGGAGTGCTCGGTGTGGTCCAGGCGAAGGCGGCTGCCGGGGTCCTTCTGCTGCGCCATGGCGGTGGTGATGCGCTGGTCGAGCTGGGAGATGGCATCGCGTGCCGCAGGGTCGAGGTTCTCGCCGCTGGCGACGCGGGCGATGTCGGCCTCGATGCGCTGCTCCACGCTGCGGATGCTTTCCAGGTACTCATCCAGGCGGCGCTGGTCATCCAGGCCCACGCGGCCCCGCAGGGCCTTGGCATCGGCCAGCACCAGGTCCAGCACGCTCTTGCTCTCCAGCGCGGAGGCCTTCCGCTGCCCGGCATTTTCACGGAACAGGCGGTCGAAGACGAAGCGCGGGTTGATCTCCGGCGGCAGCGGGGAGGTGGGCGTGCGCCACGCGATGTGCGAGCCGTACAGCATCGTGTAGTTCACGTTGAAATCCACGCCCGTCATCACCGGGTCGGTCCCGAGTTCCAGGGAAGGAAAGCGGGACTGCCCGCCTGCCTGTTGGGCAAAGATCTGGTCCATGCTCACGCCACAGCGCAGATTTTTGCCGGTGGTCTTTTCAATCTCCGTGCCGGTGAGCCAGTTCGCCGTTTTTGCGTAATGGCCATCGCCGCCCCGGCAGTTCGCATGGCCGAGCTGCGTCAGCACAGTGATGTCTCCACGATGCCGCTCCAGCGGCTCCAGGATCGGTGAAAGCTTAAAGTCCTTGCCCGTGCCTTCCGGCGTCCACTTGTCTGGATGCACCCCGTTTGGCATGAAGAGAACGCCGATGCGTGTGGGAAATGCCTTCCCCTGCGCGGCGCGGGCAGATGGCACCATCGCATCCAGAAACGGCAGCGCCACAGTGGCACCGAGACCGCGCAGCACGGCACGGCGGGACAGAGGTTCGCGGGGGACAGAGATGTGGCTCATGAAACATGAACGAAGACTAGGGGGTGAAGAAGCTACGCCATCCGAGCGCCATTGCTTGCGGAATTTGCAGGAGGTAACATGCCTGAGACACTGATTCACCCGTGAGAGGTTGGGGAAATTTTGCTCTTTGTCACTTTGTGAACCTAGAGCCTTGAAGGCTGCGAGGAAAGTGAGGCAGGAAGCAGGTGAGCAAACTCATGCTCATGCAACCCCGCAGCCACCCGTTCGTTGCCCGAAAGCCGCATGCTGCACCCGCTTGGAAAACAGCGCTTTGCAGAGCCTGTCAGGTGCCCCGAAAAACCACGATGACTGCCCTTAACTTTGCCATTCATGCTTGGCATCTTTTTCTCGAAGTGGTGCTGTCCTGACAGGCTCCTGGAAACGGCTGGGGCAGCAGTTCGGAGCGTGGAGGCTGGAGCAGGCACCATCAGGAGACAATGCCAGGCCGCATGACCCGTCCCGCAGGCAGCCTGCGGCGGCCACCTCCACGACCCGCTCAAGGCAGAGAACAAAAAGACCTTGGCAGTGCTCCTAATACCGATTACCACTTAAGACTGATGGACAGTCGAACTAAACAACGGTTTTCAAAGTGCATCATCACAGCAGGCTTGCTACTAGCACGCGCCAAGGCGGCACTCTTTCTCGTCACTCTGGTGGCAGTCCTCGCCTTCGAGGTTCAGGTCATGGCTCAGGCGCAACTCCAGCCCGTGGTTTCCAATATCCAGGTGGGCCAGCGCGCGGGAACCAAGCTGGTGGACATTACCTACACCCTCACTTACTCCGGCGGCCCGGTCACCGTCTGGGTGGAGGTGTCCAATGACGGCGGCCGCAGCTACATTGTGCCTGCCAAGACCTTCTCTGGCCACATTGGCCCCGGTGTCTCCCCAGGCACTAACCGCGCCATCGTCTGGAACGCCGAGGCAGATGTCGACGGCCTGCTTACCGAACAGATGCGCGTCCGCATCAATGCACGCTCGGGCAACGTCCCCATCCCGCCCGCAGGCATGGTCCTAATCCCCGGCGGCACCTTCCAGATGGGCGAGTGGGTCGGTGGCTCCTCCGCCGGCACCCTTACCATCTACCTCAACGCCTTCTTCATGGACCGCTACGAGGTGACTGGCGCGTTGTGGACAGAGGTCCGTACCTGGGCTGTGCAAAACGGCTACAGCAACATGACGGCCGACTGGCTGGAACCAAGCCATCCTGCTAATAACGTGACCTGGTATGATGTCGTGCGTTGGTGCAATGCCCGCTCGGAAAAGGAGGGCCTGACGCCAGTCTATTACACAGACACAAGTCAGTCTAACCCCTGCCGTAGTGCCTCACTAATCCCCCTCACTAATGCGATGGTGAAATGGAACGCCAATGGTTACCGCCTGCCCACCGAGGCCGAGTGGGAGAAGGCCGCCCGTGGCGGGCTGTCAGGAAAACTTTACTCCTGGGGATCGGAGGCCTTGACGGGGGGCATGGCCAATTGGGGCGGAAGCTCGCATCCTTGGTCAGGCGTCACCCCGAGGACCACCCCTGCTGGCTACTACAATGGAGGGCAACAAGGTGGCGGCAGCGACATGGCCAATGGATACGGCCTGTATGACATGATCGGCAATGTGCGCGAATGGTGCTGGGACAGGGGGGCGGCGTGGAGCGACCTCACCGGCGGCAACAATCCTAGAGGGTCGGACACAGGAGGCTCTCGAATCCACCGTGGTGGCTCTTGGGTTAATGGCAATTCCATTGCTCTCCGTGTCTATGCTCGAGTAATCGATAGCAACCCCTCCAGCGCTGGCGGCGGCGACGGATTCCGCTGTGTGAGAGGACTCTAAACCGCCCCTCACCAGCGTGATCACCCCTCCGCCAATGCTGCCCTGCTGCTTGTGGACGAGGCCCCCCGGCCTGCTTCACCGGATGGCGCGTGCCGTGGGGTTGAGCGCCGCTGTTGTCGCCGCAGTTACCCTCGCCACCACCGGCACCGCCCAGGGTGCGCCGCACACCGTCTCCGCCACCTTCACCGTGGACACCCGGACCACCCTGCGGGAGAGCGACGCCACCTCCGCCATCTTTCCCGTGGACACGCGGATTCTGGACGGCCTCACCGGCAAGGGGGAGTCAGGAAGCACCACCCTCGACACCGGTGGCATCGGCACCCTGCCCGTGGTGCTCAGCATTGATCCCCCGCAGGTCCCCGGCCTCGACACCCGCCAGTGGATCACCCTGACCGGGCGCAACTTTGCCACGCAGTCCATGGTCGTCCTGCGGGTGGGAAATGAGGTGTACTCCATCCCCCAGGAGCGCACCCAGTTCGTGGACTCCACCACCCTCCGCGTTTTCGTCAATGTCACCAGCGCAGCGGCCGCCTGGACGGCCACGGTGGTGAATCCGGGCGGCATCGCCTCCCAGCCGCTGGCCTTCAGCGTCGCCACCCCGGCCGTGCGGCCGGTGGCAGGGCTGGACTTTGGCACCGTGGCCCCAGGCCAGTCAGTGGTAAAAGCCTTCGTGCTGTGGAACACCGGCACAGCCACCGCCGACTGCGCCATCAGCGGGCTGGGCGCCCCCTTTGCCCTGACAGGCCCCGCCCCAGGCCAGCTGGCACCGGGCGCGGAAGCCACCGTGTCCCTCAGCTACAGCCCCACGGCCAGCGGCCGGCACGATGGCGTGGCCCTGCTCCAGATCGGCGGGCAGAGCGTGGCGCGTCCCCTCACAGGCCAGGCCGTGCTGGCACCCACGGGCACAGGCGTGGTCTTCGGCACCGTTCGGGGGCTGCCCCCCGTGGGCACCGCCACAGCGCCCGTGCCCCTGGTCGGCGCACGTGTGGTGCTGCTGCAGGGGGAGTCCTCCTCGGGCCTCCGGCTGCGCGTCACCAGGTACGAGACCACCACGGACTCGCGCGGGGCCTACAGCCTGTCCCAAGTCCCTGCGGGCACCTACGCCGTGGCGGCGCTCCTGGACGGCGGGAGTGATTCACGGCTTTACCTGGACCACGGCCACGGCAGCGCCTCCACAGACTATGTCCTGGGCGGCATCCCCGTCACCATCACCCAGGGCGGCAGCCACGAGGTCCCGGTGGATCTCAGCAGCAGATCCACCATCCCTGCCGACCCCAAAAACATGCCCGTGGTGCTGGTGCGCGGCCTGCGCCTGAACGATGAGCCCGAGACTTCCTACTGGTTCAAGCTCCACACAATACTCGAACTGCAGCACTTCACCGAAGTCTGGGATCCCAACGCAACCAGTGTGGTGGTGGATGGCACCAAGGGCGTGGCCGCCAACGCGTGTTGCCTAGCGGAGCACCTCAAGGCCAGGATTGCGGACTACACCACCCGCCACGGCCAGGCACCTGCCAAGGTCCACTTCATCTGCCACTCCATGGGCGGCCTCATCGTACGCCAGCTCCTGCACAACAACCAGAGCGCCAACAACGGCAGCCATCTGCCCCTTTCAGGAGATGTCTTCATGCTGGCCACCCCGAACGCTGGCAGCCTGGCCGCAGACCATCCGGGGGCAGCCGCCTACGCCTGGTGGAAGGACAGTGACGTCAGCGAGCTCCGCACTTACCATGTGCGCCACGTCTTCGCTGATTCGGTGCGCTGGCCGGAGGAGGGCACACGGCTGTTTCTCGTCACCGGTGACCGGACCAACGGCGACCCAGACCTCAAGGTCCCTCACAACCTCCTGCAAAAAGGGCCTCCGGACGATCGGGTGGACGACGGTGCCGTCACCGTCCTCAGCAACCGGGGCGAGTATCTGGAGATCAAACTACCCTTCCATTCTGGCATGGCCAACAGCACCCCCATGTTCATTCCCGCCACCTGGGAAAAAGGCCTCTCTTTCAACGACTCCAAAGTGCACCCAGTCGGCCAGCAGATCGTGCCCCTGAACCACTCCGAAATCTGCGCGAGTGACCAAGTCATCGACTGGATGGCCGGCATCCTGGCCAATCCAGATCATGCGGTGGAGGCCTTGAACATGTCCGCCCATCAGGAGAGCCGCCAGGCAGAGAACCGACCCGCCGCAGCGCCAGCACCGCCACCAGAACTGCCGCGAACCCTCGTGGACCACCGCACTGGCACCGTGGCCGCAGGCGGCAGCGTGACCCACGGCTTTCCGGTGGATGCCACCTCCCCGCTGGTCATTTCTCTCCATGGCACCAGCGCCCAGAGCCTGCGGCTCATCACCCCGGCAGGCCTCACCCTCGGCCCGGAGTCCACGGATCCTGCGGTGGTCTATGACCAGACCACGTCGGATGGCGGCACCTACCTCACCTGCACTCTCACCGCCCCGCAGGCCGGCCCATGGCAGGCGGTGGTGGATGCCACGCAGGCCACCCAGCCCGGGGCCTACACGCTGGAGATCGAGGCGGAGTCGGACCTGCGCCTCGCCGTCTCCCACCCAGAGTGGCGCGGCCAGTCTGCGCAGACCATCGTCTCCGCCGCACTCGGGCGGGAGGGCCAGGGCCTGCTCGCCATTCCAGACGCCACCCTCAGCATGGAAGTGCACTGTCCGGACGGCACGGTGCTGGCACGCAGTTTCTCAGACCTCGGCCTGCACGGAGATGCGCAGGCCGGGGACGGCCTCTTCGGACTGTTGCTGGAGGCCCTGGCCCAGCCTGGAGAGCACGCCATCGTCACCCGCCTGGAAGGGGTCCTTCCCGCCTCCACCCAGGCCTTCCGCCGCAGCGCGCAGACCAGGCTTCACGTCGCCGCGCCCGGCGGGATCATCGCCGGACAGCCGGACTGGCACCCGGTGGACACGAATGATGACGGCAGGGTGGATGCCCTCCCGGTGACGCTGCTGGTCGCCGTGGACTCGCCCGGTTCCTATGTCCTCTCCGCCCGCCTCAAGGACGCCGCTCAAGACGTGGAGATCCATGCGGTGGCAGACTTTTACCAAGCCGCCGCCGGGACCAACCGTGCCGTCTTGAATTTCCGCCCCAGGGACCTGCCGCAGGGAGTGCCCTTCGGGCCGTTCGATCTCCACGCTGTGAAGCTATTCAGGCGGCAGAATGACCGGCTGGTTTTCCTGGACTATCGCGACGAGACCACGCCGCTGCCGGTCTCCCTGCAGGCACCCTTCTCTCGCAGCATCCGGCTCACCGGAGATCTCGCCTTCGGCTCAGTGCCGGTCGGCACGCAGGCCACGCGCCAGTTCCAGGCGCATAACGACGGCTGGCAGGCCCTGCAACTGTCCGACCTCCACCTGCCCGCCGGTTTTTCCGCCAGCTTTGCGGATGCACTCATCGAGCCCGGTTCTTCCGCCGTTCTGTCCGTGCTCTTCACCCCCGCCGCAGAGACCGCCTACACGGGAGTCCTGACCTTGGACTCTGACGCCCAAGCTGGCGAAAGCACGCTGCCGCTCTCCGGCCAGGGCACCCCGGCCATCGTGCTCCTGGGAGACTGGCTGCTGGCCGCCGGCGTGCCGCCCGCCCAGCGCGCTCCCCAGGATGATCCCAACGCGGATGGCATACCCAACCTCCTCGCCTACTTCCTTAACATCCACCCTTTGCATGGCAGAAACATGGCAGATGCCCACGCCTCGCCCCATGCCAGGCTGGGGCAGGAGAATGGCGAGACCTATCTCACCTTCACCTACCGGCAGAACCGTCTGGCCCAGGGCCTGGACGCCACCTTGGAGGCCTCGCCCGGCTTGTCCCCGGCCTCCTGGCAGACCATCACGCCTGACCGCACTCTCCAGCTCGGTCCAGATCCCATCACCGGAGATCCCTTGATCCAGCTCTGGATCAAAACAGGCCCCCTGCCCCAGCGCTTTTTCCGCCTGCGCGTCACCGAACTGCCCCGCTGATTCTTTGAGGTGGGCGTTCAGCCAGGGCTTACGCATGAGCACGGGAGTGAAAGTATAGGATTTGGAAGCGGCGTGGTGAAGAAGCCGCTGTACAAATTTCCATAACAGGTGATGAAGGCGACGATGGAAGCCCCGCCACCATCCCCTCCTGCTGTCATTGGCCAACAAGAGCTTGGCGTCATGCGCCGTCTGCTCGATATTGTGCGATGGCAGCAGTTTCACCAACAAAACAGATGCTAGGCGAATATACCATGTGGGCGGATGTGTTCGGCGTGCTGAGCTTCGCAGCATCTTGAGCCTTCTTCGCCGAACTATCCGGCTGGTTTGGCTTGGCGGGGGGCGGGTGTCCTGGAGCTGACGACGCGCCATGGGCCGGATCGTTTGGCGAAGGGGATGCAGGGAGAAAAGCCGCGCTGTGCGCCAAACACATCCGCCCCACCATTCGCGCAGTTCGGTAATTCCACCCAAGAGTCATTTTCAAGTGCTTGTGGTATGAGCGCGACCGTGTGCAGAGCGACAAGCTCCTTGTTGAGAACACGATCCGCCCCAGTGCCATCGGCAAGAGGAACTGGCTGTTCATGGGCGACGCGCAATCCGGCGCCCGCGCCGCCACGTTCTACACACTGATCGGCAACTGCCACCGTGCTGGCGTCGTCGCCACCACCTGCCTGGCCGGGCTGTTCAAGCGCCTGCCGGTGGAGAGGAACAAGACCGTTCACTGGTTCACGCCCCAAGCCTGGGCCGCCGAGCAAGCGGCGACACGTCAGGCCGGGAGCGTCTTGGTTCCGCGGTCATCTCCGTCAAACTGTCGAGTCTTCGGCGATGGGGCCATGTATGACGGATACTTTTTCATGGGGTGCCGCCAGAGAGGGCGTGCATGAAACCGTGGATGCTGGCAGGAAACCGGTTGTCTTGTCCGTTTACTGCGCCGAATCCATCCGCCGATTTATTCCAATCCCCCTCATGAAACTCCGCCGTTCCCTTCTCTCCCTGGCCGCGCTAACCCTTGCGCTTCCCGCCTTTGCCGCCGACCTGCTGCTCGTCACCAACAAGGGCGACCAGACGCTGTCCTTGATCGATCCCGCCACGCATGAGGAGATCGCCACCGTGCCGGAGGAAGGTGTCACCGGGCATGAGGTGTCCACGTCCGTGGATGGCAAGCTGGCCTTTGTGCCGATCTTCGGCAACTCTGGCGTGGGCAAGCCCGGCACCGATGGCGAGATCATCCGCGTGATCGACCTCGACCAACGCAAGATCGTCAGCACCATCGACTTCAAGAAAGGCGTGCGCCCGCACTGCCCTGTGACCAATGCCGCCACCGGGCTGCTGTTCTGCACGGTGGAAAACAACAACGCCGTGGCCATCATCGATCCGAAGGAAAACAAGATCCTGGGCGAGGTCTCCACCGGCGAGCCTGAGTCCCACATGCTGGCCGTCACCCGCGACGGCAAGCGTGGCTTCACCTCCAACGTGGGTCCTGGCACCGTGTCCGTGCTCGACTTCGAGAATCGCAAGCTGGTGAAGATCATTCCGGTGTGCAAGCGCACGCAGCGCATCTCCCTCTCTGTAGATGACAAGTTTGCCTTCACCTCGGACCAGTTCGTGCCGCAGCTTGCCGTGATCGACACGGAAAAACTCGAAGTCTCCCACTGGATTCCCATGCCCGGCTGCGGCTACGGCAGCGCGCCCACTGCCGATGGCAAGTTTCTCATCATCGCCCTCAGCGTGGACAACAAAGTCGCGCTCATCGACCTGGAGCAACGCAAGACCGTGAAGGTGCTCGACGCGCCAAAGTCGCCGCAGGAAGTCCTCATCCGCCCGGATGGCAAGTATGCCTACGTATCCTGCGACGCCAGCAAGCAGGTCATGGCCATCAACATCGCTGACTGGAAGGTGGAAAAGCTCATCAACGTGGGCAAGGCGGCTGATGGCCTGGCCTGGGCCGCCCGGAAGTAAGCAGGTCCTCATCTGCGGCATATTTTTGTCATCGTCGTCGGGGCGGCTGGGAAACCAGCCGCCTTTTTGTTTGGGTGCTAAAGCCGGTCTCCGCGTGGCGTAGTCCTTGCCTCCAACCGACCACCATGAACACACGCCGCCGTTTCATTGCCACCACCACCTCCGCCTTCGCGTTTCCATTCATCGCCCGCGGTGCCGCGCCTGAGGCCAGGATTTTGGAGACGAAGGTGATCTCCCGGCAGCCGGAGTTTTACCATGGCTGGTCCACCGTGGCGCAGCGGGCCAATGGTGACCTGTGGGTCACCTGCTCTGGCGGGCGGGAGGCGCACGTGTGTCCTTTCGGCAAGGTGGTGGCCATCAAGTCCACGGACCACGGTGCCACATGGTCCGCGCCGGTGACGCTGCATGACGGGCCGATCGACGACCGTGACTCCGGCGTTCTGGAAACGGCCAAGGGCACGCTGCTGGTGACCACATTCACTTCGCTGGCCTACGAGGACTACTACAAAAAAGCCTCCGCCATGGCGGAGCTGACCCCGCAGGGCTGGGTCTCCAAGACGATGCCGGCGGAGCGGTATGCGCGCTGGAAGGCCGCCCATGACAAGCTCAGCGACGCGGAGCGCAAGGCGCAGCTTGGCGAGTGGGTGCTGCGCTCCACGGATGGCGGGGAGACGTGGTCCAAACCCATCCCCACCATCGTCAACAGCCCCCACGGCCCCGCCCAGCTCAAGGATGGCCGTCTGCTGTATGTCGGAAAGCAGTTGTGGACGGAGGACAAAAAAATCGGCGTGGCCGAGTCCAAGGATGACGGCCTCACCTGGCAGTGGCTGGCCGACATTCCCACCCGCAAGGGCGACACCGTGGTGAAGGGCTACCATGAGCTGCACGCCGTGGAGGCCGCCGACGGCACCATCATCGCGCAGATCCGCAATCACAACGACACCAGCAAAGGCTGGACGTTGCAGACGGAATCCACCGACGGCGGCAAATCGTGGAGCGAGCCACATCCCATCTGCTATGGCCTGCCCTCCCACCTCCTGCGCCTGCGGGACGGCCGCCTCGTCATGAGCTACGGCCACCGTCGCAAGCCCTTCGGCAATGAGGCGCGGGTCAGCTCCGACAACGGCAGGACCTGGGGGGAGGCCATCACACTTTCCGGCGACGGCATCGGCGGCGACCTGGGCTACCCCAGCACGGTGGAGCTGCCAGATGGAACCCTGCTCACGGTCTGGTATGAGACCATGAAGGAGCCAAAGCTTGCCGTGCTGCGGCAGGCCACCTGGCGGCTGTGATGGCAGGGGCGGCCGCTTCCACAGGGTGGGCTTGATCGTGGAGGCGCTTGGGTGAGCCGGACAATGGACTCCACCACTTCTCCTGCATTCCATTGCGGCATCTTGTTCCTGTGGAACAAGGACGCGCTTGGCTGCCCATCGCACGATGGTTGAGGGGCGTGGATTGACCAACCAGTGTTTCGTTGACAGGGGAGGCTGCTGAGATGGCCGGCATCCGGGGATGCCGCAAACATTTCAAATTGTGGCAGGCATGTCTGGATGAGAGGGCTGATTACAAGCAAAATGCCCATGTGTTTGAACCAGTGTCAAAATACGGATTATTTGTGGCGCTGACCATCACAGTGACTAAACATTTGTTTATTTGCCTCTAAGTTTAAATGCATGCCTAGTGCAGTTACTGGAACTTTCACTCCTTTTATAAATGTGCATCCTCCTTGCTGCTTCATGAACGCACCGGCCTGTCATCCCCAGATGGTGGCGCCCCAGGCCCGCTGCCGGCACCGGGACTCTCATTCAGCAGCCGTTGCATGAGACGCCGGGGGTCATGGGAGATGCCGCTGGCGCTGATGCCGCCGCTGATCGCGCTGGCTGTGCAGTGGGCTTTCTGGCCCTGGCTGCGGCCGTTGACGCTGATCTTGTTCTATCCGGCGGTGTTCTGCAGCTCCTGGATTGGGGGGCTGCGTGGTGGGCTGGTCGGCACGGTGTTGAGTGTGATTCTGGTATGGCACTTCTTTGCGCCGCCCCAGCTTTCCTGGGACATCCGGGATCCGCAGATGGTGATGTCGATGGTCATTTTCGGTGGCACAGGGCTCCTCTTTGCGCTGCTGCATGAAAGGCTGAAGGCGGCCAATGCGGCGCTCAATGAGCGTGTCACCCTGCGCACTCGGGAGCTTCAGAGCTCGCGCGAGTTCACCCAGCAGACCGAGGCGCAGATGGCCGCCATTGTGTCCACCGCCATGGACGCCATCATCAGCGTGGACAGCCAGCAGCGGGTGGTGCTGTTCAATGCCGCCGCCGAAAAGATGTTTGGCTGCGCGTCCTCGGAAGTCCTGGGTGGTCCGCTGGATCGCTTCATTCCGCCGCAGTTGCACGGTGTGTATCTGGCACGGGTCGGCGGGCTGGACCACGCGGCAGGCGACGTCCCGCAGCCGGTGGACAGCCTGACCGCGCTGCGGGCGTCCGGGGAGGAGTTCCCGATCGAGGTTTCCATCTCCTCCGTGGGGGCCGGGGGGCTCAAGACCCACACTGTGATCATCCGTGACATCACCCTGAGAAAAAAGGATGAGGAAGCCCTGCGCCAGAGCATGGCCCGCTACCAGACCACCCTGGACAACATGATGGAGGGCTGCCAGATCATCGGCCACGACTGGCGCTATCTGTATGTGAATGAAACGGCCGCGCGTCACGGCCGGCAGCCTGCGGCCGATCTGCTGGGGCGCACGATGATGGAGTGTTTCCCAGGCATTGAGAACACCACCACCTATGCGGTGATGAAGCGGTGCATGGACGAGCAGCGAAGCGAGCAGACGGAGAACCTGTTTGTTTACCCTGACGGGAGGCATGCGTTCTTCCAGCTCTGCATCCAGCCCGTGCCGGAGGGCATTTTTGTCCTGTCCCTCGACATCAGCGAGCGCAAAAAAGTCGAGGAGCGCATGCTCCAGATCAATGCGGAGCTCGAGGGGCGTGTCTCCGAGCGCACCGTCGCGCTGGAGGCCCTGAATGCGGAGCTGCGCAGCAGCCGCGCCGAGCTGCAGAGTCTGTTCGACTCCCTCCCCGGCCTGTATCTGGTGCTCACGCCCGCGTTCAAGATTGTCGGCGTCAGCGACGCCTACCTTGCCGCCACCCTGACCACGCGGGAAGGCATCATGGGCCGTGGTTTGTTCGAGGTCTTTCCCGACAACCCGGATGATCCGGCGGCGGATGGCGTGTCGAATCTGCGCTCGTCGCTCAACCGCGTGCTGAAGCATGGGCGGGCGGACGCCATGGCCATTCAGAAATACGATGTGCGCCGGCCTGACGGCTCGTTTGAGGAGCGCTACTGGAGTCCTGTGAACTCCCCCCTGCTGGATGCCGGCGGGCAGGTCAGCCACATCATCCACCGGGTGGAGGAGGTGACCGAGTTTGTGCGCCACAAAAAACAGCCGGTGGAGATGAACGGACACCCCTCGGCGCTGGATGAACGCCTGCAGAAGATGGAGGCGGAGGTCTTCCAAAGCTCCCTGCGCGTGCAGGCCGCCAACAAGCAGCTGGAGGCGGCAAACAAGGAGCTGGAATCATTCTCCTATTCCGTTTCCCACGACCTCCGCGCCCCGTTGCGGGCCATGGACGGCTTCTCCCGCGCTGTCCTGGAGGACCATGGTGAGCTGCTGCCCGAGGACGGGCGGCGGCATCTCCAGATCATCCGCGGCAATGCCCAGAAAATGGGGCGTCTCATCGACGACCTGCTCACTTTTTCCCGGCTCAGCCGTGCGCCCTTGAAAAGACAAAAGGTGGACACCGGCCGTCTGGTCCGGACCACTCTGGAGGAGCTGGGGCCGGAGCGGGCCTCACGCAGCGTCGATTTGCGCGTGGAACCGCTGCCAGACTGCGTTGGGGACCCTGCGCTGCTCAAGCAGGTGTGGGTGAACCTGCTGTCCAACGCCCTGAAGTACAGCCGCAAACGAGACAGCGCCGTGATCGAGGTTGGCTGTGCAAGAAATGAGCGCACGCACACCTACTTTGTGCGTGACAACGGGGCTGGCTTTGACGCCCGCTACGCGCACAAGCTTTTCGGCGTCTTTCAGCGCCTTCATCGTTCGGAAGACTACGAAGGAACCGGGGTGGGGCTTGCCATTGTCCAGCGTGTCGTTCATCGCCACGGCGGGCGTGTGTGGGCTGACTCAGAGCTGAACAAAGGAGCCACATTTTACTTTACCCTGGATGAGGACATCACCCGCTCATGAACGCATCTGACATCGTTGAAATACTGCTGGTGGAGGACAGCCCGGAGGATCTGGAGCTGACCTGCCGTGCCTTGAAAAATGCCAACCTTGGCAACCGCGTCCAGGTGGCCCGGGATGGCGCCGAGGCGCTGGACTTCCTTTTCGGCGAGGGGGTGCACGCGGGCCGTCATGTGGAGGACACACCCAAATTGATCCTGCTGGATCTCAAGCTGCCAAAAGTGGACGGGCTTGAGGTGCTGCAGCGCATCAAAGGCGACCAACGCACCCATCACATCCCCGTGGTGGTGCTCACCTCGTCCAAGGAGCAGCGTGACGTGGTGGAAAGCTACGCGCTGGGTGTGAACAGCTACATCGTCAAGCCGGTGAACTTTGAAAGCTTTGTGGAGGCAGTTCAGAAGCTGGGGTACTACTGGCTGCTCCTCAACCAGCCACCCAGGCTCGAAAAATAACGACGATGGCCGTTCCGCTGCGAGTCCTGATGCTGGAGGACAACCCTTTCGATGCCGAGCTGGTGCTGCGGGAGCTGGGGCGTGGCGGTTTTGCGCCGGAATGGCAGCGGGTGGAGTCGGAGGCGGACTTCCTGGCCACGCTGTCCCCCGGCTTCGACATCATCCTGTCAGACTATGACATGCAGGAGTTCACCGCCCCCCGCGCGCTGGAGCTGCTGAAACAGAGCGGTTTCGACATTCCCTTCATCATCATCTCCGGCACCATTGGGGAGGATGTGGCCGTGGAGGCCATGCGCCAGGGCGCCGCCGACTATCTCCTGAAAGACCGCCTCGCGCGCCTGGGGCTTTCCATCACCGTCGCGCTGGAGCAGGCCAGGCTGCGCCGCGCGGCGCAGGAGGCCCAGCAGAAGCTGCGGCAGGGCGAGGAGCGCTTCCGCCAGCTTGCGGAAAACATCCAGGAGGTTTTCTGGAGCACGGACGTGGCCAAGAACCAGATGCTCTATGTCAGCCCCGCCTATGAGGCCATCTGGGGCCGCACCTGCGAGAGCCTTTACGCCTGTCCGCAGACCTGGATGGAGGCCATCCATCCCGACGACCGGGACCGTGTCATCTGCGCGGCCGTGGCCAGGCAGATGGACGGCTCTTATGACGAGGAGTACCGCATCATCCGTCCGGACGGCTCCCAGCGCTGGATCCGTGACCGCGCCTTTCCCGTGCGCAATGACTGTGGGGAGGTGTACCGTGTGGTGGGCCTGGCGCGGGATGTCACGGAGCGCAAGCAGTCCCATGAGCAGTTGCGGGAGCAGGCCTCCCTCCTCGACAAGGCGCGCGACGCCATCGTGGTGCGTGACCTTGGGCACCGCATCACCTACTGGAACAAGGGCGCCGAGCACCTCTACGGCTGGGAGGCCGCCGAGGTGCTGGGACGCAAGATTTCCGAACTTCTCTACCGTGACCCTGGACCGTTTGAGGAGGCCACCGCCGCGGCGACCGAACATGGGGAATGGGTGGGCGAGCTGGAGCAGGTCAACAAGGCGGGCTCCACGATCCTGGTGGAGGTGCGCTGGACGCTGGTGCGTGACGAACGTGGCGGGCCGCACAGCATCCTCGCCATCAACACCGACATCACGGAGAAAAGGCGCATGGAGCAGCAGTTTCTCCGCGCCCAGCGGCTGGAGAACATCGGCACCCTCGCCGGCGGCATCGCCCATGATCTCAACAACGTCCTTTCGCCCATCCTCATGTCCATCGGCCTCCTGCGCCTCACCAGCGCGGACGACCGCTCCCGGTCCATGCTCACCACCATTGAGACCAGCGCCAAGCGTGGTGCGGACATGGTGCGGCAGATCCTGTCCTTCGCCCGCGGGGTGGAGGGGCAGCGCACGCCCCTGGACGTCAGCCTCATCATCAAGGACGTGCGGCATCTGGTGCGGGAGACGTTTCCCAAAAACATCCAGGTTCATTGCAGCATTGCAGAGGACCTCCCCGCAGTCCTGGGGGACCACACCCAGCTCCACCAGATTTTGCTGAACCTCTGCGTCAATGCGCGGGATGCCATGCCCGCCGGCGGCGTGCTCACCATCACGGCCGTCAGCACGGCCGTGGACGCGTTGGCCGCCTCCACCCAGGGAGAGGCCCGGGCCTGCCCCTATGTGCTCATCAAGGTGGTCGACACCGGCACCGGCATGCCGCCGGAGGTCGTGGACAAGATTTTTGACCCGTTCTTCACCACCAAGGAGGTGGGGAAGGGCACCGGCCTGGGCCTTTCCACCGTCCTGGCCATCGTCAAAAGCCATGGTGGCTTTCTTGAGGTGCTGAGCGAGTCCGGCCACGGCACGACCTTCTCCATCTTCCTGCCGTCCAACATCGCCGCTGGAGGGCCGCAGACCGGTGTGTTCATTGAGGCATTGCCACGCGGCCACGGGGAGCTCATCCTCCTTGTGGATGACGAGGCGGCTGTGCGGGCCATCGCCCGGGAGACGCTGGAGGCCTTTGGCTACCGTGTCCTGTCTGCGGCGGATGGCGCGGAGGCCCTGTCCCTCTACTCCGTGCATCAGGCGGAGATCGCTGTTGTGATCACGGATCTCATGATGCCTGTCATGGACGGCCGTGTCACCATCCAGGTGCTGCGGCGCATCAATCCCCAGGTGAAGATCATCGCTGGCAGTGGCGTTGCAAGCGAGGGCACCATGGTCCGCATGAGCGAGCTAGGTGTGGAGCACTTCCTCCCCAAGCCCTACACCACCCAGGCCGTGCTGGATGCCTTGGACCGCGTCCTGCGCCCCGCCGGATAGTCGGCGATGGCTGATTGATAAGAGGTGCCGGCATCCACCGCAAACCTTCGCCAGCATCATCCCGCTCCTACACCAGCCCCGCCGCCAGCGCGGCCGCCTCGGCCAGAAAGGTCTCTCCCAGGGGGGAAAGGCGGCCTGTCCACAGGACACCGAAGCTCAGCGGTGGGAAGTCTTCCAGCGGCAGCGCCCGCACAGTGTCTGGAAGGTCCACCCGTGGGTGCCTCAGCGCCAGTCCCGCCCCGAAGCCCTCCGCCACGTACCGCACCACCAGGTCCAGGCTGCCCACCTCCAGGCTAGGCATCCATTCCAGCCCGCGCTGCCTCAGCGCCGTCTGAAACGCCCGTGGCAGCACATCCCGCGAATCCAGCGTCACCAGCGGCAGGTCGATCCGGTCCTGCTCCAAAATCTGCGCCGCCCTTGTCAGGCCGCTCTGCTTGGCCACCAGCAGCACCATCGGCAGGCGGATCAGCTCCCGTGCCTCGATGTTCGCCGCCGTCTTGTCCGTCAGCGTGCTCAGCCCCACATCGATCTCCTGCGCCGCCAGCAGCGTCTCGATCTCCTGCTGCCGCCCATGGGCTAGGGTGAAGTGGAATCCCTTCACCCGCCGCCGCATTCGCGCCAGCAGCTCCGGCAGGTAGTCCCGCTGCACCACCTCCGCCGCCGCGATGCGGAGGCGCTTCTCCCCGCCGCCGCGCAGCCGGTCGCCCATTTCCCCCAGCCCGCCGAAGAAAGGCGCGATGAAGTCATGCAGCGTCTGTCCCTCCCGCGTGAGCTGAAACGGCCGCCTCTGGTAAAGCGTCACCCCCAGGGTGTCCTCCAGCTGCAAAATCTGCGCGCTGATCGCCGGCTGCTGGATGCCATAGGGCATGGCACGCGCCGCCGCGCTCACACCGCCGTGCCGTGCCACATAGTAAAAGAGTTCAAGGTGATGGACATTCATGGGAAGGAGGGCCTGCCGGCCCACCCTGTCATGAGGCCGCCTCCCTCGTCAATAAAACAACACCGCCGCCGCCAGCAGCAGCGCGCCGTAGCCGATCCCGGCATACATGGCCAGCTTCCAGCGCTGGGGCTTTGCCACGATCCAGCTTGTCCAGTCCCGCATCAGGAAGGGCATGCCGATGAAGTACATTCCCACGATGATCCAGGCATAGGCCAGGATGGGCAGCAGCAGGCGGCTGGCCTGCGGCTGCAGAAAGGCCGCCGTCAGCACAGGCCCGGCCACCAGCAGCAGCAGCGCCCCCAGGGCACGCACCGCCAGAAACTCCCGCACATAGATCAGCACGCCCACATAACCGGCCACCGTCGCGAAGATGAACTCCTCCCGCATGTTGAAGAACTCGCCCATGTCCATGTTCGCCAGCGCAAACACGGCCCACAGCATGTCGATTGACAGCAGGGCCACCCCCCATGGGTAGGCACGTGGGAAAGACTTCAGGAAATCCTGCGCCTTTGGGCTGTTCTTCAGGCCCCACACATGGGAAACGATCAGCGCCAGGGCCACGGCAATGCCCGTGCCCTTCAGCGGAATGCCGCCGGTCGGATTCTGATGGTAGAGGTAGTCGTAGAGGTCGGCAAACATGCGCGCAGAGCCCGGAAAAACGGGCGCACAGGTGGCGCAGACCGTCCCAAAGCGCAAACGCGATGTTCCTCTGGCAGCTTTGAGGTTGCCCCCGCGTCCTCCAGCGGCACTATGACAACAGTTAATCTCGCTTAAACAATAGATGAAAGACAAGGACTCCACCCCGGCATGGTACGTCGTCCACACACGTCCCAAGTGCGAGCACATCGCCGCCGCGCTCATGGGCGGGCTGGAAAACGTCGAAGTTTACTGCCCCCGCATCCGCTTTCAGAAAAGCACCCGCCGTGGCAAGGTCTGGTTCGTCGAGGCGCTGTTCCCGAGCTACTTTTTTGCCCGCTTTGTGCCCATCGAGAACCTGCGGGCCGTCAAGCATTCCCAAAGTGTGATCAAAGTGGTCGATTTCGGCGGCAATCTCACCCCGGTCCCGGACAGCGTCATCGCCGCCCTCAGGGAGGAAATGAAGGAAGAGGACGTGGTGGAGGTCCACGTCGGCGTGAAGGTGGGGGATGTGGTCGAGCTGACCGAGGGGCCCATGCGTGGCCTCAAAGGCATTGTGAACGCCATGCTCTCCGGCGCCGACCGCGTCCGCGTCCTGCTGGAGTTCCTCGGCCGTGAAAATGCCGTCGAGGTCCCCATGTCAAAAATCCTCACTGAGCACAAACCACGTGCGGTGGTGGCCTCGCGGTGATAGGTCAGGGCAGCAATGCTCACGATCCGCAACGTCACCAAGACCTTCAACGCCCGCACCCTTTTCAGCGGGGCGAACATGACCATCAACTATGCCGAGCGCGTGGCCCTGGTCGGCCCCAACGGCGCGGGCAAGTCCACCCTGGTCTCGCTGATCCTCAAGACCGACACCCCCGACTCCGGCGAGATCATCCGCGACGAGTGGACCACCATCGGCTTCCTCCCCCAGGAGGCCGAGGCCGTGGGCAACGAGACCGTTCTGGAGGTCGCCACCGGCAAGGCGGGCGAGATCGAGCGTCTGGAAAAAGAGCTCGCCACCTTCGAGGCCGCCGGTGACGTCTCCAGCCCTGAGTATTTCGAGGCCCACGCCAAGCATGACGCCCTGCAGGACCCCCAGGTGGAGGCCAAGGCCAAGCGCCTGCTGAAGGGCCTCGGCTACAAGGATGGCGACTTTGACCGCCCGGCCCGCGAATTCTCTGGCGGCTGGGTCATGCGCGCCCACATGGCCCGTCTCCTCGTCATGGAGCCGGATCTCCTCCTGCTGGACGAGCCGACCAACCACCTCGACCTCACCGCCCTCTGGTGGTTTCGCAACTATTTGAAGAACTACCCCGGCGCCATCCTCATGATCTCCCATGACCGCGACTTCATGGACGAGCTCGTCCAGAGCGTTTTCGAGATCGAGGAAAGCAAGCTCATCTCCTACCAGGGCAACTACAGCGACTACCTCCAGCAGCGGGAGGAAAACTGGGAGCGCGCCAACCAGGCCTACAAAAACCAGCAGAAGGAAATCGAGGCCATGCAGGAGTTCATCGACCGCTTCCGCTCCGTCGCCTCCAAGGCTTCCCAGGCCCAGAGCCGCGAGCGCCAGCTCGAAAAAATGGAGAAACTCGACAAGCCCCGCCCCCTCCGCAAAGGCTTCCGTTTCAACTTCCCCCAGCCCCAGCGCAGCGGCCAGCGCCTCATCGCCTTGTCCAACATCGACCAGGCCTACGGCACCAAGCAGATCTACACCGGTCTCGACCTGGAGATCGAAAAGGGTGAGCGCACCGTCCTCGTCGGCCCCAACGGCGCTGGCAAGTCCACCCTCATCAAAATCCTCGCCGCCGAAGTCCCCTTCCAAAAAGGTGAGCGCAAGCTCGGCACCAACGTCAAGATGGGCTACTTCTCCCAGCACCGCGCCGACACCCTGGACCCCGACTGCAGCGTGCTGGAGGAACTGAAGCGCGTGGCCCCCGAAATCCGCGAGGACGAGGCCCGCAGCATCCTCGGCTCCTTTCTCTTCAAGCGGGAGGACGTGCACAAGAAATGCCGCGTCCTCAGCGGTGGCGAAAAGAGCCGCCTCAACCTCGTCAAATTCCTCGTCGATCCGCCGAACCTCCTCCTCATGGACGAGCCGACGACCCACCTGGACATCTGGGCCATCGAAGGACTGATCCTCGCCCTCCAGAAGTTTGAAGGCACCCTGGTCTTCATCTCCCACGACGTCCACTTCATCCGCAGCCTCGCCACCAAGGTCATTCACATCAATGCCGGTGTGCTGACCACCTACACCGGCGACTACGACTACTACCTGGAAAAAACTGGAGCCGAAGAGAACGCCCGCGCAGCCACCGTCGCTGGTTGAGCTGGGAGCGCCAGTTTTTAACTGGCCGAGTTCATGACGGTGGTGTGCACCGCGAGCCCGTCTGCTGCCCAGCAGCCAAGTCCAAGACCCCATGTCTTCTGCTGTCCTCCACCTCCCGCGTAAGTACACCGCCGTCCTCTTCGACATGGATGGCACCCTCCTTGACTCCCGCGTCGTCGTTGAGCGTGTCTGGCGGGGCTGGGCCGCCTCCCACGGTCGCGACTCAGCCCCCATCCTCGCCGTCTCGCACGGCCGCCGCAGCATCGACACCATTCGCGAGTTCGCCCTGCCGGATCTCGATGTGGAGGCTGAGGACAAAAAGCTCGAGGCCCTGGAAGTCGCCGATGTCGAAGGCATCATCGCCATCGCGGGCGCCGCGGAACTCCTCGCCCGCCTTCCCCCGGACCGCTGGGCCGTCGTCACCTCCGCCAGCCGCGCCCTGGCCACCGCCCGCCTGACCGCCGCCGGCCTGCCCATTCCCGCCATCATGGTCACTGCCGAGCAGGTCACCCACGGCAAACCTGACCCTGAAGGCTACAACAAAGCTGCCGCGCTCCTTGGCACCACTGCCGACCAGTGCCTCGTCTTCGAGGACGCCCCTGCTGGCATTGAAGCCGGACGCCGTGCAGGCAGCGATGTCATCGCCATCACCGCCGCCCGCCCGCATCCGTTTGAACCCGCCTGTCCCGACGTCCGCGACTACACGCAGGTCCGGTTCGGGCTTGCCTGATGCTGACAGCTCTTGCCTGACCTCGCGCCCAGGGGGGCTTCCCGCACACCACGTTGCTTGTCATACAGATGAAAGCCCTCCCGCCCGGCAGGGGCGGGGAGGGCTCGGTGACTATGCTGTGGGTGAGAGCAGCAGCGACGATCAATCAACGCCACCAACCACGGGACATGCGGCCCATGTAATCCGGGTGGCGTGGGTTGTTGCGGTCATCTGGGTCGTTCGGATAGTAGCCGCCCCGGTTGTAATACGGGTGGTAGCCACGGGACATGCGGCCCATGTAGTCCGGGTGGCGCGGGTTGTTCCGGTCATCCGGATCGTTCGGGTAATAGCCGCGGTAGTTCCAGTTGTTCCGGTCGTCCGGGTCATACCGGCGATGCCGCTGCGACCGGCTCCTGTCACCCCGGTAGCGGTTGTAGTATCGGCCCGCGCGGTTCAGCAGACGCTCCAGGTCGCTCACCGTCTGATAGGTGGCCCCGCCCGTGGGACCAAACCCAAAGGCATCATAGGGCTGCCCGCTGACCACGGCATCAGGGACAAGGGCGGAACTGCGAAAGTCCGCCGAAATGGATGAATGTCTCACCCCTGCTTGCAGGGAAAGAGGAGCCATGCACGCACCAAGGGCCACAAAGGCCACGGCTGGCAAGAGACGGCGGAAAGGGATGTGAGTTGGCTTCATAATGTAAGATCTCCTGAAGAGTTGTGACAGGTGAGTCGAAATCACCGGTTCAGTTATTCAAAAACAATAACGCCTCCGCTCCTGTGCCGTGCCTTCCGGTCCCCGCCTGTCCCCCGGGTGGGGGAATCCCCTTTTCCAGCACCATCACGAATTCAGCAGCGTTCCTGGCCGCCACTGCCGCCTGCAGCTCCTCCAAATCGCTGCCTGGAATAGCTCCTGCAAACGACCGGCCTTCGCGCAAAAAAGGCCCTCCTGCGGCCGTTCTTTTCTCCCGTCGTGCCCCGCCTCCTTCATCCGCCCCTGAGCTTCCTCTGCCTCGCCCTCACGGCGCAGGTTGCTTGTGGCGCGGCCCCGCCCGTCGAGTTCGGCCGCGACATCCGGCCCATTCTCGCCGCCAAGTGCTACGCCTGCCATGGGCCTGACCCCGACAAGCGGGAGGCGGACCTCCGCCTCGACGTGCGAGCTGATGCGGTCAAGTCCGCCATCGTTCCTGGCAACCCGGAGGCCAGCGAATTCTGGAAGCGCCTGATCACCCACGATCCGGGCGACATCATGCCACCGCCTTCCTCGCCGAAGCAGCTCACCGGGCCGGAGCGGGATCTCCTCCACCGCTGGATCGCCCAGGGCGCAAAGTATCAGGAACACTGGGCCTTCATCCCCGTCCGCCGCCCCGCTCTGCCACGCCTTCCCGCAGGGCAGGGCAGTGGCGTCATCAATCCGGTTGACCTCTTCATTCGTGCCGAGCTTGCCCGGCACCAGCTCCAGCCCGCCGCCGAGGCCGATCCTGCCACCCTGATCCGCCGCGTGTCGCTCGACCTCACCGGCCTCGTCCCGTCTCAGCAGGAGGTCGCCGCCTTTGTTGCCCAATGGCAGGCCGCCTCGTCGCCCGCCCTGCGCGATTCATCCTATCGATTCCTGGTGGACCGCCTCCTGGCCTCGCAGCATTTTGGCGAGCGCTGGGGCCGCCACTGGCTGGACATGGCGCGCTATGCCGACAGCAACGGCTTCCTCGGCGACGCCGTCCGCCCTCACGCCTACAACTACCGCGACTGGGTCATCGACGCCTTCAACCGCGACCTGCCTTTCGACCAGTTCACCATCGAGCAGCTCGCGGGCGATCTCCTGCCGGATGCCACCCCCGCCCAGCTCGCCGCCACCGGCTTCCATCGCAATGCCGCGCTGAACACCGAGGCCGGCGTGGACAAGGAGGAGGCCCGCTTCCAAAACCTCGCCGACCGGGTGAACACCACCGGCCGCGTCTGGCTCGGTCTCACCGTGGGCTGCGCGCAGTGCCACACCCACAAGTATGATCCCATCACCATCCGGGACTACTACAGCTTCTACGCCTTCTTCAACAACACCTCCGACCTCGACCTCCCCGGCAGCAACACCAAGGTCCCCACCCTCGCCGAGGTCACCAAGGACCGGCGGCAGACCTACGTCCACATGGCGGGCGACTACGCGCGCCGCGGCCCGGATGTCGTCCCCGCCAGCCTCTCCGCCCTGCCATCCATGGCCCGGCCCGCGCAGCCCGAGGCCACCCGCCTGGACCTCGCCCGCTGGCTCGTCTCGCCCCGGCACCCGCTCACCAGCCGCGTCGCGGCCAATCATGTCTGGGGCAAGCTCTTCGGTGTCGGCCTGGTCAGCACCCCGGATGACTTCGGCACCAGCGGCGAGTCGCCTTCCCACCCAGCCTTGCTCGACTGGCTCTCCGCCGAGTTCATGCGCCTGGGCTGGAGCCGCAAGGCGCTCATCCGCCTCCTCGTCACCTCCGCCACCTACCGCCAGTCCTCTGCGCATCGGGCGGACATCATGGACCTCGATCCCCTCAACCGCCTGCTCGCCCGCCAGAACCGCCTCCGGCTCGATGCGGAAATCCTGCGCGACTCCGCCCTCTGCGTCAGCGGCCTCCTCACCCGCGACATCGGCGGCCCCAGCATCCGGCCGCCGCTCCCTGGCGACATCTTTGACGTGGGCCGCTCCGTGAAATGGGAGATCAGCCAAGGCCGGCAGCGCTACCGCCGCGGCCTCTACGTCCTCACCCTCCGCAGCATTTTGTATCCCATGCTGACCACCTTCGACAGCCCGGACGCCGCCGATGCCTGCGTGCGCCGGGAGCGGTCAAACACCCCCCTTCAGGCCCTCACCATGATGAACGACCCCGTCTTCGTCGAGGCCGCTCAGGCGCTCGCCCTCCGCGTCATCCGCGAGGCCCCGCGCGACACCCCCGGCCGCCTGCGGCACCTCTTCCACCTTACCTTGAACCGCCCCCCGCGCGCGGATGAGTTCCAGCGCCTCACCACCTTCCACACCGAGCAGAAAAAACGCGTTCTCGCAGGCGGCGGCGAGGCCCTGAAATCCCTCGGCACCCTCGCCTCCGCCGCCCCTTCTTCCGAGTCCGTCGAAACCGCCACCTTCGTCGCCCTCGCCCGCGTCCTCATGAACCTCGATGAGTTCATCAACCGCGAATAGCCCCATGTCCCCCGAAGCACGTTTTCTCCAGGCCCGTCGCGATTTCCTGGCCACCAGTTCCAGTGGGCTGGGCGGTCTGGCTTTGGCGACTTTGCTGGGGGAGGATTCGCTGCTGGGGTCGGAGTCGCGGATTGGGGGCGTGCCTGCGAACCCGCTGGCCACGCGGAAGCCGCACTTCGCGCCGAAGGCGGAGCGCTGCATCTTCATCTTTCTGGAGGGCGGGCCCAGCCAGATGGATCTGTTTGATCCGAAGCCGCTGCTCAACAAATACGACGGCCA